>JBCNVN010000009.1:0-41968 GCA_039630055.1 Candidatus Caldarchaeales archaeon | reverse complement strand
AACTAATGGTAGAGACATGAGGTTTGTGAGTAGCAGGGACCATCCGAAGAGGCTTGTCCAGAAGGGGATCCTTGCTCCTAGAAACTCTGCTAAAAGCCATGAGAATGTACCGATGATGAAGAACAAGCTGTTAAGGTAGTATTGTGTAAGGTATAGAAACTCAAGTTTCTCTCTTAGAGATAGGAACCTGCTCTGCAAGATCTCTCTAAAATACTTCTTTACCGCAAATGTATGTCCTTCAGACCATCTAGACCTCTGCCTCATCAAAGCGGTCAATGTTGATGGACATTCTGCTGGAGCCGCGATAAGGGGTGTGTATAAAACTTTGTAACCATCTCTATAGAATCTGAGGGTAAGATCCCAGTCTTCTGTAAGGCTCTCCCTCCAACCATATCTTTTAAGAATGTCTGCTCTAACCATGAAGACGCTTCCAGCAACCATCTTCAAGCCTGGTAGATTCTCCATATACACTCTCTCAACAAGATAATTTCCAGCATATTCTGCTGTTACAGCTTTTGTTATCCAGTTCTCTGAAGCATTGAGAACATGCCACTGATATCCTTGGACTGCAACAACATCTTTCTTTTCCCATGATTCTATGCCGTAACCATTCCCATTGTTCTCAAAGATTTCTAGGAACCTCCATAGAATATCTCTAGGTGGGATAAAGTCTGCATCGAAGACGACAACATATCTAGCCTCATCATTCATATTCTTCAATGCTTCGTTAAGCGCTCCACCCTTAAACCCTCTCCTATTATCTCTATGAATTATCTTTACCTTTGGATGATTATTCCACTTCTTTAATTTCTCGATAGTTGAGTCCGTTGAATCATCCACTACTATCACCTCATAGTTTGGATAGTCTATTGATGTCAAAGCCTCCATTAGCCTGTCTACCACCTTCTCCTCATTATAGAGTGGTATGTGAATGCTGATCATCGGTGGACTTCTATCAACTCTACCACCATTAGTGATCTTATCATCGGCTATCCTCAATCTTATCCCATTAATAGTACCACCATTATAATTTCTGACATTATTATTTCTTAGCGAGCTACTTCTAAATAACGATATGGCTATGTTGATAAGTGCAGCGTAATGTCTAATAGCGTAGGTGAAGAATAATATTCCAAAAGCCAATCCAGAATATGCTAGTATCTCGGCGATCAAGATTTCTCACCCTCTAAACCTTCTCCACTGGATTTATGAGAGAACAGATACCAGAAGCCGAGGAGCCATCCGAAACTTATCAATGAGCCAATATAGTCATGGAAGATTATAGCATGAAGTTTTCCAAGATATGCTGCTACTAAGCCTACTAGAGCGATCCTCAAGATGTTTATGAGTAGCGTGCCCTCAAGTCCTAAAATAATTATTATAAACTTCTCGAATCTGGGAAGCCTACTATCTTTTAATGCTAGATAAGAGATGGCTGTGAAGATTACTAGACTCTGCCATCCGATACAATTCCATGCAATATAGAGTGCTATGTTCTCGGTCGGTTCGACGATGTATACTATTGGCCCGTTGAAAGATGCTTTAATATTCATTAGCTGTAGCATCGAAGATGTCATCGCAGCCACTATAGGTGAGATATATCTATCTATGAAGTACCATAAACCGATTGATTTAACTATAGATGTGAGGAGCTCGTTGAAAGTAATGTAGAATGGTAGGGTTAGAAGTATAAGTGATGCTGACAAGATTATAACAGCTATAGACTTACTCTCCCATCTCTCTAACAGTATTAGCCATAGAGATTCTAACATCACTGTAATGTAATATTTTATTAAGGATTTCTATTCTATATTTCGCATACAAGACCTTAATCCCTGAGATATAATACGAGATTGAATTATATTATTGAAAATTATATTATTGAAGATTGTAAAAGATATTAATTTGAAGATCGTGAATGATACTGTTGAAGAAGATCCACTCGATACCGATAATAATAGTAGTAGTTCTAGCGATTATCCAATCTTATCCACTATTACATGGTAAATATACTTGGAATACAGGCTCTATAGAGTCTGCATATATCGCTCAATCTAGAATGCTCTTTGAGAATTTTCCCATACCTAGATGGAACCCTCTCTGGTATGGTGGACACCCCTTCAAACTATCTTACTCACCTGGATTTCTATACATTGTAGATTTAACCTCGATACTTCTACGAGTAGATATACCGGAAGCCTATAGAAAGATCACGGCTCTAACCTTGATAATACTTCCATTGGCCATCTACTTCTTCATCTACTCAATATCCCGTTCAGTATTGGCTGGATCCTTATCTAGCATAATCTATCTATGTCTTCCATCGGTTCATAGATCGTTGTATACTTATCCAGAGATACAATCATATCCTGACCATGTAACACTTATTGGATTATATGGTGAGACACCCCATCTCTTAGGATTATCGTTGGCTTTAATCACGGTGGCATTATTCTACTATCATATAGAATCCGGAGAGAAGATATCTCTTATAGCTACAGTCTTTATGATCGCATTAGTTAACTTGACCAATCTGATCGCATCTGTATCACTTCTAATATTTCTCTTATCTATAACCGTTTTATCGGGTTGGAGCACCTTTAAAAAATTCATAATTTTATATTTTCTTGGATGGGGACTCTGTCTATTCGTTTATGATTATGAATATCTGTATGCTCTTGGAATCTATTTACAGTTAACAGCAGATAAGCAGACTTTGACGATTCCACATATAGTTGTTATAGTATTGGTTTTATCATCTACGTATGCTTTAGCCAGAGTGCTACAATCTAAAAAAGGTATGAAAGCATCATCAGTAACACTGCTACTCGCAACAATATTCTTACTCGTAGTCGGCTTTAATAAATTTGCCGGTATAGAACTGCTGCCTCAAGCCATAAGATACAATCCAGAATTCGACATCTCATTATATGGATTGGCAACCTCTTTTTTATTCTCCTCACTTAAAAGATTAGGAAGGTATAGTATCGGAATCATAACGATATTGCTTGGTATCGCTATAATCTATTATGCTCAGGGACTGAATTCTGCATGGAACATCTATAGAGTAGGCGACCATGAGATAGAAGATTCCATAGAGAAGAAGATCGCAGTCTTCATTAATGATCTGTCTGGAGATAGGTTCGGGCCAAGAGTATATGTTACGGGCTCAATAGCATTCTGGCTGAACGTCTTCACCGATAAGCCGCAGGTCAGAGGTGGATTCGACGAAGTCTCGGGAAGCTTAAATCCTATGTGGGCTCACATCTCATACTTTGTTAATAATAGTCCTAACAGTACACTTAGCATCAAATGGCTTGAAGCCTTCAATGTGAAATATTTAGTCGTAGATTTTCCATCAGCCCGCTTACCATACAAAGACTATAGATATCCAGAGAAGTTTGAGAACAAGCTCAATGTAATAAGAGAGATAGATCATGTCAAAGTATATGAGATTTCATTAGATGATTCTAGACCGATACAGCTTGTAAAGAAGGTTGACCACATACCTATCCTTAGAGAGATACATGATATACAGAGCCTTGAAAGATATCTTGAATTGATCGGAGATATGGAGTGTGGCCACGTTTTAGATTATAAGGTAGTTTCTAGCGACTTGATCTATGTAGAGGTTAAGGGGCTTACAGAAGACTGCTATCTCATCTTTAAAGTTAACTATGATGATGGATGGAGAGCTTATCTAGACAATATAGAGTTGAAACCTAATCTAATCGGCCCTGTTTTCATCTATTATAACTTAAGCGGGGTTAGAGGAGATATTAAGATCATGATAAGATATGTGGGCGAGGATACTCTTAACTGGATTTTTAACATCTTGTCTATCATCTTTTTGGCGATGACTATGATATACTACTTCACGATAAATGGTAGGATTTTTTCAAGTAGAAGTTTTATAAGATTCAAAAAACAAATTCATGCAAAGTAGGAAGCACCTAATCTTAATCTTTGGAAAGATCTTTAACATCTCTCTTATTTGTCTACTTGTATAGTTTCTATGGAAAGGTTCAGAGACTGGACAAGTTGTAAGGAGATATCTTCTAAAACGCCATACTGGATGTATGCTGGGTACGGTGCCAATCAACACTCCTCCATCCTCTAAAACTCTATAAAATTCTCTAACAGCCTTCTCAGGTAATGGTAGATGTTCCAAAACTTCTGTACAGCTTACAACACTAAAACAATTATCTCTAAATGGTAGATGTTCTAAGTCTGCTTGGACAAGCTCTTTATCTCTTAATCTAGACTGAAGTTTTCTCAAGTTCCATAGATTTATATCTACTCCAATTACAGGTGGAGGAATGCTTATAGTAATCAACCCGGTTCCGCAGCCTGCATCGAGTATCCAGCTAGAACGATTAATCTTGAGAAGATTCTTTAGGTAAGCTCTAGCTCTGAGATGATGATATATTTTCTCAAATCTTCTAGGTTCGGTAAGCCAATCATAACGTTCTTCATAGATGTAATAAGACTTGATTTGACGTCCCGGTAAAAACAACCCAATTCGTGGAATTGCATTAAAAGTTTAATTTAAATTTTTCATAACTATTCATAATCACTAGGCTTAAGAAGATGGTTAATAGAAATCGAGATTTAAGATACTCAATAGTTATTTTCACACTTCTCATATCTTACGGGACTATACTATATTATATACTGTCTAATTTTATGGGATTCCCAGAGACGGCTTTAGGAGTTGATGCAGTACCCCATTCTGCAAAAATCAACATAATCAAGTCTCTAGGGTTTGAAGGATTCAAATGGTTTCCAACATATTATTTTGGGAACCCGCATTTCACGTTCTATACACCCTCCACGTACATACTCCCTGCAACCGTGACCATCATTTTTGATTTAAACTATCTACAGATCATACAGCTTTTAAACTGGATGTCTTTCTTCTCAGCAATACTTATTTTAGCTGGAATAGTATCGCTTCTCTCATCCATACTAGAAAGTAGTAGTAAGATCATGCCAATAATCGGTGCCAGTTTTTTCCTAATATCTTCTCCAGGTCTATTGGAACCTTGGTTATGGGGTGGAAACTATCCAGAATTTCTTACTTTACCAGCCATCCCCTGGGGTCTGCTATTAATCGAGAAATGGTTACGAACAAATAAAAGAATATATCTGATGGGTTATCTAGCCCTCGCCTCTTTCTCTATTATGGGTCATCAAGCGGTTGGCGGCTTCCTAGTACTTTCAACACTTCTATGGATATTTAGTGATGAGATAAGCTGGAAGATTAAAATGAAAAGAACAGCGCTCTTATTGATCTTCTTAGTAGGTTTGACTACGATATACCTTGGACCATTAATTTATTTCGAGCTAACGACAAAGATACGTCCAGGATTAGTGGAAAATTTGCCCCATCCATTTAATATAGGCGACTATCTCCCAGTCTTCGTATTGATAGAGATACCTTCATTACCTAAGACCAGTAGCTCTCTACCTGGTACGCCCATATTCCTAATTCTTTATATATTATATTTATATATTATATTTATTATCTTAAAGGAAGAGACCGTAAAACCTTTTTGAACCGAGTAGCCGTCATCTCGCTGATTCCAATCTTACTTATCATACATTTTTTCTTAGCTACTCAAAAAATCATTCCCTGGATCGCTGGATTCCACCCTGCACGTTATATGAAATACCTAACGATATTTTCCTCTATAGTCCTTGGAATAATCTTATCAAGTATGAGAAGAAAGCATCTATATGTCTTCTTCATACTAGTAATATTAACAATATCTCTTCACTATGTTTTTATTCCATCATATGAAAGGCATAGACTTGACCCGCTGAATCTTTCATCTCCACATGAGTTTAAACTTATCAATGAATTACAAGCATCGATATTCGGTAATCATTTCCGGATAGGAGGTATAAAAGATCATCTATTCAACATCATCTCTTTGTTAAAACCAGATTATTATATGTCTAGAGGTTACTACGCTCAAGGTATATTATATCTTGATTGGCAGTATTGGTTCGAGTATACTTTATCATATGTTTCAAATAGCCCTAGTAATGAAAATGCTTTCATGCATCTTCTCGATTGGAGTTCTATAAGATATTTGGGTCTCACTGATTCTGAAGAAGCCTTTAAAATCGCTGAAGAAAAGTTTAACCCTATCGGTAAACTTGGCGACTTTACAATATTCGAGAACGACTTTGCACCACCTATCTCTGAATTTCTATATAGTGGCGCCGTACTGGTTTTTGCCGATTATGAAGGTTACGATGTCTTGTTAAGGTCTATTGCTATTAGTAGCTATAGTAAACCCGCGCCTATCATAATCTGGGCTGAGGGAAGATGCATTGATGATATCCCACCCGATGTTTTGGAGAAGTTTTCTGTAACAGTTCTCTACAGATATTGTTATCGAGATAGGGTGAAAGCCTTCCAGATTCTTGAGAATTATGTTTCAGATGGTGGTAGATTATTTATAGAGACCATGCCATCTATCGATGAGTCTTCAGAGATGCCTCTACCTATACCGGTCTCAAATACTTATAGGACCAAAGTAGAGAATGACTGGAATTTTAAGATAGCTGAACATAGCTTGACGACCGGCATCTCAGAGAACATCTTCTCTCCACCTGTATACGATGGTGGCCCTTGGGTTATTAGTTCATCAAGCCTAGAGTATC
This sequence comes from Candidatus Caldarchaeales archaeon, assembly GCA_039630055.1. Lineage (GTDB taxonomy): Archaea > Thermoproteota > Nitrososphaeria_A > Caldarchaeales > Wolframiiraptoraceae > Geocrenenecus. The sequence continues at coordinate 35,293 of JBCNVN010000009.1, read as the reverse complement.
TTAGGGATGGAGCTGAACCCCTCCTAATATCTAATGACAGAGTTTTAGTTGCTTACATTAGATATGGATATGGAGAAGTCGTCTGGTCTGGGATGAATCTACCATACCATACTTTAGCATATCAAAATATTGTTGAAGCAGACTTTATGAGAAGACTGATAATGTATAATGTGAGTATCATGGTCGAGCCGGCCCAGATGTACAGAGATTCAGCTACATCTATATCGTTCAAGGTGCCTCCAAAGGTCAAAGGCATAATCTTTAGAGAAAGATATGTCTCGAACCTCGTATTTAGCTGGAAGGCTTCAGACTCTAGAGAAGAGCTCGATGTTTTTATGATGGGTCCAGGATTCAACTATATAGTCATCAAGGATACATATGATAAAGTTGAAGATATTAGGTTTGTATTAGAGGATGGTCCTCTTAGAACCGGCTCGATGATAATATCGGTCTCTACAGCATCCTTACTCGTATACATGTATCTAGACCAAATTAGGAAGAAACAAAAAAGATCTTAATAATATTTTTATCCCATTTTTATCTTCAAAACTTTGATGAGATCCTCTTTTTTAAAAATCTTAAATAACTTTTAATAGATGGTTTTCCATATATTTATAAGGATTGTCAAATACTGTTAAAGCCTTCATATTGAGGATAGCTGAACCAGAATATGAAGAACTAATCTATAGTAGATGTTGTTATTACACCAGCCTAAAGAGAAGATTCTCTAAAGGTGATCTATCATTCTTCTTGATGAAGAAAGAAGTAGACTCTTTTGTAGGCTACTCGAAGGTTGCCTCGGTTAAAGAGCTATCAGATATAGAAGACCCAGATGAGAAAGAATTCTGTATTAATAATGGATGGTGTAGGAAGATAGAATTCAGTGAAGCCTATAGATTTAAGACACCTCTTCCATTACGTCTAGTCTTTCCAGGTCTCCATAAACTTGGTAGAGCACTTCATGGATTAGAACTAAATCTAATCGAGGTTAAGAGAATATTCGATCTTGAAGATATAGTTCTGAAATATCCAGAGATATTAAGAAGATATTGTCGAACAAGTAGGCCGTTCAACGAACTTTAATCTTATCATAAGTATGAATAGTGTCTCTTGAAGCCGGCATCTCTTTAAAGATCTCTCTCAGATGATCTGTATATCTGTTAGAGGGACTGAAGATCCACGAGATATCTATTCCGGATGATATTTCAGGTATAGTAGGTATCTTTATGTAGTCTCCGCTAAAATATTCTTTAAACTCTTTCTCAAACTTCTTAACGGTTGTGCTACTTGGATTGTAAAAGTTGATTACAGGTTTAATGAGACATGTAAAATGTGAATATATATTCTCCATTCTATCCGAAAAGATTCTAGCTTCATAAAGGCTCGGTCTCAAAACATATAGTATATAATTTGAGACGAGGCTTACTACCGCTAAAGTATAGAACATCCATGGTGGAGTATCGATTACTACATAGTCTAGAGGTTCATCTCTAATAATCCATCTTTCACGTTCTAAAGTCTTAACCATTCTCTTATCTTTTTCTGCATCTAGAATCTCCATTCTTCTTCTAGCACCTTCAGAAGTATTTGCATAGACTACGTGAAGGCTCTGAGAGGGTAGACCAGCGATGCCACTTACATCCATCGAGGCCTCCTCTATCGAGGCCTCACCTGTAATCCAGTCATTAGACCATCTTGCAACATGTCTCTCTATGGGGATAAGATGTTCAAGTACAGGGTTTAAGAAGTCTGCCTCAACATATAGTGTCCTTCCTCTCTGAGCTAAATTGTATGCAAGTGTTAAAGCTATCGATGTAGCTCCAGATCCACCTCTAGAATGTTGTACAGAGAAAACCATCGGCAAAATGATCATATTTACTAATATAACTCTATTTTAAAAATCTAAATTGAGATATGATATCATTTTTTAGAAAACCTGGATTATTTTTGTAATAGTGTTGATGGGAATGGGATTTAAAAGTTGTAACAAAAGGTTTTAGAAAGATTCTTTCTTTAATATTTTTACAGAAGTAGGCTACATAACCTCTTTAGAGAAATCTTATAAGCAATGTTAACGTATTTATAAAATGTTGAATATATTTTAGAAAAAATGTTATATATGACTATATAAAAGTATATAACATGCATCTAGAGGAGTTTGCATTAAAAATAGGGCTATCTAAAGAGCTGTTGATACTACTGTTGATACAAGCAGCATTGACAGCGACGATGTTAGCCTTGGGCATAGAAGTCATAGGTACAAAGTCTGGCAAAGTACCTACATAGAAAACTACTTGAACATCTTAACCTTCTCCAATATTTTTTCAGTAATTAGACCGAAGATATCTATCCAGCCTTTACCATCAACATATGGTAATCCATCTGCAAGAAAGTTTGCACTAAACCTCATACTCAAGAAATCGATCAACTCTATATCGGCTCTCTCACTCATATATCTGATAGTTTTGTAAAATCCTAAAGATGGAAGGAAGAGCATCACATAATATTTTTCATCATCGGTTTTCATCTCTAGATGGCTAAACGGTATTGTGAGCATTACCCTACGAGATGCTGTACTATAGGGTAGCTTTACTATTAATGGCGTTGATACAAGCTCAGGATTCTCGTGAGGCATCCACAATAAACTATACATATATATTACTCTTCTTATCTTTTCATAATGTCGTTTAATCGTCTGTCTCGTTACTTTTAACTGTTCTGCCAGCTCGGTGCATTTCATAAAAGTATTAATGCTCAGTTTTCCAAGTATCTTTAAGTCTAGAGATTTTAAATCTTCAAATGTGGTTGGTCTCTCATAAATTTCTGGCAAATCTTCGTTTCTACTCTTTTCATCCCAATTCTGAGACCATATACCATGATTGAAGTCGAAACAATCTGTTCTAAAAGGAATCAACCTTCTATATTCCAGCTTGTTAACAACATAGTTTGTAATTAATCTTGAATAAGACATTTCATCTAGAAAGTTTATGAAAGAATCTTGGAAGGATGGAGGAATCGAGAATATTGTTAAGAACTTCTTCTCTTTCATAAGATATGTATAATAGTTTAAGTATGCTCTCTCTCCAAGCATATCGAGCAGGCTACACATGTCTTCAAGAGGTAATGATGTCTCTAGAATCACTAGGTATCTCTGTAACCCTAGCATTCCATAGTTTATCGCTGTACTAACTATAAATCCTAGTTTAGGTAGTTTCTCTCGTATTATATATCTTACCGTTGTTACTGGTACTCCGGTTTCCTTGGAGATTTTCAAATATCTAGGTCCATATCTCATTAAAGCCTCTACTACCTTAGCGGCCTGCTCCATATATTGCCTCCTATTCTATTTTTCAATAGCTTCTTATCTTATTTAAATATTTGTTACAAATACCCATCTAATAAGTATCTTTGTATATTTTGACCCCTCTAGATCGAATATTTATTGAAATCTTCTCTGAAGAGCTTTCTTCTCCGCCTCTATTATTAACTCTACTAATTTCCAGCTCTCTTTACCCTCAACCTTCAGTATCTCAACCGCTTCTTTCCATGTCAACCCTCTTGAAGAAAGAACGATTGCAGCCGCCCTACCATATCTCTGGATTAAAACCGAGCTTCTTCTAAACTCTGCAAGTATCTTCTTCTCTTTCCTATTTATTGGTCTACCCTTTCTAGCTATCAACCCTAAGACATCTTCTAGCTCACATCTAGCAATCCCTATTCTATCTGATCCACAGACAGGACAGAGAGTTTTCTCTTTCATATCTTTAACTAAGACCTTCTCATAGTATTCGAAACAATCTGTACATGCTTGTATCCACGGCTCGTAGAGTAGCCTTGTCTTCACAGAAGTTACTACAAGCTTCTTCATACCTTCACTTGATGTTATCTCTCCTTCATGCTCAAACCTAGATAAAGTTATCTTTGCTAATGGTGATGGACCCGAGGAGATATTACTCCACTCTACCAGCTTGATCCTACCTTTAAGAAGATCTTCTAGAAGCCTTCTAGATGCTTCCAAGTCGAAATCGTGGAAGAGCGTATAGTTTAAAGCTTCTCTATAAACTACTGTATCTTTCAATGTTTCTGAGAATTGGTTCAAGTTTAAGTCCGCTATGCTTGCTTCACTCTTGATTACACCCATCTTTCTAGCTACGTGGATAAGTCTACGTTTGAATAGTGTAGAAGATTCTACAGCCTTCTTAACCTTCTCCTCGAAACCATCCTCCAAAACCTCTCTTATACTATCAATTACAGTTCTATCTGTTATATGCTTAGACCTGAATACTATCCTATAAGGGTTCTGCTGACCAAATATCGGTGCACCAACCTTTTCAGATATAGTATATGCCAATACCTTCTGTATGGTTCTATTCGCCTTTAATCCACCATGTATATGAAATATAACGTATGGGTCCGTATACTCTATGAAGATCGTCTTATCTGTTGGAACCGGTATCTCCTTCTCTAGATGTTCTTCAACCTCTCTGAAAGCTCTATAGACTACATCTTTTCCGACGCTATATCTATCAGTAAAATCATTTATGATAGATTTAGGATCTTCACCTGATAATCTTCTCTCAGCATATTCTCTTCTAAGAGCTCCTACTTCCTGAGCTACCTCATAAGGTACAGGTATCTCGTCTCCAACCCAGCTAGGCACCGCGCCCTCATAATCCTCTATAGCTGAAACATATATTCTGTCAACTTCCATGTGGAGTATCTCCCAAACCCTACCGGTCAGTATAAATCTAGTTCCAGGCTCACCATACTCTGCTACAAATTCTTCATCTAGTATCCCTACCGGCTCACCACTCTTCTCCTCTATTACTAGATACTGATGTTCTTCTGGAATCATCGATAGATTGCTAAAGTAGTATTCGTATAACAGCATGCTATTTCTAGGCTTCGATACGGTTCCATTCCTTACTTCAGCTATTCCAAGAGTAGACATATGCTGTAATAAGTCTCTCAATGTATCTATGGTCAAGTCTTTAAAGTTGTAGGATCTCTTAAAGATCGTTAAGATATCGTCTATTTTCATCCTACCGTATTCTATCAAGAGTCCAGCGACCTGATGCATCAAGACATCTAGAGAGTTAACCGGGATCAAGACGTCTTCTAGTTGATTATCTCTAGCTCTCCTAGAGATGACCATGGATTCTAATGCATCATCTGAATCCATGACTATTATCGCTCCCTTAGCAGTCTTCTCTAACGAATGCCCACTTCTACCAATCCTCTGAACAAGCCTAGTAACCTCTCTAGGAGAATTGTACTGAATGCATAGATCTATTCTCCCAACATCTATCCCGAGCTCTAGAGATGATGTACATATTATTCCAACCAGTTCACCACTTTTTAATCCATGCTCAGCTGTAATTCTCGTAGACTTAGATAGGGAACCATGATGTATGCCCACCGGCATTTGCTGATCCCAGAGCCTAAATCTATTCGTCAGTATCTCTGCAAGAGGTCGAGTATTTGTAAATATGAGTGTTGATTCATGTTCATCTATCAATCTCTTTATCGTTCTAAGCCTTGAGGCCACGTCTGGAAATACTCCAAGCTTCTCAGCCATATCATAGTCTTCACTATCTGGAGTTGGATACAGGATGTCTATCTTCATACTCCTAGTTACCGAGGCATCTATTATCTCGAACTCTCTACCTTCTCCTACAAGATATTCTGCAACCTTACTAGGGCTCCCGATAGTTGCGGAGAGACCGATCCTCTGGAAATCCAGACTAGTTATCAGTCTAAGCCTTTCAAGAGCTATAGAGAGTTGTGCACCCCTCTTATCTGTTGCAAGTTCATGAACCTCGTCAACTATAACCCATCTGACGCTTCTCAAATAGTTTCTCAGAACTTTAGCTGTAAGAATGACTTGAAGTGTTTCCGGAGTTGTTATAAGTATATCTGGTGGAGAGATCGTCTGTATTCTTCTCTCACGAGATGCTGTATCACCATGTCTTACAGCAACCTTAAGATCTAGTCTATGAGCCCACCAATCAATCCTATCTAATAGATCTCTATTAAGCGCTCTCAAAGGAGTTATGTATAGAAGTTTTATTCCATGACCATCAGCCTCCACTAACATCTTGCTTAAGATAGGTAGCAGAACTGCTTCTGTCTTACCTGTGCCGGTCGGAGCGATCAAGAGTATATTCTTACCCTCGATTATCTTAGGTATAGCGTATAATTGGGGAGGGGTAAGATGTTTAAATCTCTCTTTGAATGCTTCTGCCACAGGTTTAGCCAACATATTTAATACTTCATCTTCATCAAGGATCTGTGTATCCATCCGCTACCTATATCCCACCTATCTTGAACTTAAAGATGTCTAATTAACTATTCAAGTTTACTGCCATTCAATTGATCAAGGTCTTAATATGATAATCTAGGTTAAGCTGGAGAAGATGTTTCCTAGACTGGCTGTAAAACATGTTCTTCCAATAATATATATAGTCTTTCATTCTTCCCTAATATTATATGTCTTCCATAGAATATCTCTGATGGATTCGAGAGGCTGCTCATCAATCCCCATATATGAGGCTGCTGTATGTATCTCCACCTATATCCCTCCCACTTCTTTCTAAAAATCTTTTAACTTATCTCTCCAATCTCTATCTCTAGTTAGATGATGGTCTAGAACTATCTTACTTATTTCAGTTCTTTTAATCATTCTCTTAAGATTTTTGATAGACCTATCTAGATCTTCCCGTGAGAAACTGTTCCCGAGCATGTAGGTCATCGGGCCATCACATACTACTATACTAGGCATATTCGATAGGATAAACTTCATCTGTTCTTCTACGATGATTCCTTCAACGTCTGATGTATGGATCAGTTTCTCTCCAGCTTCCTCAATCAATACCTCAATAACATATCCAAGTCTAGAATCGTTTCCATGCTGTACAGGCTCTGAAAACTTCAATCTACAATCTTCGATCTTGAATTCTTTACCATCCGCAATCTCAGGCCTCGCATCCACCTTCCTAACCGATTCTAGGAAGATCCCCGCCCTCATCCTCTGACTGAAATTGATGTTATGATGTGGATCTTTTATCAGCAGTCTCTTACCAGTTAGCCAACTTATATCCTCTCCCGGTCTAGGTATATGGTCGTAATGGTAGTGGGTAAAGATCACTATGTCGGATTCTCTCGCTATCTTCGATATAGCTTCTTTATGTTCTTTAAGCTTTCTATATTCTAGTGGATGGGGTGGAAGCCCATATCTTTTTGGGCCTAAAGCTGCACTAGGATCTATCATAATTTTTGCTGAGCTTGTCTCTACCATCGTGGCCATGCTCCTACTTCCAAGGCTATCAAAAGCTATGAGCTGTAGCTCTAAACCCAACTAGACTTCAATATAATCTCTCTTCCCACGTTTTTATATATTAGTCTGAATTGACGGTAGAGAGCTTAAATAATAGATCTAAACATGAACTTTCTTCTACTGTAATAGTAGACAGGCTAACGATATATATTGCCTGATTATAGTATATTAGAGTTGAATACGGATTTTAGAGAGTTTTGCAACGATGAGTATAAAGACTATGTTGTCTACTCTATTCTCTCAGTAAGAGAGAAGAATCTTGAGAGAAAGAAGATCCTGGAGGATATGGCTTCTCAAGAGTATGGACATTATATGTTTTGGTCTAGGTTCATGGGAGATCATGGAATCAAAGCAAAGGTTGGTAAGATATACATTCTAGCAATATTACTAATTAGGAAGATCTTTGGCTTAGTCTTTACACTCAAGCTACTTGAATCTCATGAGTCGCGAACTATCCAAAGATATAAGAGTATCTTGAATAATATTAGTGAAGAATATAGATACGATCTGGAGAGGCTTATCCGAGATGAAGAAGAACATGAGAGATATCTTTTAGATCAGATAGATGAGCCATCGATAAAATATGTTGGATTTATCGCTCTAGGTTTAGCAGATGCGATTATCGAGGTTATGGGTGTAAACGCAGGTTTTCTAGGTGTTACCAATATAACTATCGTGGCTGGGGTCGCAGGGCTTATAGTCGGGTTCGCTGCCTCGATCTCTATGGCCGTTGCATCATATCTCCAAGCAAGAACTTATACACTGAGAGAGGTCTCTCCAATATTCTCTGCTTTAACAACAGGGCTTAGCTATATAGGTTGTGTAGTCGGCTTAACCCTACCATACTTCATATTCAGAGAAATGATCTATGCTTTTGCATCCTCTCTAGCAATATGTATACTTCTTACATCAGTCTTCACATTCTACACGTCTATAATAAATGAGAGAAATTTTGTGAAAGAGCTGGCTCAGAGCATCTTACTAATACTGGGCACGGCCTTAGCGACATTTTTCTTCGGAGACCTATTGGGAAGAGCACTCAATATAAGAGAAGGATTATTTTCTAGATAACTAGCATATCCTATGAGAAAGATTCTAAGATTCCTTCTTTTCCTCACCTAGATAGTTACCGCAGAGCGGACAATAGATAGAGTCCACAGGTATAGAACCACCACAATAACTACAATTTTTCAGTAATACCTCTTCAACTTTATCCTCTTCTATTCTTACTTCTTTACCTTCTCGTTTCTCTTCAATCAGTTCCTTTAAGAACTCTAGCTCTGGCTCAGCACCTTGCTCTCCCTCCCCAACCTCAGCCTTGGCTACAACCTCTCTCTCCACAGCTTTAATCATCGATTCTTCAGAAGGTTTTACGGCCTCCTGTTCAATCCCGATCGCTGCTTCTTCTCTCCCCACTTCCTCGACCTTCTCTAAAGGCTTCTCCACTTTTTCTTCTACTTCTTCTCTCTCAATAACAGTTACCTTCTCTTTTACAGATAGTAAATATATGTAGGAGATAGATGCTGCTAGTATTGGGGATAGCAAGGTGATAATGTAGGTAAGTGGTACGTTGATGAGTGTTAGCAAGAATCTTGGTAGTGTTACTCCAAGCATGCTAGAAGAGATGTATGGTGTAAGTAATCCGAGTGATCCTCCTACTATAGATGTTATGATCGATAAAGTCTTATCTCTGGTTATCAAGGCTGTTCCGAAACCGATTAGGACCCCTAATATGATCAACATCATTATACCAAGTATTATGTCAGAGTATGTTAAGATGTTTAGGTATGGATACAGTAAGTTAGGGATCAAGATAGATAAAACATAGGCTAATACTCCCGACGCCAGTATCTTCATACTCAAGTTATTCCAACATACACTCTCAAGACCGTATCTTTAAAGTTTTTCATAATCTTCTCTAAATATAATCCTATAGAACTTCTTTAAATAATCTTGCAGTATTGATGGTTCACATATATTCGGTCTCGAAGCTTGATTGGTGAAACCAACCTATACGGTGAGCCTTCAAGATCAACTCTCATCCCTTCTAATTATAGCGATTACGAGGTCTCCAACATTCGTACCTGTAGGGCCGGTAATTATATGGCCCCCAACATTATTGAAAAATGTATAAGAATCATTATTTGATAGATAGCTTATAGGATTTAACCCTCTCCTAACCGCTTCTCCATATGTTTCTCCATCGACGATGGCTCCGGAAGCATCTGTCGGCCCGTCAACCCCATCGGTCCCGATGCTCGCCAAGCAACATGCTGATAAACCACTTATCCCTATTGAAGCCGATAGTGCAAGCTCTTGATTTCTTCCTCCTATTCCATGTCCTCTTACCTTAACCGTTGTCTCGCCACCACATATTAGAGCATGCCTACCTTCTCCATTAGCATGTTCTCTTATTATTGCTGCTAGAAACCTTCCAACTTCTGATGCTTCACCCTCCATATACCGTGTAAGTATCTTTGCAGAATATTTTTTCATTCTCAAGTATCTACAAGCTTTTTCACATGCATCTGAGATGCTTGCAACTATCACATTCTGAACCCTATTGAATATTGGATCATCTGGTTTAGGATTATCTTCTATAGAGCCATTCAGACCATCCTCGATCCTTCTTCTAACCCTCTCAGACACTTTACCCCAGATATCATACCTCTTCAGAACTTCGAGAGCATCTTTAAAAGTCGTTGGATCTGGAGCTGTCGGTCCTGAACCGATAGCTTCAAGTTTATCTCCTACAACATCTGAGATTATCAAAGATACTACTCTAGCATTATTTAGCTTCTTCAAGAGTCTGCCTCCTTTAATCTCTGATAGATGTCTTCTAACAATATTGATCTCATCTATCGTGGCCCCGCTCTTCAGTAATAGTTTCGTGGTCTCAGCCTTGTCTTCAAGTGTTAAAGGATATGCTGGTAGTGATATGAGTGAGGATGCCCCTCCTGATAGAAGGAATATTACAAGAGTCTCCGAATCTACAGAGTTAGCATACTCCAACAACCTCTCAGAAGCTCTAACACTCAGCATGCTTGGGATGGGATGAGTGGAAGGTAGTACCTCTATCTTCTCCAGCTTGGCTTCAGCAACTTTCTCTCTCGGTGCAACTATTGCTCCAGAATCAATCTTTTCCAATAGGATCCCCTCGATATACTTGGCCATACCGATAGATGCTTTTCCAGCTCCTAGTACAACTAGATTCTTGAATTCACTTAACTTGTATCGAGAGCCATGGATTATGAGAACGTTCCCAATCCTCTTAACATGTCTTCTCAGAGCATTTTCAGGCAATACTTCTTCTATAGCTTTCTCAGCAGCTTCCAATACGTCTCTCCTAATGATGGACAGCTCTCCACTCCTATCCTGAACTAGTTGGTCGAAGTTCTTGATGATCTTACTCATCATTAAGAGAACATCCTCCCTAAAAATAAATTTAACATCCCACGACTTAACGAATGCTAAAAATGCTTGACATCTTCTATGATTAGATAATTATTTAGTGTTTGGAGAGATTATCTTTAGAAATCTCTCGAGATGGATAGACTTTATCTAGAGAAATCTTAAGATATAGTTATCTAGGAATTGTCTTTAGGGATCTGGCCGATGTCTAAGTCTTACATATCAAGTAGAGCAGTAGTTCATGGAAAAATACTAGATGGAGTAGTTATATATGGTCCATCTAAGATTGGGAGGCAGACCTTTATCGATAGATGGGTTCAGGTTGGATATCCTTCTAGAGAAAGATTGCTACAGGCTACTACATCTAATATTCTAGACCTCGATAATGTGAGTGAAGGATCTATCATAGGAGAGGGATGTATAATTAGAAGCTTCTCCATAATATATGATAGAGTAGATATTGGAGATCTTGTAGAGCTAGGTCACGGGGTTCTGATACGCTCTAACTCTAAGATCGGCTCAGGATGTAGGATTGGAAGCTTTACACAACTCGATGGAGAAGTACATCTTGGAGAACGTGTAATAATACAGTCGATGGTGTATCTACCACATCTAACAGAGGTAGGAGATGGAGCATTTATAGGTCCTAATGTCGTTGTAACAAATGATAAGTATCCTATAGGCAGGCTTGAAGGGGTTAAGATCGGTAGAAACTCGGTGGTGGGAGCGAACTCTACTATCTTGGCAGGAGTAAAGATAGGGGATGACTCTATAGTGGCCGCAGGGTCTGTGGTTACCAACGATGTTTCCCCCTCAACCGTAGTTAAAGGTATTCCAGCTAGACCATACATATCTAGAGAAGAGTATGAATTAAAAAAGAGAAGCCAAGATTAAGATAAACATCTATACAAATTTTTTGCGATTTAATGCTTATATAATTCTAGTGATAGATAGATGCTGTAAAGGAGGTAGGTAATGGCAGAGATCTGCCCAGTCTGTGGACTGCCTAAAACAATATGTGTATGTAAGACGATAAGCCGAGAACAACAGAGAATAAAAATAAAGTTGGAGATGAGGAAGTGGAGTAGACCAGTAACCATCATCGAAGGATTAGATAATGATAAAGGTGAACTTGAACAACTAGCCCGTAAATTAAAGTCGGTATGTGCATCTGGTGGAACTGTCAAGAATGGTGTAATACTTCTACAGGGAGACCATAGAGACAAGGTAAAAGAAGTACTAGTAGAGATGGGTCATACAGAGGAGAACATTGAAGTAGTTTAACCAGATACAGATCCTTCGAGGATCTCTTTAAGCCCCTTGAACCTATTCCTAACTGTAACCTCTGTTACTCCTGCAGCTCTAGCAATATCTTTCTGTGTAATATTCTGGGTGGTTTCCTGGCATGCCATGTATAGGGCTGCTGCAGCTATCCCTACAGGGTCCTTCCCTACAGTAGCACCAGACTTTGTAGCTTCTTGAAGTATCCTCAAGGCTTCTTGAACGGTTCTCTGATCCAGTCCCACCTTTGAAGCTATCTTATTCAAATACACCGCCGGGTCTACTACGGGGACCTTAAATTTCAGATACTTTAATAGTAGTCTATATCCTTGAGCGATAGTCTTCCTCTTAACTACTGGATATGCCTTCTCAAGTTCTCTCAAGTCTCTCGGAGCATTCATAGACCTACATGCTGCATATACAGATGCGGCCATTATAGACCTGATGCTTCTACCTCTTACCAAACCCTCTTTTAAAGCTTTCCTATATATTAGCATAGCTTTCTCAGCTATCGCTTGGCTAAGATGGAGTTTATCGATATAGATCTGGAGGATGTTGACCGCTTGCTGAAGGTTTCTAGCTTCAGATGCATCTACCTGGCTTGTAGCATCCAGCTTCTTCAATCTCAGTAGCTTCTCCCTCGCCTCTTTTGAGAGCTTTCTTCCAGCAGCATCTTCATCTATCTTATTTATTACTGTGGATAATCCGTGGTCCCGATACATTATTGAGAGTGGTGCTCCAACCCTACTCCTACTCTCTTCCTCATCCTCGATACTTCTCCACTCGGGGCCTCTATCTATATCTCTCTCTAGGACTACATATCCACAGCTTGGACATGTTACTTCACCTGTCCTCGGATCATGAACTAGTACATCATTCCCACATTCTGGACAGATCATTCCCTCTTTCCAACCTTTTATCACTATTCTCTTTCACCTCCACAGCATAATTTTTTTATACAGTTCTGTAGATAGAAATGTCTGTATATTAGCATTACCTCCTATCGTTATCCTTTTACAAGCTCAAATTTAAGGATTTCTCATATATATACTTATCTATAAATCAACCTGAAAAGTCTCTCTTATCATGAGAGATATTGAAAACTAAAAATGGTGTCTACGGTTATTATAGGAGCTGATATTTATAATTTCCCTCTTACGACATATACCATCTAGTCTCCTCAGCTGTATCTTCCAATATTATCCCGATACTTCTAAGCTTCTCTCTAATCTCATCAGCTAAACCATAATCGCCCCTCTTCCTCAACCTATTCCTTACATCTATAATTAACTCTACTAGGTCTTTTGATTTTATATCTTCTATCTTAACAGCTTCTCTCTGGAGAATGTTGAGTATGCCCCCCAGTTCTCGAAACACTTTTACAACTTCTTCAGCAACCTCCTTATTTAATCTTTTACGATTCTGGCAATACTTAAAGAAGATCGTTGCAAAATTATGGAGAGCGGCTATCGCTCTAGGAGTATCCAGGTCGTCATCCATAGCCTCTAGAAATTCTTCCTTCATCGATCTAAGACTCTCCCTAATCTTTATAGATTCATCATCCATTAGTTCATCTTTAGGCATCGTCAGCGCATATCGTATAACGTTATACAATCTTTCAAGCCCTTGTTCTGCTTGTTTTATAGGTGTCTCGAGTAGATGTTCAGGTTTGATAGGGTTTAAGAGGTTGGGCTCGAACGGTAGCTTCAAGTCCATCCTATGCCTATACTTGGTCAAGAGTACCCAATACCTCAAGACCTCTGGGTCAAATACTCTTAAAGCATCTCTAACAGTAATATAGTTTCCAAGTGATTTAGACATTTTCTTTCCATTAACCGTTAATACATCTGTGTGTATCCAGAACTTAACCCAAGGCTTAACATTCGTGTACGCCTCGGCTTGAGCTATCTCTGCCTCATGATGGGGGAACATCAACTCTTTAGCACCACCATGTATATCAATCTGGACACCGAGAAGTCTTAAGATTATCGATGTATCTTCAATATGCCATCCCGGTCTTCCAACCCCCCATGGAGAATCCCAGGAGGGTTCTCTCGGATACCCCTTTCTAATCTTCCTCCATAAAGCCCAGTCAGCATCATTCTTCTTATTAGGATCTGGCTCAATCCTATGAACTCTATACTCTCTATTAGGGTCTAGTCTTGAGAGCTTACCATAATCTTCAAACTTGGATGAGTTAAAGTATAATGCATTGGGTGCATCGTATGCATAGCCTTCTCTCTCCAACTTTAGAGCAACATCTATAATCTCTTTTATGAATTCACTTGCTCTTGCAAAGATGTTCACGGTAGTTATCCCGAGACTCTTCAGATCTTCTCTAAAATATCCCTCGAATTCTCTGGCTAAGCTTATGGGATCCAGCTTAGACCCTCTCGATAATATTTCTTCAATGATCTTCTTGCCGACCTCAGATATACGTATCAGCCTACTAGAATCAACAATACTTACCAATTTCTCATACTGTTCTTCGATCATCTTCTCTTCAGATTCATCCACTTCACTGGAGAGTTTCATCTCCAACTCTATCAAGGCTCTTCTAAAATCTTGAGAATCAACCAACTCCACCAAACCCGACTTGATCAGCTCGATAATTCTCTCTCTAGCATACTCTTCATCTACCTCTAATTTCTCCGCTATCTCTTTTAGACTTAGATCTGAATCTTTGATATATGAGAGGATTCTCCTATCGATAGACCTATTGATAATCTTATCGTCTACATCTGTTATATTCATCAAGAAATAGACAGAGTATCCTTTATAGGATAGGTATCTGGCCAGTACATCATAGAAGACATAGGTCTTCATGTGACCTATATGCATATAATCGTAAACCGTGGGGCCACAAACATACATGAATACCTTGTTATCACTGATAGGGACAAATTCTTCAACCTCTCGACTGAGAGAATCATATATCTTTAATCTCCTATCTGTAGACATCCTCCTCTATCCAGAAAAGGATCATGCTTATTAAACCTTTAATTCTATAACATGGTCAATACGATATAAATATAAGATAACTGTTGGAGAGCTAGATATCTGAAGGAGGTCTAGAAGTGATAGTAAATATCGATAAATGAATAGACTATAGGATTAAAAATGGGTTTTTCAAATTTTATCCTGAGACACGAATGTTAAAAGTTGCTATTCTAGCTGGTGGGTATGGTAAGAGATTGAAACCTTTAACCGATAATCTTCCTAAGCCTCTCCTCCCCGTTGCTGGAAGATCTATACTAGAATGGCAGATTAAATGGTTGAAACATCATGGCTTTGATGATCTGGTTCTATGTGTTGGATATCATTGGGAGAAGATAAAAGAGTGGATAGATGATGGTAGTAAGTATAATGTTAGAGTTATGTATGCCGTTGAGCCTGAGCCTCTCGGTACTGGGGGAGCATTAATGAATGCTAAGAAGTTTCTCGAGGATGCTGAGAGATTTATCGTAATAAATGGAGATATTCTAACAAATCTAGACTTGAAAAAGCTTCTCACACCGCTGGAGAATTTTTCTGGAGCCATAGCCTTAACTCCACTACCATCTCCATTCGGCATAGTAGATTTTGATAAAGAAACTATGAGGATCAAGTCTTTCATAGAGAAGCCTAATATAAGAGATTACTGGATAAACGCTGGAGCATATGTTTTCACCAAAGAAGTATTCAAGTATCTTCCATCGAGGGGAGATATAGAGAAGACATCTTTCCCCAAGATGGCCGGTGAGGGTAAGCTCAAAGCCATTCTATTTCCAGATGTTTTCTGGATGAGTATAGATAGTCATAAAGATCTGGAGGAAGCTTCTAAGATCATTAGAGAGATCTATCCATTCAGTAGAGCTGATTAGAAGAAAAAGAGAAATACAACTACCTCTACTCAATATTTAGAATGAGTAGCTCTATTAGCTACGTAAAGATAGAAGCTGAGAGCCTTGAGCAACTAGTGCTGTTAAGCTCGGCCATGCCCGTATCTTTGATCAATATAGACCTAGAGAAGAAGATCGCATTCGTCTTCCTCCAACCTCTAGCCTCAACATCGCCGGTAATCTACTACTGTAGACTAGATAACATACCACAGACCAGATTCATCTATCTAAATAGAGTTACTGGAAAGATAAGGTTTGGAAACGAGTTCTCAACAGAACCGAATGATATTACGATACCACTAGTGAAGATAAAAAGTAGTAATATAATGGTCTAGATGATGCTGGTTGACATACTACCTACTGGATCGATCGAGCCGGCCTAAAGCCTCGGATATAAAATCAGAAATACTCCAATATTATTATCTCTATCTTTCATGGTCCAAATTTATTTACTCCCTTCAAACACAATCTAATAGAGAATGAATAGAGTTTTATGGCTTCTAGACATTGCTGTTGAGATTGAAGACGGTAAGCCTGTAATCTGGATGTGGTGTAAAGATCGAGATGGCTTAACCTACTTAGTAAAGCAGAGATATTCTCTAAGCTTCTACATCTTAACGAATAAGCGTAGAGAAGTCGTAGAATATTTAACAGCGCAGGGAATTAGAGTAGAGGAAGTAGATAGGAAGATTAAGGGTAGAAATGTTAAAGCTATAAAGGTTTATCTTGATGTAGAAGATATCGAGACCGCAGCGAAGAAGATTGTAAAAGATCTGAGAGATATCGAATTGTATGAAGAAGATGTTAGACCATCTATAAAATATTTGATAGAAAATAATTTAAGACCTTCTGGAGGCTTGAGGATTGAAGATAGAATTGTCGACGACGAGCCCATCAAAACATTAGAAGCAGACAAGATAGAGTATGTTTCGGATACAATCCCTCCTCCACTCCACGTACTATCCCTCGATATCGTCTACTATTCTGTTAGTGGTTCACCTAGGCCTGATAGAGATCCGATAATACTGATATCTCTAACAACATCGAGAGGTTTAAAGACTCAGTTGACCGGGGATGAAGAAAAGATCCTTAGAGAATTCTTGAAGATCATTGAAGAAGAAGATCCAGACGTGATAGTTGGATTCTCTACAAATAGGATTCACTGGAGCTATCTCTTGGAGAGAGCTAAAAGATATGGATTAAGCCTCTCCCTAGGTAGGCTTGGCTCAGAACCTCATACAAGCATATATGGACACGTATCGATAAGAGGTAGATTGAATATAGATCTAGAAGATATGGTTAGAGATATACCTGAACTCATAGTTGAGACTCTAGAAGAATTTACAGCCTATCTAGGGTTAGAGCATGAGTTCGATAAGGTGGAAGACTGGAAGGTGGCCGAGGTCTGGATGAAGGAGCCTGAGAGAGTTAAGAAATTCTCATCGCAGAGGGCTGAAGCCATGTTAAAGTGCTATGAAGTTTTAAAAGACTACATATTCAGCCTCAGCGAGCTGACCGGTATGCCTGCAGACTATGTACTTACAGCTTCTACAGGTTTTAGGGTCGAGAATTATTTGATGTATCTGGCCTTTGAGAAGGGTGAGCTTATACCTAAGAGGCCTGAGATCAGCCATGTTTCATATACAGGTGGATTGGTCCAAAGCCCTAAGCCCGGGATTCATCAAGATGTTGCCGTAGCCGATTTCAGGTCTATGTATCCAAGCATAATGATAAAATATAATATATCATTCGATACATTAAGTGAAGACGGCGAATACATTTCTCCAAATAATTTTAGATTTAAGAGAGAGCCTGAAGGCTTTCTTCCCTACGCGTTAAAAAACCTCATAAATGAGAGGAGGAAGATACAGGAGAGGCTCAAGAATATTGACCAAGAATCTATAGAGGCAAGGGTCCTTAACGCTCGTCAGAGAGCTGTCAAAGTCATAACCAATGCTGTTTATGGATATACTGGATGGTCTGGGGCCAGATGGTATACAAGGGAGGTGGCTGAAGCTACTACTAGCTGGGGTAGACAGGTAATATCAGAATCTATAAAGAAGGCAGAAGAGCTTGGAATGAATGTAATATATTCTGATACCGACTCCCTCTTCCTTAAAAATTATTCTGGAAAACTAGATTTATTCTTAAGATGGATCGAAGAAAACCTCGAGCTAGAGGTTAAAGTTGAGAAGATCTATAAGAGGATACTGTTTACAGAAGCCAAGAAGAAGTATGCTGGTATTCGGGAAGACTCGAAGATGGATATAGTTGGTTTAGAGGCTGTAAGAGGTGATTGGAGCCTCATAGCTAGGGAGGTTCAAGAAGAGACTGTGAAGACATTACTGGAGACGGGAGACGTCTCGGAGGCTCTAAACACTATAAGAAAGTATGTTAGGAAGATCATGAATAGAGAGGTAAGATTGGAAGAGCTAATCTTATGGAAGCAGATTACTAGACCTATAGAAGAGTATGAAGCTACTCAGCCCCATATAGTAGTTGCACGCCAATTGATGATGGAAGGTTGGAGGATACAGCCTGGAGATAAAGTAGGATACATAATCGTTAAAGGTGCTGGGCCACTTTACAAGAGGGTTAAACCATACTTCAAAGTTGATAGAGATGAAGTTGACTGGGAATACTATAGGGATAAGCAGGTCTTATCGGCATGTATGCGTATACTTGAACCTCTGGGTGTTAAGCTTGAAGAATTAAAGAAGACTAGTGAAGCAACTTTAACAGACTTCTTTTAGACTTCTAATCTTCAAATACATTTGACAAGAATTCTCTTAGGTCTTCGTAAGGTCTACCTTTCAGAAGAGAGAATCCATGAACTTCATCTTCATACAGTTTAAGGATATAATTTGTTTTTCCAACCGACCTGAAGGCATCAGTCAACATGATACTGTGCTTAGGCGGAATAGATTCATCGTTTAGACCATGCATTATTAAGACGTCTTCCTCGATAAGCCTAGCATTATTCAATGGAGATAGGTCTCCCATCACTTTCTCTTCATCTATATCTCTAGACTCAGCATACTCCATCAAGCTTACGTAGTACCATTGCCACTCAGACCATAAGGCGGGATCCCCTCTAGCATATCCAAACATATCTTTAAGATCTGTAGGCCCATAAGCATCAACTACGCATTTAACGTTAGTTTTTACCGCGGTCATCAATGCTAGATATCCACCCCTACTCACACCGAGAACACATATCTTTTCTCTATCTATGAATTTTCTAGTCTCAGCATATTCCACAGACTTGATAACATATTCTATTTCCTCCACTAGAGTTAGGTTCTCAGGATAGTCGACTGATATAACCGTGATTTTTAGATCGTTTAATCTCTCATAAAAGCCTCTACAGAATTCTACAGATGTTCTACTCGATGCTTTTCCTCCATGAACTACTATCAATGCTGGAGAGGTCTGAACCTCTGGTTTACAGACTATCAGTCTAACACCTTCATAGAATTCTTCAGAGAAATTGAGGTATGGGCTGAAGGCTGGAGAAAGTATTAAGAATAGTACTATAGAGCTTATAATGATTAGAGAAGCCAGTGAGGCCACTGTAATAGCTCCACGTAGATCCATGTTCTAGAGATATGCCTCTAGTCTAGTATTTAAGAACGCTCCGATACCTACCCCATCATCTTATAAGTCTTTAGAAACTAGTTATTAGCTTCTTCACATCATATTGATCTAGAGATGGGGGAGGAAGAATACTTTAGATTGATCGAGAAGGTAGCGGAGGAGATTAGAGGATGGAGCGGCTCAGTCGGTCTAGTCTTCCATAATGATGCGGATGGATTATGCGCTGCAGGTATCTCGGCTTCAGCATTAAAAAAGATCGAATTAGAACATAAACTGATATGCATCGAGAAGATTCATCCAGCCATACTAAAACTAGTCTACTCTACTGGATGCGGACTCTACATATTCCTAGATATAGGATCTGGTAGAGTAGATCTTATCGCTGAGATGAGCAATGATACGGGCTCAAGAGCTATAATCCTCGACCATCATGATCCCATTAAAGTTGAAAGTCAACTAGTAGTAAATTTGAATCCAGAGCTCTATGGTTTTAGCGGTGAGAGAGATGTCAGCGGCTCTACCGCGACCTACTTGCTGATGCGTAAGCTGACCGACATACAAGATTCTGCATGGATGGCGGTAGTAGGCTCGGCTGAGATTCCAGGTATGATAACAGGCTTGAACAAGATACCTTTAGAAGACTCTGTAAGAGTAGGTAGTGTAGAGGTTAGGAGAGATCGTGAAGAATCCTATATCGTAAAGTTCTTTAATAAATCTTGGACCAAGCTCTCTTCTACTTTAACAGCGATAGGTAGTATAGGATACTATCGGAGGGGGCCATATCGGGTAATTGACTATCTACTATCACGTAAGATAGATTTTAGAGAGGCGGAGGAGATGGAAGAGGAAAGAAAGAATAGGTTCAGTAAAGCATTCGCCATATTATCCAGGTACAAGCTTAAGTTTGATGGAATGGTTCAATGGTTCCACATAAACGATCTTTTCAATGGTTTAGGCACGAAGACTCTTGGAACATTCTGCTCCATGTTAAGCTATAAGAAGATCATCTCTCCAAATAAGTACCTGGTAGGTTTCATGAACTTTGAGCCTGAGCTACCAAGTCTAGGAAGAGTTGAAGGAGAATGGGTTAAAGTCTCTGTGAGAACACCTAAAGATCTAGGTGAGGATGTTAAGTTGGGTAAGATGCCTCCAGCATCTGAGCTAACTATGAGATCAGCAGAAGCCGTTGGAGGCTCAGGAGACGGTCACAGCTTCGCCGCCTCTGCATTGATACCTTCAGGTAAAGAAAAAGAGTTCATAGAGATCTTCAATCATCTCGTGGCTGAAAAACGAAACGATATTAGAGCTAATACCTAGTCCTACTTATCTATCTGAGAGTGGTGGCCCTCCACATCTAAGATCTTTCAAGCTCTATAGATTTAGTAATCTTCGAAGAAACGCTACAGAGAGAGTTTATCTCTGATACGATAAGCTTTTTATCTGGAAAAGTCTCTTTTAACTCTCTCAAGACATATTCTAAATCTTTGTCATAGACCAGTGCATGCACTGCTTCACCAAGCATGTTTTGAGCATATCCCACTACTGGTAGCCTCTCAAATACTTTAAAGAATTCTTCAATATTGTTTGATGCAAACCCCGACTCGTATGCGAACTCTCTAGAATACTTTAAAAAATTCTCGACGGTCGGCCTCTTCAAGATCATCGCTAGATATTTATCTCCAACCTCTTCTATATGCTCTAGTTTTGATAGCTCTATCAGTGACTTCGGCGTCTCGATAGGTTGTGATACGAGGGCAACTAATTTTACATTTGAAGGTAGTGGTATGCTGTCCACCATGCTTCTAGGCGGTGAACCCTCTCTCAGTACCAGTACTAGTCCACCAGATACTAATCCCGCCTCACTATTCAATCCAGTTCTACATCTTAACTCAACTTCATGGGTTATCCTAACTACTTCGTTCAAAGTTATCCCTCTACCTATGAGATTTGATAATGCTAGTATTACCCCTGCCGCGGATGATGCACTTGAGCCGAAGCCTGTACTAATAGGTACATGTATTCTATGTCTAATCTCTATCCTACCCCTTATCCCATACCTCCTCTTCATCTCCTCGGCAGCCTCTATTGATGGGGGAAAATCTCTTATACTCTCATTCACTACTACATCGATCCCATCTGCTTCTTCTGGATATATCTTAACCCATGTCTCAACACCTTTAGCTAGAGAGAAGCCTCCACCTCTAGCTCCGATCCTATCTAGCTTAACATCAATGTTTGATATGGCTGGTCTGATCTTTGGAGAGAATATGCTTGAGAGGGCTGATGGAAAGTATGCGTAACCACACCTCATCAATCTCCACCTTCTCTCAACGTGTTATCGCTTCTACCTCAACTCTCTCAGGCATAGCCTTGATAACAGCATATATTATTGGAGGCAGTAAGAATACTAGGAATGGTATCTCTGTCAGATATGTCCAGAGAAACCATGTTAATGCAGCTACTATTGGTGCATTTAAAACTCCGAAAGGCAGTATTGCGAACTGGCTATAAGCCCAGAGGCCTAGACCGATTATAGCGCTTCCAACCATCAATCCTATCGATGAAGCATAGATTATCTTAGAATACTGGGGTTTGAACTGGGCGAATCCGATGCTGACGATCAATACGATGGCTGTAACCATCATAAATATGTATGATGTGGTTTCATCTAAAGCTCCAGATAAGTATTGAGCTATTGCAGCAGTCAGCGGTATCACCTGTACAACACTAGAGAATAATTTTTTAGATGTGGTCAGCTTACCACGTGCTAGCAAGCCTATGATATAGAATCCGATAAAATTTGATGGAACACCTACCGTAATACTAAGCACTGGGTTTCCATGTATAGCCATATCACTTATAAATATCCCGATGGCCGCTCCCACGGCCCCTATCCATGGAGAGAAAAGAATAGAGAATGCTGCCGGGATCACTACCGATGGCCAGAACCTCACGGTGCCGAAGACCGGTGTGAATATTCCGAGATAGGTGGCTACACCGACAGATGCATAAAGTGCTCCATTAAATGAGATTAGAGCTACTTTTATGCTCTTCCTCTCTCTCCAATCGGTTTTCATATTTTTCTTCGACGACTATGAGGTCATGATATATATCAAGATTTCATCATGAAAATCCATATTAATATGTATCAATATGTATAAACCATGAGCACTAGAGCAGTTAGAAGTATAATGAAGAGTGGTGGGTCGCTAGTTGTAAGTCTACCGAGAGAATGGGTAGAAGTTAGAGGGCTAAAACAAGGAGATAATGTTGAGCTAGAGATCACTAAAGAAGCCATAATTATAAGAGCTCTTAGCTTGGAAAAAGCGAAGAAGACTATGCATCTAAGATATAATGGAGATGTTGTCTATCTGGTAAACAGTATCATCGCAGCATACCTACTTGGATACAATGTCATCATTATAGATATTCCTCGAATGGTTCAAGACCTATTTGAACTAGAATTCTTGAAGGTTAAAAACAAGCTGATGGGTCTAGAGATACTAGAGCGCAGTAATGATAGGCTCACATTGAAAGTACTAGTAGATCCATTAGAGGTTCAACCTATAGATATGATAAAGAGGATGTGGCAGATCTCTAGAGAATCTATAGAAGATTCCATCACATCTATCTTGGAAGAAGATATCCAGCTTGCTGAGAGAGTAGTTCAGAGAGATGAAGAAGTAGATAAACTATATTTCTACACAGTAAGAATTCTCAGAAGCTGTGCAGAGGATCCAACTCTACAGAACCAGCTAGACTTAACCAACATAAACCTACTCGACTTTAGAGTGGCCGCCCATCTCTTAGAAGATATCAATGATAGAGCATCGGAGATAGCTTCGATCACAGAGGAGGGATTGGTGAAGATCCTCGATAAACTATTCTTAGAGAAGCTAAGCATCTCGAAAACACTCTTAATAGATAATCATGACGATGTGTATAGAGTATTCTTCAATCAGGAGAGAGAGCTTCTGCCGAATGTGTTGGATAGAATTGAGAGGATTAAAGTAGAGTTGACTCTAAGCCGTCTAACATCGAGAGAACTGAGAATATATGAAGGAGTATCCACGATTGCTAGAATGCAGTATGACTTAGCTGAATTATCTTGGATCCCCCTAATAAAATAGTAAATGTTCATATAAAATCCGAGGCATCTTCAAAGACCTTCTTATAAAGTCTCTGAAGATCTAAATCAAAAAATTAGTTAAAGAAAGATTATAATTGTCTGAGCAAAACATATTATCAGCGATCATGTCTTCTGAGAAGCCATGGTTTAAGAATTGGCCTGAGAGTATTCCTAAATCTTTAGAATACCCCAAGGTTCCATTATACTCTCTACTGGAGAAGACTGCTCAAGAATTTCCAGATAGAGATGCTATAATCTTCCTGGGGAAAAAGATCAGTTATAGAGAGTTAAACAGGTTGGTGAATAGGTTTGCGACCGCGCTCTATGGTATGGGTATAAGAAAGGGTGATGTAGTTGGATTATACCTACCAAATATGCCTCAGTTTGTAATTGCATATTATGGGGCTTTGAAGATCGGTGCGATAGTTACGGGGATAAACCCTCTATTCGTAGAGAGGGAGCTTGAGTTCCAGTTGTCAGACTCAGAAGCGAAAGCAATCGTTATACTAGATACATTGTTCCCAAGATTTGAAAAGGTCTGGGAGAAGACTCAAGTAAGATCCGTTATCATCGTTAGATTAGCAGAGTATATCCCGAAGATTAAATCTATTCTAGAAATACTCTCAAAGAAGATGTCTAAGGTCGAGATCGCACCTAGAGAGAACATATACTTCTTTGGAAAGGCTTTAAAGATGGCTCTCGAGGAGCCTCCCAGAATAGACATCGATCCAGAGAAAGATCTGGCAGCTCTACAGTATACCGGTGGAACTACCGGTCTTCCAAAAGGGGCCATGTTAACACATTTCAACCTAGTATCTAATGCGGTCAGCTTTGCAGCATGGTTGAAGGTTAAGAGAGGTGGAGAGGTTGGCTTATCGGTTCTTCCATTATTCCATATCTATGGTATGACCGTGGCCATGAACCTATTGATATATGCGGGTGGAACCATGGTGCTACTTCCAAGATTCCAGTTGATAGATGTATTGAAGTCTATAGAGAGATATAAGGTAACACTATTTCCAGGAGTACCTACAATGTATGCATTGATAGTTGATCATCCCGAAGCTAGGAAGTACAATCTCAACTCTATAAGGTTCTGTATCTCAGGTGCGTCACCTCTTCCTCCAGAAGTTCAGAAGAGATTCATGGAGATGACCGGTGCAGTACTGGTTGAAGGATATGGGTTAACCGAAGCATCTCCTGTAACCCATTGTAACCCTTTCGACCCGACCATGAAGACCGTTAAGATAGGATCTATAGGTATCCCTCTACCCGATACAGATGCAAAGATAGTTGATTTAGAGACAGGTGAACATGAGATGCCGATAGGAGAGGTTGGAGAGATAGTAATCAAGGGGCCACAGATCATGAAAGGCTACTGGAAGAGGCCTGAAGAGAGTGTAGAAGCTCTAAGAGATGGATGGCTGCATACAGGTGATTTGGGGAAGATGGATGAAGATGGATACTTCTATATCATTGATAGGAAGAAAGACTTGATCAAGTATAAAGGTTACAGCATCTATCCGAGAGAGCTGGAAGATATCATATATGAGCATCCAGCTGTAAAACTCGTCGCTGTTGTTGGTAAGCCTGACCCGGTCTCTGGTGAGCTTCCTAAAGCATTCATAGTATTGAAGGAAGGTGCAGTAGCTACCGGAGAAGAGATAATGAAGTTTGTAAATGAGCGGGTTGCACCATACAAGGCGATCAGAGAGGTTGAATTTAGGAAAGAGTTACCTCTAACCTCAGTTGGAAAGATTCTGAAGAGAGTTTTAAGAGAAGAAGAGAAGAAGAAAGTTCAAAATATTCCATAACCCTAAAGTCTTGAACCGTTTAATGCTCGAATCCAATCTAGTATGCTTCTCTCAAAACCCTTCTCAACCTAAAATTCTTAATCATATCTCAACAGATAATGTTCATGGTCGAGTTTCACGGTGTTAAAATAACTATCGAGGAATATGTGAGATGAGACTAGTATTTGTAGAAACCTCTTCCAGAAGATCTTCCAACCATATTCTTCTCCACATACTCTACAAGTAATGGACATGGATTATACATCTCCATCCCATACTTCTCGTATAGATGTTTAAGCTTGTTTAAGATGTTGTCTACTCCTCTACTATCGGCATATTCGCATGGTCCTTGAGACCATCCTGCTCCAAGTTTCATACCAGTATCGATGCTCTCAGGCTCCGCCACCTCTTCATATACCAACCATGCTGCCTCATTTACCGCTACCACCCAGGATCTCTCAACATCATACTCGCCGGATAGCTCGAATCTTATTCTAGGTCTACCCTTCGACCAATCGTAGAAACCAGCACCAGTCTTCTGTCCAAGTTTTTTCTGTTCTAAGAGTGGTTCTAAAACTTCTGGGCAAGGATCAAATCTCGCTCCATATGCTTTGTAGAGGATTTTCCCCATCTCGTAAACTATGTCGAGCCCTATATAATCGGAGAGCTCAAACCAACCCATGGGAAAGCCTCCAGCATATTTCACAGATGAATCTATTCCTTCTCTACTTGCTTCTCCTCTATACTGTGTCCAGTATGCCTCGTTAATCACCATCCCTAGGATCCTGTTAACGATAAATCCTCTCACATCCTTCTTACATAGGATAGGGGTTTTCCCAAGATTCCTACTCAGCTCCATAATCTTATCGACTGTTTCACAATCCGTATCCTCACCTTTAACAACCTCTATCAACTCCATCAATTGTGGTGGATTGAACCAGTGCATACCGATCATCTTATCGGGTCTACCGGTAGCCCTACCCATCTCAGTAATACTTAGAGTAGAAGTGTTAGAAGCGAGTATAGTATCAGGTCTAGCTAGCTTGTCAACTCTAGAGAAAATCTTCTTCTTCAACTCGAGATCTTCTGGAACAGCCTCTATCACTAGATCTACATCCTTAACTGCTTCATCATATGATGTTGTAGCATTTATTCTCGATAGTGATGCTTCTACATCTTCTCTTCTAATCTTCTTCTTCTCCACAAACTTGTTCAGGCTCCACTCGATATTCTGTAAAGCCTTCTTCAATATCTCATCGCTTACATCTACAATATTCACACCATATCCCTTCATAGCGAAGACTTGAGCTATTCCATGACCCATGGCCCCTGCTCCGATGACCGCAACACTCTTTATATCCCTAATCAAGGGTGGAAGCCACTTCTATCACGAGATCCCTAATATTAAATATTTGTAAAAACTTCTATCTAGAGAAGCTCTTCTCTCTTCTTCCCGGTTAAGACCGCTCCAGCATGTATATACCTATATAACAACTTATCTCTATAACCTCCTCTCCTCATCTTTATCATGTATCTGAGTTGGGCCGGGCCGGATTTGAACCGGCGACCTCCGCCGCTTCCTTGAAAATATCTTCTGTGAGGGCGGCGTCATAACCACTAGACCACCGGCCCGTTTCCCACCTTCTTCATCCCCAAACTTATATTTTATCTTGGAACTGTTCCCTTCCCAATCAGATGTCATCTAAATATTAGATGGTGTGAGACTATAGTGTTTTCAAATCTACCTCTTTATCTCTCTCTTCTTCCATCTTAGATTGTAGCTTCTACATTTTCTACATTTTTCAGCTGTTGGAGCATTCCTCGTACCACATTCACGGCATATCTTATAGTACAGTCTACGTCTCTGAGCCAACTGTATGAGAGCTACATCTCTTAGAGGCATCTTATATTGATAAGGTAAGGCTGGATATATACCCTCTCTAGCTAAACCTATATTTCCTACAATAGGTTTTTATGCTGGCATAAATAATGGTTTTCAGCCCACAAGTGTCAAGAGAGGTGTATTAGATCAATGGCCGAGAAAGAGGTTCCAACGGTATTAGTAGGGAAGAAGCCCCTTATGAATTACGTCTTTGCATGTCTAACCACTCTACAGAGTGGTACTAGTCAGATACTATTGAAAGCGAGAGGTAGAGCGATCAGTAGAGCGGTAGATGTAGTCCAGGTACTACAACGTAGATTTTATAAAGACCTTAAAGTTTCAGATATAAAACTTGGAACAGAAGAGGTAACTGGACCGAATAATCAACCTGTAAGCGTCAGCACGATCGAGATACTATTGAAGAGATAGGAGTCATAGACATCACTTAGGGAACAGCAACCATCATAGGCCCCCGCGCTTACGAGGTGGGCATAATGCTAGAGGTGATTAGGTGGAGTTTCCATTATGCATCTTCGACTTAAAGACGGGGATACTATGCCCCAAATGCGAGGAAAAAGTACGTAGAGGTCTATATCAAGAGCTGGATATCAAGATCATGAAGATGTTGATAGAACTAGAGAAAGAGTTGCCGAAGCTTTCTAGAACTGGCTTTGTTAAAGCTGTCGATGGTGGAGATACAGTATTCATCATCTTGAAGGAGGATAGTCTGAAGAATGTTGACCAAGATACATTATATGCTCTTAGAAAAAAGTTGAGAGAAAAATTGGGGAAGAATGTTAAGATAGTTGAAGATGATAGAGAGATCTCTAGATTTATTGAGAAGCTGGTGGCTCCCGCTAGAGTCGTTACAATAAATAAGATATGGTTGCCGGATGGAAGTGAAGAGATGAGGGTTATACTCGATAGAGAGAGAAGCTTAAAATCTTCTACACCATCTATCATAGACGTAGTAAAGCAGGTTAAAGGAGTGATCTTGAGGATAGATTTTGAGAAGAGTAGATGGATAGAGAGGAGGATGGAGTTGAGTGAGAAGAAAGCTTCTACATAGAAGCCATTACGCCTCTCAGATAAAACCTGACCTAGACGGTTCCAGGGTCTCTCTCCTAGGATGGGTCCACGAAGTAAGAGATCTAGGCGGTATAAAATTTATACTGCTGAGAGATGTATCAGGGATATGTCAGGTAACGATTAAGAAGGAGAACCTCCCATTGGAAATATTGAGAAAACAAGAAGAGATTGGATATGAAGATGTGGTATATGTTGAGGGTATTGTGAGAAGTCAGGAGAAGGCTAGATTAGGGGTTGAAGTAGACCTAGAGAATATAGAAGTGTTGTCGAGAGCTATACGCCCTATCCCCTATGATATTACAGGAAAAGTATCTGCAGGGATAGATACAAGGTTAGATAATAGGATACTAGACTTAAGAAAACCTGAGAACAATGCTATATTCAAGATAGCTGACACGGTACTAGCTGCAGCAAGAGAATTCTTTAGGATGAATAATTTCATAGAGGTTAGAACTCCTAGGATAATTGCAACCGCAACTGAAGGAGGTGCAGCTCTATTCGAAGTGAAATACTTTGATAGTAGAGCCTATCTAGCTCAGAGCCCCCAACTATACAAGGAGGAGCTGGTCACAGTCTTCGAGAGAGTATTCGAGATCGGGCCATTCTTTAGAGCAGAAGAGTCTCATACCAGAAGACATGTAAGCGAGTTTACTTCTATAGATATTGAAGCAGGTTTCCTAGATCTCTATGGGGTTATGGAGATTCTTGAAAGGTTGATAACCCATATCTATGTGAAGGTTCTCGAGGAGAGGGAGAGAGAACTTAAGTTGTTGAACGTAGACCTTAAGGTTCCAGACCTTCCACTTCCACGATTTACCTATGATGATATGGTTAGAGAGTTAAAGTCTCTAGAGTTTGAGCTTGAATGGGGTGAAGATTTCGGCACGGAGCATCTGAGAATTCTAGGAGAGAAGCATAAAGGATACTACTTTATAACCCATTTCCCAACAAAGTCTAAACCATTCTACATTCAACCATGTGAAGACAATCCTGAAATATCTGAATCATTCGACTTAATGTATAGCTGGCTTGAACTGGCTTCCGGGGGTACAAGGATCTCTGACCGTAAGCTTCTCGAGAAGAGGTTAGAAGAACAAGGCTTGAACACTAAATCTTTCGAGCATCATTTGAAGGTCTACGATTATGGTATGCCTATACATGCTGGATGGGGGCTTGGTCTCGATAGGCTTTTAATGATATTAACAAACAGAGACAATATTAGAGAGGTAATCCTCTTTCCTAGAGACAAGTTTAGACTAGTCCCCTAGACTAGAGAATATAGGCTGCAAATATGGCTGCTATGAATATGTTTAGTAGGGCTAATGGTATCAGTATTCTCCATCCTAAATCCAGTAATCTATCAATCGTTATTCTAGGATAAACCCCCCTCAAGAAGAGTATGAAGGACAATACTAGTAGTGACTTCAACATCAGCCAGAATGGTTCTTCAATCTCTTGGGGGATGAAATATATGTCTGGTCCAAGCCATCCACCTAGAAATAGTATTGATGTGATAACTGCGAAGGCATCAGCTTTTAGATATGTTCCAAGCTGTATAAGCTCTAGAAATACTCCAGAGTACTCGGTCGTCCATCCTGATACAATCTCCTGTTCAGCCGTAGGTATATCGAAAGGTATCCTCTCAACCTCTGCTATACTGCTCACTAAGAAAACTACGAATGAGAGAGGTAAGATAAGTATGTAGGGAAAGCTCTTCTGTGCTGCTACTATCTCCTGAAGATCTAGACTACCTGAGACTATGGCTACAGGTATTAACGCTAGGAATAATGGGACTTCGTAAGCAAATAGTTGGAAGCCAAATCTAAGCATGCCTATGAATGGATACTTGCTCCTCGAAGCCCATGCAGCAACCATGAAAGGTATAGGTGAGACCGCTATTATAGCGAATACTATTAGTAGGCTTATACTAGACGGGTATATAATCCAGCTGTTTCCAAATGGTATAAATGGAAAGATTAGAAATGGTATGAAAGCTCCTATGATTGGAGAAGTTATGAACAAGGCCTTGAGAGCTTTAGAAGGTATTATCACCTCCTTTGTCAAAAGTTTTACAGCATCTGCAACCAACTGGAGAACTCCAGCAATCTTCCCAACATGTAGTGGCCCAATCCTCAAAGCAATCCTTGCAAGTATTTTTCTCTCATACCAGACTGTGAAGAGAGCATATAGCATGACGAAAGTTATACCTGGAAAGATCGAGGCTTTAATAAACTCTTCGCTAGTTATAAGTTCTATTATTTCTGTGAGCAGATCTACTCACCCCTTCCAGCGGACAACCTCTGTTTAAGTTCTCTCAACTGTAGACCTGCAAAGAACGCTCCCACCGTGAGAGATCCGAAAAGGATGAGTATTCTATCGGCTAGATAGGGTGCCTCTGTTAAAACAATACTAGAGATGAATACTACTACTCCTAACACAG
The DNA here is from genome assembly GCA_039630055.1 of Candidatus Caldarchaeales archaeon. Lineage (GTDB taxonomy): Archaea > Thermoproteota > Nitrososphaeria_A > Caldarchaeales > Wolframiiraptoraceae > Geocrenenecus. The sequence goes on along the minus strand of JBCNVN010000009.1, from coordinate 4,454 downwards.
CGTAGGCTACGTATATGATTAGGTAGGGGAAATACTCGTATGGAAATGCTTCTTCTCTCCATGGGAGTGGAGTTTGACCACACTCAAAAGAGATCTTCTTCTTAATAGTCGGCTTCCAAGGTGCGAGAATCAAAGGTAATACGGCCATAATGGCTACCGTAACTACTGCGAAAACAACATATAAGGCAAACGCGAGGAGAGGAGACAAATATATCACCCATTTTAGCAGCACGATCATCATCCACTAGACTATATTTTAAGATTATTTTTCTGATCAACTTTAAGAAAATCTTTAAACTAGAATTTTACCTAGGGATGATAGGCTGACCGAGATTATGAAGGTTTCAGACGATATAAAAGATAGGATAAATAAGATCGTTGAAGACATTCTTAATTCCGATCTTTCCGATCAAGATCTCCAGAGCATCGCAGATAGATGGATCTATTGTGTTCTCGAGATAATGAAAGAGAATGGAGTAGAATATACTGAAGATGACCTAGCCATATTGAGAAGTGGATTTTTAGAGAGATTGAATAAGATTAGAGAAAGCTTGACATCAAATACTATGGAGATAGATGAATAGATAATATCAGTATTTAGATAGCGAGTTTTTCAGCCAATCTTAGAAGTTCTAGATTTAGAAGCTTTTCATTATTATAGGATTCTGACAAATTTATTGAGGATACTTCTCCCCCTCTTATGCCGACCAGTCTGCCACCGACACCATCCAACAGTAGCTCGATCGCTTTTTCTGAGAATACAGATGCAAGATGTCTGCTTCTAGCTGTTGGACTTCCACCTCTCTGAACATATCCTAGGATGCTGACCCTAACCTCAACCCCAACCTTCTTCTCGATAGCTTCAGCTAAACTATACGTTTGCCCAACACCTTCAGCTATAACGATTATGCTAGAGTTTTTTCCTCTGCTAACATTCTTCTTTAAAGTTTCTAGTACAGTATCTTCATCATATGGTGATTCTGGTACAAGTATTATTTCAGCTCCAGCGGTTAATCCTACTTCTACAGCTAGAAACCCCCTCTTTCTACCCATTACCTCAACTATAAATGTTCTCTCATGAGATATTGCAGTATCCCTAATCTTGTTTATCTCGTTAAGAGCAGTATTAACCGCTGTATCAAAACCTATTGTTTCATCAGTTCCATATATATCATTATCTATTGAAGCTGGCAAAACTACAATCTTAACATCTGAAAGTTTACTTAGCTCGTATGCTCCTCTCATAGATCCTTCACCCCCAATAACTACTAGTCCATCAACATCATCTTCTCTGAGACTGGCTGCAGCTTTCTCCAAGCCCTCTCTAGTCTTGATCTCTACACATCTCGAGGTCCTAAGGATCGTTCCACCTAGATGTAGTATACCACTCACAGATCTTGGGTTGAGAATGGTGAATCGATTATTGATGACGCCTTCCCAACCTCTAATAAATCCTATGGTCTCGATGTTGTTCCATGCAGACAATCTTACCAAGGCTCTTATAGCTGCATTCATACCTGGAGCATCTCCTCCACTGGTAACTATACCAATCTTCTTCAAGCACTACACCCCAATCTATCTTTACTCTATGTGGAGTTAAAACCTCTCATCTCATCCTCTTAATCTTAAAATTTATGCCCATAGCGATGATATTAGCTCTAGCTATAGTATATGTTACTTGTTCAGAAGCTCTCCCATACTCTTCTTCGGAGAGCTTCCAACCTCTAGATTCCAGTAGATCGATAAGTGTTTTTAAATTGTTATAGAGGTCTCTAAATCCATTCATATTCTCGACATATTCTTTCTTTGATGAGACATACTCTACAAGATCATACGCTCTCTTTAGATACTTGTAATCTTCAGTATCGAGAAAAGTTCTCAGATTGAAGATTATCATCCTACATAGTGTATATGCTTCTCTCAATATTCTTCTATCCTTCAAAACATTGGCTAGGCGTTCGGAAGACATCTCAAAGCATAATCATGTCAGCGCTATATAGACCTTCACTTTAACCTCTCCCATCATTGAAAGATTCTCGATCTCTATACTCTAATCTATTAAAGGTTTATACTAGTAGAATAGAATATGGAAGTCTTAGAGTAAACCTCTTCAATCTTAAAAGGCTGATTATAAAGGAAGAGTGGCTCCCCACATCACTTATATCTTCTGAAGAGCATTATGGTCTTCTCAGACCATGTTGTTTCAGGTGGATAAGTCTCGAAGAATTTTCTGGAGAGCATGAGGGGTGTATAGAGCAACTCTTCACGTTCGGTTGATGATAACTCGTAAGATGGTCCCATCTCAAGTGCATAGAATGGACATGCATCGACACAGAACCCGCAGAAGACGCATCTACCATAATCTATGGCTGGGAAGACACTTCTCTTATTATGTTTAAGCCCAAAGTCTATCTTCTCTATACTCAACTCTAATACATCGGTCTCTCTACTTATCTTAAACTTCATGCTCTCTACCGGCTTATACTCAACTAAATCTATGCTCCATCCATTCTTACTCAACACATTGATCGAATTCTCTAGAAGGTTCTCATATAGTGCCTCACACCTATACTCAAAGATAGGTTCACTATTCAATCTAATATTATAAACGTCTTCTCTCTTCTCAACTGATTTCAACTCTCCTGAAAATGGCTCTAACAAAATCTTTACAGCTTTAGATACTTCACCAGCTTTTTCTAGTTTCTCATAAATATTCTTATCCAGCTTTAGGGAGACATCATATCCATAAACCATAGTGATCGCTTCAGCTATATTCTCACATGCGCGGTCACATGCTGCACATCCAGTACACTTGTCAAGATATAGGATGTGCCTACCTTTATAACCTGGGTAAGCTATCCCCTCTTTGGGGTCGAACCTATAATTGGATTCTGGAACATTGTAGGTCTTCTCGAATGGATATTTGATGGTTACCGGTCTAAAGAATATATGCGTTATACCAGATATTATCGGTGAGAAGAGCCTCGTAATAGTTTTTCCTGAAACCATTCCTACAAGCTAGATCGAGACTGTGCATAATATAAGCATGATCCTTCTAATCTAAGTAAAGTATGAAGATGTAATCATTAATTGAGGAGTCGTCTATCTCAACCAGTCTACCTAAATTTTTCAGCTCTTGGATAATTAAATCTCTTAGATCAGTCCTCTTCTTTAAAATAGTGATGATAATCATGTTCTCAGAGACTCTCTCTGCTTCTCTTAACGCATCCCTCACTTTGAGTAAATGGATTACAGTAAAAATTGTAGATGTCTGGAAGCATTTATCTCTAAAAGGTAAATGGTGTGCATCTGCGACGATAAATTCTCCAAAAGTCTTCTTAGCAAACTTAACTCTCTCAATATCTATATCTATCCCGATAAACTCTCCACCAAACCCTATTGATTCAAGATATCTTGATAGAAGACCAACTCCACATCCAATATCTAAGATCTTTGAAGGCTGTAAGTCAATATTATTGAAGACGGCTAGGTATTTTCTTAACTGTTCTTCTCCATAAAGCTCAATATAGCCTTGAGCTGGAACATCATAGAATTGATCAGACAAGTCTACGGGATAACCTAGATGATGTAATAATTAAACGCTTTGCTGAATGTGGAGAATATTATAGTGTTGTAGACCATCCTCTCATCGATTGGATGAAGATATCCCATTCTAAAAACAATAAAATCGATAGAATGGTGTTAGAATTCAAAGCTTAAAAACAGCGTTCAAGACTTTTCTATGAGTTGGTTGAGTATAGGGAGCTTGGAAAGAGTGGTATCAAGGTTTCTTCCATAGGTATCGGCACTTGGCAGTGGGGTTCTAGGATATGGGGTTACTCAAAAACCTACAATGACCAAGACTTGATAGAGGCCTTCAATAAAGCTCTTGAACTAGGTATAAACTTCTTCGATACAGCAGAGGTATATGGTGGTGGAAAATCTGAAGAGATACTGGGAAGATGCTTGAAGAATGTTAAAAGAGAAGATGTAATAATTGCTACCAAGTTTTCTCCAACTAGGATGACTGAGAGAGGTATTAGGAGAGCTTTGGAAGGAAGTTTAAGACGTTTAGGAGTATCTTATGTAGATCTCTACCAAGTCCATTGGCCTAGCTATATTATGCCGATATCAAAGACTATGAAGATCTTGGAGAAGCTTTGGTATGAGGGCAAAATCAGGGCCATAGGTGTAAGCAACTTCAATCTTAGACAGCTTGTAAAAGCTAGAGAATCCCTCTCCAAGGTAGATATAGCATCAAACCAGGTCGTCTACAATATGTTGAATAGAGGTGTTGAAAAAGATATGATTGGATACTGTCTAAGAGAGAATTTGACGGTGATAGCTTATAGCCCGTTAGCTCAGGGAGCTTTAACAGGAAAATACTCAACCTCAAATAAGCCGGGAGACATGGTTAGAAAGATTAACCCGTATTTTACATCGAGAAGATTGAA
>JBCNVN010000080.1:0-511 GCA_039630055.1 Candidatus Caldarchaeales archaeon | reverse complement strand
ATCTAAAGCAGATGCCTGTTAGAGAGATGAGAGAGATGGTGGAGGAGGGATACGTCGAGAGATGGATAGTATATGGAGTTCATGATTTTAGTGCAAAAGAACTTACAGTTTTTCCAGGGAAGACTGTGAAGATTAGAGACCAGATGGCCTATGGTGCGATAGTAGTTCAAGGTAGGGGAAGACTAGGTAGGTTCGAAATAGAGGCGCCCACAGTCATAAGATATGGAGAATTAACAAGTGACGAGTTCTTCATCACTATAGAAGCGGCTAGAGAAGGTGTTGAGATAACAAACACAGGCCGAGAGAATCTTGTAATCTTGAAGAACTTTGGTCCAGGGAATCCTGAAGCCCCATTGATCTAATCTATAAGAAAACTGACATTATAGCATCATAGTTCACTCCTCTGGAAGGAGCAAATGGTGAGGGTCTTCCATTTAGGATCAATTTTTAGAAAAAGTTTTTAAATAGACGGTTCAGATGGTTTAGCGATAGATATGACCGTTCTAAAAGG
>JBCNVN010000008.1:0-42615 GCA_039630055.1 Candidatus Caldarchaeales archaeon | reverse complement strand
TCTATTCTCTTTATGAGATTCGCCCGGGGAACTATCCGGGTTATTGGGATCGCCGAGTAGGAGAATATTTCTTTCAATTCTCTTTATGAGATTCGCGAAATTAGAAGATGGGTTGAGAACGTGAATGCAGTACTTGCTTTCAATTCTCTTTATGAGATTCCGTATTGTTTTTCGCCTTTCTAAGCCTTATCTAGGCATTCTAATTCTTAATTCTTTGAATAGTCCCTCTTCCGGGAATTCATATATAAGCTGGAGAGACGTCTATATAAGCTTTAGGTAATACCTATAAAAGAAGTATTACCATTAAAAGTATTCATACTTCTCCAATACTCTCTTCAATTCTTAACTATGTGAAGATAGAGATCTTCAATATGATCTATCCTAGACTTCTGGATGGAGACATCTTGAATGTAGAGTCGATCATCTCGATAAAGGTTATCCTTTAACAACTCCTATAGGTCTTAGTCTCGCAACCTTCGTCCCTATACCAGCAATATGGCTGACCTCAACCACCTTATCAACAGATTTATATGCTTCATCAGCTTCCTCAACTATCGTCTCAGCACTATCTGCCTTAATATATATCCCTTTTTCTTTAAGCTCATTCACGATCTCACTAGCCCTCGTCGCCCTCTTTGCAGCGGCTCTACTCATCTCTCTCCCAGCTCCATGAGCTGTACTCCCAAAAGTAAGCTCCATAGCTTTCACATTTCCTAAGAGAACCCAGCTCGCCGTACCCATGGATCCAGGTATCAAGACTGGTTGCCCGATATCTCTATATGTTTTAGGTATCAGAGGATGGTTTGGTGGAAAGCTTCTCGTAGCTCCCTTCCTATGGACCCAGACCTTCCTCAGCCTTCCATCTGTAACATGTTCTTCTAGCTTAACTATATTGTGGGCCACATCATAGATAAGTTTCATCCCTAAAGAATCTGCAGTCTTCTTGAATACTTGTTCGAAGCTCTGCCTAACCCAGTGGGTTATCGCCTGTCTATTTGCGAAGGCAAAGTTTACAGCACACTTGAAAGCCTTAAGATACTGTTCCGCCTCTGGAGAATTTGCAGGGGCACATGCCAACTCTCTATCTGGAAGCTTTATCCCATACTTAGCCACCGCTCTCTCCATAACTCTAAGATAGTCTCCACAGATCTGATGTCCATAACCTCTACTACCAGTATGTATCAAGACCGTTATCTGGCCTTCATGGGTTATACCCATCCTCTCTGCAGCTCTCGGATCATATATCTTATCTACACGTTGAACTTCTAGAAAGTGGTTTCCACTTCCAAGAGTTCCTATCTGACCTATACCCCTATTCTTAGCGGTTGGACTAACGAGTCTTGGATCAGCTCCCTCCATAGAACCTTCTTCTTCACAGTGTAGTATATCTTCACTCCATCCAAGACCAAACTTCTCCACAATATATCTTGCACCCTCGACCGCTATCCTATCAAGATCGCTCATAGTGATATTGAAATCTTTCCTCCTAGAACCTAGACCCGAAGGGACATTGGCAAATAGAGTGTTTACCAACTCGGTTATCCTAGGTCTGACATCTTTTTCATCGAGATTTGTAACCATCAATCTAACACCACAGTTTATATCATAGCCGACTCCTCCAGGTGAGATAACACCTTCATTGTAGTCTGTTGCTGCCACTCCTCCTATAGGGAAACCATATCCTTCATGTGCATCAGGCAAGACCACGCTATGCTTTAGGACTCCTGGGAGTGTTGCTACATTCACTCCTTGATCTAGCGTTCTATCCATTTGCATCTTCTGGATCAGCTCTTCTGAAGCAAAGATTGTTACAGGTACTTTCATATCCGGTCTATAGTTTTGAGGTATCTTCCACATATACTCCTCTATCTTCTGGATGGGTATTCTAGGCATTTCAGACCTACCTACAAAACGGTTGAAGGTTGTATTTAATCATGACCATTGTACTCTTTCCCAATTACTCTCCACTCCTCTGAGAGATTAGATATGATATATAGGTCGAGATACCCTCATCCCTCATATACTCCCTCAACTCATTATCTAGACTCTTCCAAACATATTCTATCATTCTACTTCCCGGCATCTTTCTCTTCGCATCCTCCACCACCTCAATGATCCTGCTAACGCTCTTAGAAGAAAATCCTAGAGCATGCTTTAGATCTTCTAGCTCCACAGTAAATCCTAAGAACTTGGAGAGATTCTCACGAGAATCATGCAGGATTCTATTAGCTTCTAATCCTTTTATAAATGTCTCTAAACTTCTTAGACCGGCTGAGTCTAGAACCCTGTACAATGTTCCTATTCCATATGTTGTAAATGTGAACCCCTCATCTATAAGTCTTGATAATACTTCTTGGACTATTAGATGGTTCTGGTCTGGTCTTCCAAATTCTGTAACTCCAGAACAGTATACATGTTCTTCACCATCATAGACTAGGAGAGCGTAAATTCCCGAGTTCAGATCTTCTCTAAGCTGAAGATATATTCCAGATATAGATGCTATCTTTAAGCTTCTAGAAGGTTTCGGAACCTCCAACATCTTTCCCATAAACTCTAGCACAATCTTCTCTCTACGTCTCATATAGTCTAAAACTCTCAAAGCATATTCTCTAGCTATCTTCCATTCGACCTTGAGAGAGATCAGGGTTGAATAAGAGTCCTCATCTAATTCTTCAAGTATAATCTCGTCTATCTCATCCGGCTTATAGTTTTCCACCTCTCTATAGACCCTACTCCAATCTAGTTTCTTAATCAAGCCTGCGCTCTCAGGCTCATGTAAAGCTATGAACTTCCTTTCACTCAGTCTCATAGTACCATACATTATTGTCTCTAAAGGTATCCCCAGCACCCTTCTCAAGACGATCATTATGTAAGCTAGTCCAAGCCTTAATAGTTCTAGATCTTCTTCTAATCCAACCTCGACCACGATTCCATACGTATAGTCTTCGTACTTTCCATATGTTGGAGATGCAACTACCACCGACTTCTTATCTCTATAAAATATCGTCTCCTCCCCTCTTCTCAGCAACTTCTTCTTCTCACCTACCACTACCCATTCAACCCTATTCGGTATCTTAACGTATTTACCGAATCCTTCTATAGGTGGATGTACAACACAGAATATTCTAGAGTGGAGCCTGCCCAGAATATAATCTTTCAAGATGTTAGGTTCTTCTCCCCACATTCTTTTTATTCTTTCATATTCTTCAAGAGCATAAGATGTCCCCTCATATCTTCTAAGGATCCTCTCTCTTAAAGGCTCAACAGTTATCCCTGTAACCGCTCTACCTCCACCAATCTTATGATATGTTACAATACCATCACTTGTATAATCTAATGCTCCCATCTGGAACTTCTCGACGAGATCACAGTGGCTGATATCCTCAAGTTTCTTAACAGATCCATCCTCCTCAATCTTTAACCTCTTTATCCCATATGGTGGAGCAAACTCATAGAAGTTCATCTGTCTCCAAACCCTCTTTCCCGCTCTTGAAAGTTCCGATCCGTCGAGGAGGCCTAGACTCTTCAAGAGGTCTACTTCTTCTGATGTTAGCTCTTTCTTCAATGTAGGAGATTGAGCTTTCAATAATGCCTCAAACAATTTTGAATAATCATTTTCAGGATTCACAATTATCTTTTCTAAGAGAAGGTTTAGCCATTTCTCCATGGCCGTTACACCTCTCGATAGCAAATCATAATCCCATGAACTACTAGGGATTATCACGGTCTCTGTCAGCTCTATCCCACTCCTCCTCCCCTTTCTACCTTCTCTCTGGTAAAACTCTCTCAAAGTGTCTGGTAACCCGACGTGAACTATCCTCAAAACCTCTCCAATATCTATCCCTTGAGAAAGCGTTCTAGGAGATATAAGGACTTTGATCATCCCAGATCTTGCTGCATCTTCTATCTCTCTCCTAGTCTCTCTCGATACTAGATGGTGGTGAGCTCCCACCCGCCCACCTTTACCAGTCTTCTCAACTATTCTTCTAGAGATCTCTTCAGCACGTTCAATACTCTTTGTGAATACTAATGTTACGGAGTCATCAAGTACATAGTTTGATACTATCTCAACTATGTCTGAATATGGTTCGGGAGCTGGGATCCCGGCATATCTTAGAGCATCCCATACTCTATAAACATTCTGTTTAAAAAGATTGTAATCTTTCAGAGCGTTTAGGATGTCTCCTCCAACCTTTGCATCTTTTAATCTATCTTCAAACTTTCTCGCCTCTTCCCACAGCCTCTTAAGATTCTTACCTAAAACAATATAGACTTTATTTGGAGCCTTGAATGGTCTTCCAGAGATAATCTTCGTCTCTCTATTATTTATCGTCTTTAGATATTCTGCTATCTCTTCAGGATTTGCCAACATTGCAGTCATAAATGCGAACTGGACATCATGGCCGTATAGTTTTGTGAGAATCTTTAGCATAGAAAATAATAGTGCGATCTCTCTAGGCCCATAAAAATCAAAATCATCAACTACTATTAATCTAAGCTTCTCGAAGAATGGTGATAATAAGCTTGACCCTGCTAGAGCAGACTTCTTAACCTCGTTTAGAAGGAATGCAGGGTTTGTTACGACGAGGTCTGAATCGGAGACCATCTTCTTAACATTCCTGAATCCATGTTTAGATACTAATTCATCTCTCTTAACTGCATCTAAGATCATTATATTCAATCTTAAATCTGAACAGTATTGACTAAGTCTGTTAAGCTGGTCATATGCTAGGGCTAGTGTAGGATAGATTGATAAAGTCTTAACCCTATGTCTACCAGCATATATAAACCATGACTCAGTCTTTCCAGAGCCTGTCCCAGACTTCAAGATTATATTCATATCATCTTCAAGAGCCTGAAGAGATTCTAATTGATGTCTGTAGAGCTTCATGTTGATCAGCTCAAGAGTCTTCTTAGATACTCCATTCGCCAAGCTTGGAATAATCTCTTTAAAATATACCTCTGAATATTCAGGGCTTTCTCCACTCTGATAAAAAGAATAGTAACTATATCCCAGCATGTCTAGAAGCTGACCCGTATCTACACTCGGCCTACTCATCTCTAATCTTCTAAAAACTCTTACGTAATATAAAAACAGGAATTTAAAAGATCTGTTTATAAGAGGTCCCTAAAATATTACATAAAGAATATGATGGTTAGGGTTGGTTGTTGTGGATGGTGTATTAAGGGTGGGAAGAAAGAATACTTCAAAGTATTCGATACGGTGGAAATTCAAGAAACCTTCTATAGGCTTCCTAGAGTAGAGACTGTAAAGAAATGGAGAGAAGATGCGCCATTCGAGTTTACCTTCAATATGAAGGCTTGGCAAGTCATAACGCATCCATCTAAAAGTCCTACTTGGAGGAGGAGTGGTTTAAGGATATCTAAGTCGAAAGCTGAATTATATGGTTCACTAAAGCCTAGTAGAGAAAATATTGAGGCATGGGCTGAGACATGCAAGGTTGCAGAAGCATTGAATGCTAAGATAATAGTCTTCCAAACACCTGCATCATTCAACTACAGTGATGAAAACATCAGTAATATTGTCGGGTTCTTCTCTACAGTTGAGAGAGGTAAGAGTCTAATTGGATGGGAGCCGAGAGGGGATTGGAGAGAACATTTAGATGAAGTAAAAAAGCTTTGCAGTAAGCTCGATATACTACATGTTACAGACCCGTTCAGATCTGAGAATGTCTCCAATCATCCTATCGGCTATTTTAGACTTCATGGGATAGGAGGTAAAGAAGCAAATTACTCATATAGATATACGTTAGATGATCTGAATAGGTTGTTGAAAATCATTGAGAGAGAAGAGAGGGAGGGAAGAGTAGAAGTCTACGTAATGTTTAACAATATTTCTATGAAGGATGATGCTATCAACTTTAAGAAGCTTCTCTTAAAAACTCTTTAGAAGCATGAAGTAGTATTACACCACCAATAAATTTTTCAAATAGAACGAGATGTAAAAAATATTTCTTATAGATTTCTGCAAGATTGGAATTGGTTGGATGATGTTTTAGAGTCCTCGCTATTTCTAAGCAACCGAAAATACCTCTAAATCCAAGCTTAACCATTGCGATAAAGGGTGCGATCAAAGTCCAGTAAAAATATATCAAAAACCTCTTGAGATAAGGGTTCGGTTTACCTAGATCAACTACAACTAATCCTCCACGGTCATTCATTACTCTTTTAATTTCAGATAATGCTTCTTCTAGATTCATGGAATCGCGTAGAGAGAAGGCTGCAATAATGTTATCGAATCCTAAATCTCTAAAGGGTAGATGCTCAAAAGTTCCCTGAACCTTCTCCACGTTATCCATCCTCTTCGCTTTCTTTAACATCTCTAAGAGTACGTCGAGCATAACTACGAGATAAATAGATGGTTTCGTAAAGATTGTTATCTCAGTAGATACTCCATCTCCAGATCCTAGATCTAGAACTATCCGAGGCTGTTTAAGAAACTTCTCTATTGCTTCTCTTCTAATCTTTATATCATTGCCAAGAGAGACAACCGAATTCAGTTCTCTATAGTAACTCGAGATCTTCGATAGAGCTCTTATGGTTTTAGTCCATTCCTTTCCGAGCCCAGTCATTTCATGAGATATAAGCCATAGACCTCTTAAAGTCTGTCAATATTCTTTCATATTCCCTCTTCTGTTCAGATGATATGCTCGGCTTGATCTTTTCTAGAGCCATCATGAAGTGCCTCATACTGACCTTCTCAACATTTATATTCTCACGCATCGCGAGTATCGCAGCCTCTCTACATACTGCTTCTATATCTGCTCCAGTATACCCCTCGGTTATAGATGCAAGCTTACTGAGGTCAACATCATCTGATAGTGGCATTCCACGTGTATGTATCTGGAATATCTGGTATCTTCCATCTATGTCGGGTGGAGGAACGTAGATGACTCTATCGAATCTTCCAGGTCTAAGAAGTGCGGGGTCGAGTATGTCAGGTCTATTGGATGCGCCTATAATTACGACTCCTTTAAGCGTCTGTATCCCATCCATCTCTGTGAGAAGCTGGTTTACTATCCTATCTGTTACACCTGCATCCGCATGTAGCCCTCTTCTAGGAGCTATAGCATCAAGCTCATCGAAGAATACTATGCATGGAGCTGTCTCTCTAGCCTTTCTGAATATCTCTCTCACAGCTTTCTCAGATTCTCCAACCCATTTACTCAAGACTTCAGGACCTTTGACAGATATGAAGTTAGCTTCAGACTCTGTGGCCACGGCTTTAGCGAGTAGGGTCTTTCCTGTGCCTGGAGGACCGTAGAGGAGGATCCCTCTAGGAGGTCTTATCCCCAGCCTCTTGAAAACTTCAGGATATTTCAGAGGCCACTCAACAGCTTCTTTGAGCTCCTGTTTTATAGATTGAAGATCTCCTACATCCTCCCACTTGATATTAGGTATCTCCAATATTACCTCTCTGAGGGCAGAGGGCTGGATCATCCTCAAAGCATTTGCAAAATCATCTCTAGAAACTTTAAGCTGCTCCAACACCTCGGCAGGGATAACCTCTTTCTCGAGATCTATTTTCGGCAAGAATCTTCTAAGAGCATTCATGGCCGCCTCACGGCATAATGCAGCCAAATCTGCACCTGTAAACCCATGAGTAATATCTGCGATCTCATCTAAGTCTACATCTTCTGCAAGAGGCATCCTACGAGTATGGATCTGCAGTATCTCTTTTCTACCATTTCTATCAGGTACCCCAATCCTTATCTCTCTATCAAATCTTCCAGGTCTCCTTAAAGCTGGGTCTACTGCATCGATCCTATTAGTTGCACCTATAACTATTACTTGACCCCTTCCCTTCAACCCATCCATTAAGGCAAGTAACTGTGAGACAACCCTCCTCTCTACCTCTCCTGTAACTTCACTTCTCTTAGGAGCTATAGCATCAAGCTCATCGATAAATATGATGCTTGGGGCATTCTGTTCAGCTTCCTGGAAGACTTCTCTAAGTCTTGCCTCACTCTCTCCATAAAACTTGCTCATGATCTCAGGTCCATTAATCGAGATAAAGTGGGCGCCTGTCTCATTAGCTATAGCTTTTGCTATCAAGGTCTTACCAGTACCTGGAGGACCATACAATATCAATCCCTTAGGAGGGTCTATCCCTAGATGTCGGAAGAGTTCTGGATGCTTTAAGGGAAGCTCGATCATCTCCCTTATTCTCTGAAGCTCTTCATGTAGTCCACCGATATCTTCGTATGTTACACCTGTGGCCTCTTCAAGCCTCTTCACAGGAGATGTGGTTACCTCTATAACTGTTGTCTCTGTAACTATTACTGCATTCGTCGGGCTCGTAGAAGTTACTTTCAACTCTATCCCCATCCCAAGTATGGGTACTATGACTGTATCCCCCTTCATTACCGGTAGGTTCATCAACTGGCTCTTGACAATTCTTGCAAAATCTCCTACAAATGGAAGATTCTCGTAAGGTGCTAGAACAATCTTTGTAGCAGGCTTAGCGGATGCCTTCTGTATCCTGATATACTCTCCAACAGATACACCTGCATTTCTTCTTACTTCACCATCTATCCTGATGAGACCCATTCCATCATCCTCTTTATACGGTGGCCACACAATAGCAACGGTAGACCTCTTACCGACAATCTCTATAAGATCTCCTGGGCTAAGATTTAACTCTCTAAGAGCTCTACTATCAACTCTAGCGATCTTTCTACCAATATCTCTCTGTCTAGCTTCCGCAACCCTCAGTTGGATTTCTTTCTTCGCCCCACTATTACCCCCACTATTACTCCACATACTCTACTCTAAACATTCATTATTAATGTATCATATAATGATTTTCTCCTTAACAATTGTTCTGTAAAAAATGGTTAATATATTTGGAATATCGTTAGAATAGGGGTTGTCTGTAGAGAGTTCAGATGAATGGCTTAGATATCAGCTGAGAGAGCTAAACAAGGATATTCCAAAAGTCAGATTGCCATTAAAGACTCTCTTGAATATGGACGTCCCATCTGTTGAGACCATAAAAGGTGTACACTACTTTGATAAACGGGAGCTAGAGCTTTTAGAGAGCATTCTTCCAGAAGAGCTTAAGGAGAAGATAAGGCTACCACTAGTATTTAGGAGAAGTATCGAGAGTGGAGAGAGCATATATTTTATAGATGGTGGTGAGGTAGAGGCTGGAGTAGTGAAGAAATTGACTGGATTAAGATTTATACCTTATGATGGAGAACGTTATTACACTTATAAGCCTATCATCTTGAAGATTCTCTCAAAGTATCCATCGATAGTCGCGATCGGCATCATCTAGATGATAATCTTTTTACAGCTCTATATAGAGGGATGGCTACAGCAGCTCCTAAAACTACTTGGCCGAGGTTTACCGGTACTTCTGCTACAGCATAGTATCCCAAGATAAACTGTTGATAGATAAAGTATCCTGAAACCATTACTAATCCAGATAGGAGTAGTACGAGTACTAGAAGACCTTCAGACTTCTTAGATTTTACAGTTAGATATATTGGAGTAGCAGTAGCTAATACCGCTAATGGAAACCAGATATAAGGTTGAATAAACCCACTAAGTGAAGGCAGCATCTGGAGGGATAACTCAACCTCTCCAGAGAAGATATACAACCCTATAATCAGTATTATGAAGAGGTAGCCTGTTGACACTATCAAAGATAATATAAAGTTGAAGATATTCCTCTCTTTCCCCAATATCTTTTTGGCTAAGTATCCAGCCGTCCAACCTTCAGCCGCTTTTATAACTAGAGTGGCTGGAGCATAGATCGTATAACCTAGAAGGATATCGGCCAATGCTGATCCAATCCCTCCTGCAAAAGCTCCTATAAATGGTCCAAAGTATAGAGCTGTAAAGTAGATCATCGTCTCTCCTAGATTGAAGTATCCTCTAGTAGCTGGAACATATACTGTAAAGATACTGGTAGCTATCGCTACGATAGCCGTAGATAATGCTACTCTTATCGTCTTAATCCCTATAGAATTAACCTTCAAGACAACCCTTAATACATCCTGGTAATCTATAATATAATCTATTCCCTACATATAGGTGAAATTGAACCTCATATATAGGTGTTCAGGATGTGGCAGAGAAGAGGTCTACAGTCTCCTAACTAAAAACATCTGCAAATGTGGCTCACCATTCCTACTCGAGTACGATCTTAATCTACTAGATAACTCTAACCTAACTGAGAAGTTTACCTCTAGACCGAAGGGTGTCTGGAGATATCTCGAGCTTCTCCCACCCATAAAGATCAATCCGATTAGTATGGGTGAGGGTGGATCATATCTACATCATTCTTATGGGCTTGGAAAGATGATCGGTTTAAGGAAACTCTACATTAAGAATGAATCAACCAATCCTACGGGAGCCTTTACGGATAGAGGTGCAACGGTAGAGATTAGCAGAGATGTTGAGTTAGGTATCTCGAGAATAATCTGTATAGCTCCTGGAAATCTATCAGTATCCATATCGGCCTACTCAGCGAAAGCCGGTATTCCATGCTCAGTCTACCTAAAACCAGGGGTTGAACAAGTTAAATTATTACAAGCACTAGCATATAATGCAGAAGTCTTCCTTACCAACGATCCTACATCTATTCTAACTTTCTCAACCTCATGGCCACATGAAAACTACATAATTACATCTTCGAACCCATTACTAGTAGAAGGTTTCAAAACCTGTACATTAGAAGTCTTAGAAGAGCTCAACTGGAATCCACCCGACTGGATCTTGATACCTATTGGAAGCGGGTCCCACGTTACAGCATCTTGGAAAGCAATCAAGGAAGTTGAAGAGATAGGTCTACTGCGAGATCGGCCTCCAAGTATACTCGGCGGCCAAGTTTCTTCATGTGCACCTATAGCTGAAGCCTATAGAGAAGGTAGAGAAACTTTTGAGCCCTCCTCCAATTTTAGGGTAGTTTTTCCAGACATCGCTGAGCCGAACCCTGTCTGGGGGCATATGGCATTAAAGGCTGTAAGAGAATCTGATGGAGAAATATTGGCGGTAAATGAAGAGCAGGTACTAGATGCGATAAAAGTTCTTGCTAAGAGTGAGGGGATACTTGCTGAGCCTGCAGCAGCGGTATCCCTTGCAACCCTGATCGATGCTTTAAACTTAGGTCTCGTTAAAAGAGATGAAACTGTAGTCTACATAGTCACAGGCTCTGGAATGAAGGATCCCTCAACGATCCAGTCCATCATAGAGATTGAGACGGGTAAGATGACTAGACAGCATAAAATGATCGGGATAACTAAGAGGAGGATAATGAGTTTACTGGCTGAAAAACCTCTACATGGATATGGGATCCAGAAAGAGCTTGCCACCAGATACGGTATAAAGATAAAGTATCCATCGATCTACGAGCACTTAACCGAACTAGCTTCAGCAGGATTAATCCAACCATTAATCTCCGATAAGATCAAAAATAAGAGGTTTAGGAAAAGATATACTCTGACAGATTTTGGCAGAGAATACTATAAAAGAATCTCTCAGCAAGGACTCCCCGAATAAGATAACAATCTTCTCTGCAAAATGTCGATAATATCATGTTATATTCATCAATAGAGTATCTGAAATTCTTCATACTCTCCTAGATACTCTTCCCATTTAACCTCTATGTTAGTTACCTTTGCACCAGGCGGCCCTATCCAGCACCATGAAAGTAGTTTCTTTATATCTTCTTTCTCTCCTTCAAATACTGCTTCAACTCTTCCATCTGGAAGATTTCTTATCCAACCTTTTACACCAAGCTTCTCAGCCATCTTCTTTGTATTAGCTCTATAAAATACTCCTTGAACTCTCCCATCAATAATTATATGAGCTCTCGCTTTCAATATGGTCACCGCCTCCAGCTAAGAAGATTCTAAGTTAGAGCAATTTTTTAAGTTTTTAAAACTCGAGAGACAAAACCTCCACTAAAAGATATAAGATTGTTCAAAAGATCTTTAAATCAAAAATGACTGAAGAGAATGTTGTTGATGTCGTCGTAATAGGTGGAGGCGCTGTAGGATTACTAGCTGCAAAGACTATGGCTGAAAGTGGGTTAGAAACAGTGTTGATCGAAGAGCATGATGAGATAGGTGTCCCAGAACACTGTGCAGGATTATACAATATCCGAAACCTAGAAAAACTAGGACTAAATATCTCTAGCAAATATGTAGAGAATATAGTTGAAGGAGCCTACTTTTACTCTCCAACCAATAGAATGATCCATATAGATGCTGGAAGAGCCGTGGCCGTCGTTACATCTAGGATGGAGCTAGATAAATTCTTGGCACAAGAGTTTGAGAGGAAAGGTGGAAAGATGATCCTAGGTAGAAGGGTAATAGATGTAGTAAACTCTACGGATGATCTCTTAGTGGTGAAGATGAAAGATGGACATGAGATAAGAGCAAAGAGAGTGGTGGATGCTGAGGGGATGTCCTCGATAATCCTCCGAAGAGTACTAAGGAAAAATACCGAGAGAGATATGTGGATACCGATCATCCAGCTCTGGATTAAAGATCATGGTTTAGATCCCAGATACGTCTATATTTACCTTGAAGAGTATCTTCCCGAGTTCTTTGCATATTTGATACCGATCAATGAAAACTTAGGTAAGCTTGGCGTGGCATCTAGAAGAAACCTGAAGATAAAGTTGAACAGATTTCTAAGAGAAAGATTTCCAAGATCAGATATAATCAGGAGAACCTCCCACGCAGTATATACTGGTAGACCGCTAAGGATCGACTTCGAATCCAAGTTTATACCTGTAGGAGATGCTGCAGGTCATGTTAAAGCTAGTACAGGTGGTGGAGTAATAGTAGGTGGGCTAATAGCAGAGCACATCGCTAAGGTAATATCTTCACAACTTTTGGAAGGCCACCTACCGAGAAGCCATGTAAGAGAGATCGATCTTCTCTTAAAAGAGTTGGATAGGATTGCTAGCATCACTAGAATTATAAGAAGCTTGCCATCGAAATTAATTGATAAATTATTCAAGATGATGGATGATAGATTCATTCTGGATGAGATATCTAAGAGGGGAGACATGGATCTCCAGTTTACCTCTCTCTCAAGAATATTCATGAAACCCAGCATCCTATTTAGATTAATGTTGAAAGCGATAATCTGAAGAGAAGATGGATAAGATCTCTAACCCTACCACTGATTCATAAGATACCTCCATCCAGAAACATACAAATACATGATACTTTTTGTTGACTTTCTAAAATAATCTTAGCATCTTTCAAATTTGACCTCTTGGATCAATAATGGTAGCTCGTTGATATCATCTATGATCGCATCTGCACCACGGATCTCAAATTCTCTAGCTCTATCCCTATCATTAACCACCCCTATAAATCCTACATCTAATCCCTCTCTAGAAGCTGATGAAGCCATTAGGAGATCTTCCATAGAGTTTCCAACATACAGTAATTTAGTAGATTGAAGTATTCTTGCTACTTCTAATACTGCTTTAGGGCTTGGCTTCTCGAAATCTGAACCTCTATCAGCGGTAAAAACAGATGCCTCCATATTTATGTAATCTAGAATAGGTTTAAGGGTTTTCTCGGTCTCCCATCTACCTCGACCGGTAATCAATGCTATACCCTTTGGGAAAAGACTCGTCAACCTTCTTATAGATTCTTCACTTATCAAGATCTTTTCATTGCTCAAGGTTCCACTGTAGATTACGTATCGTGGCTCTTGTCCATACTTCTCTCTAACCCCATCTCTTCCAAGAAATATTTCATCAAATAGAGTTGTGAGAAAGCTTTCGCCGAAGGCTCCTGGATATTTTAAGAAAGATCTCAGTTTTAAGAGTCTCTTCGATGTGTAAAGTCTTGAGGCTTTATCATCGATTAATCTCTCAATCATTTCTAAATCTAAATAATTTTTATCTAGCTCTACTGTGGTAGATAGCCATTCCAAGGCGGTAGAGACAAACCCTGGATATGATCTCTCCCATTGAACTGAATGGATATACTCATTCATATCTTCGATCCTCTCCCATTTGTCTATGTTGTATTCCACTGTTATGGGTAGAAATATGCTAATGGCCTGTATGATGGCTGAAGTGGTATCGCTATCGTTATTGAATCCTCCAGTCATCCTAAGTGATTCTATCGTCTTCTCAATCTCTCGACCAAGCTTGATCTCTATGTTGAATAGCTTGTCTAGGACTATGACCGTGGCGAGCTTTATGGCCAAATCATAAGACTTGGAGGCATCGATAATAGTACCATCACAATCTAAAAGTATCGCCTCCGCCTCTTTCATCTTCTCTTCGTTATTTACAATCCTCATCTTCGAGACTTATACTCTCTAGAAGCTTAGTAAAAAGCTTTATCTATTGATAGACAATGTTCGGATGAGATGGTTAGAGAGGTAATAACTACAGAGAAGGCTCCTAAACCTGTGGCTCCATATTCTCAAGCAATTAGATGTGGTGGCTTTCTTTTCGTCTCTGGACAGCTAGGGATAGACGCAGTTACTGGAAAGCTGGTTGAAGGTGGATTCGAAGAACAGGCTAGGAAGGCTCTTCAAAACGTAGAAGCAATACTGGAGGCAGCTGGATATAGTCTACAAGATGTAGTCAAGGTAAACGTGTATTTGAAGAGTTCAGAATATTTCAAGACTCTAAATAAAGTATATGGAGAATTCTTTAGAGACCATAAACCGTCTAGAACATCTGTTGTTGCTCCTCCACCTCTCGATGAAGCACTAGTAGAAATAGATGTAATTGCATATAGAGAAGAATGATCTTCGAGGGATAGGTCTATAGATCTATATCTTGACCAAAAACATCCAGTCGATAGAAATTCGTCATCATTTAGACTTCTAGGCTAATCAATATTAGAAGTCTTTATTTACCGCCTTAGATATTGAAATTGTATGCCTTCAGCGTTCGTTTTAATAAATACGGAGATAGGTGCGGAGGAAGAGATACTCCAAGAATTGAAGAAGATAGTAAATGTAAAAGAAGCCTATGTAGTCTATGGAGTATACGATATCATAGCAAAGGTTGAAGCAGATAGTATGGATAAGTTAAAGGAGATAATATCGTGGAAGATAAGGCGATTGGACAAGGTTAGAAGTACTCTAACTATGCTGGTGGTTAGCGGCGAGAGCTAGGGGTCTAGACAGATGTCTCCGTGCAGATGGAGGAACCTCGTAAAATCCTGGAGAGATATCCCTCTCAACTTCTACTACCTCTGGCCACATTGAAGAAATCTTACAAACTTTACAAAGATAACCAGATCTTCCCACTCTCTCCATCTTTCTTCCACAAATTTTACATCTCGGAGTTTTTGTAACAAAGATCTTTACCAAGGATCTAATATGTATCTTTTCTAAGTTGAGTGTGAGGCCTTGAGGCTTCATCTTTACTCCTCCATAGACTGTGACCTCATCACCAGGCTCAAGTTTTACCACTATGTGTCTAAATTTTTTCGTAGGCTCATATACTGCACAAGTTATCTCGCCTGTCTCATCTTCCAGCTTGAAGAATACGTGGCCTCCAGCACTATACACTGGTTTAGATTTTACCTTACAGTTAATTATAGCTGATACACCCTCTTTAACTTCCTTTATCTTCATTAATTGTAGATGAGCATCTGTACCTTGATTTGTCTCAAAAATCGTATAGAATTCTACTGGCTCATATATCTTGAGCATCTTGTAAGCTTCTTCAACGATATCCGGCGTAACCCCCCTTATACCGAGCAATACTGGGCATGGTGTATGAGGCGTGATCCTAATCTCACCAGTATCTATATCGATGTTATCGAATGTCAACGGATAAGTAGCTCTATCCATATCCCATACGCTGTTGGGATCGACCTGTCTAACCGTCCCCCAGTAATCTCTCCTCCGATGAGCTATCAATTCATAGGTTCTATCCCTCGATAGGTCAGCGCCTATAGCTGATAGTGCTCCGATAATTCCTCTACCACTCTTCCATCTATATAGCTTGGCACCAATATAGTTGGCAACCCTCATAGCTTCATCGATAGATGATAGCTCTCTCACCGTATGCCAATAATAGTTTCTCAACTCTGTACTCGGCTCTCCCATGAGTAGAGCAACTCCAGGGTTGGTGCCCTCAGCCTCCAGCTCAGCGTATTCCTCAACTGTCTTGATAACTATGTCTTCAAGGATCTCAAGTTTATCTACTTCAACCGTTAAGGCTATGGCCGCATTACCCCTAGTCTTGTATGGGCAATTCGGGTTAAGCCTAATAAGTCTAGGATGGCTGAGTAACCTGTAGCCAAGGCTCTCTATCCTTCTAATTATCAGCGCCCCTACGTAGGTTGTACATCCAGCCTTCTTAGAGTCTGTATCATCTACACCTATCCAGACAGTCTTTACCATCCCTATCTAGATCACTTCAAGTATCTTTAAAGATTTAAACTAGATAGTTATAGGGAAGAGGTCCAGCATGTTTAGTAAACTCTAAAGAATTAATAACTTCTCCTTCATCGTATAGATAGCTTAGATGAAGTTTTATGGATGTTAAAGTAGTCTTTTTAGCCCATAGAGTAGAGTTCTTGAAGCTCCTTGAAGAAGAGATTAAAGGATATCACACACTCGTATTGGAGGAGCCTGATGATGAGAATCTGAAAAATTTCTTAAACGGATATATCAGCTTAGAGGAATATGTTAAACTTTCTAATACAGGTTTCCCCCTATATGCGGTGCATCAAGCCCTCTTAATGAAGAAATTACATAGTAAGGGTGTAGAGATCATCCAGATCGAGCCATACCTTACGATTATGGAGAAGATCTATCAATCAATAGAAACTGGAAAATTTGAAGAATATATCTTAGATCCTAATGTTAAGAGGGTTCTAGAAATAGAGAAAGAGGTTGTTAGAGCACTCATAGAATATCAAGAAGAATTCATGAAAGGAGAATTTAATGGGTTAGTGAATAAAGTTATAGAATTTTCCAAGAAAGATGCTCGGAGATTTAAGTTGAGAGATCTTATGAGAGCTGAAGCGGTTGCAGCTTCACGGCTGGATGATAGAGTGGTGGTGGAAGCTGGATACATGCATATTCTCCTACCAGTCTACTTAGAGGAGAAGGGGGTAAGAGTATCCACGATAAACCTGGTGGAGAAGGCTTGTAAGATACTAAATTCAAGATACTTGGAAAATCCTGGAGATATTTTAACTAAAGCATACATTACGGAGAGAGAACTGGGAGATGAAGAGAGATTGAAAGCTGCTCAATCTATAATATATCAACTCTTAATAAGTAGAGATGAGAAAGAGCCAACATCCGAGGTCCTCTTTCCCCACTTGATAGAAGAACTTAAGATAATAGATGAGGTGGATGAGATGAGCTATGAAGAATGTAGAAGAGAATTTTACAGATTATTGAAGAAGACTTGGATCTAATTCTGCTTAAAGATGTAACCTATATTAAGACCTAACACATAATATAGATAATGGAGAAGAAAGCGGGGTAGGGTAGCCAGGGCGAACCCGCCGGGCTCATAACCCGGAGAGCGTTGGTTCAAATCCAACCCCCGCTAAACTTATATACTATGATGTATTGTACAAAAGCTTACGATTAAGCTTCAACCGAAGCCCATCATCTCGATGAATCGATATATAGATTCACCAGATCTATATCGAGAATAATCTTTCATCTATCCTCATCGATCTCAAATAATATTCATCCACAAGCACCAGATTAATTAAGGTCTTTAAAATGCTTAACAGGAGATTCATGGTAGGCTAGACCTCCATAGATCATCGAGAGCATGAAAAGAAAGAGATATTAAATCATGATGATCTTCGAGCAAAAAATAAATCTTTAACCTATTGCTTTCCCCATCTCAATAATTATAACCTTTCCCAGCCCTTTTATATCTTGATACTCGTCTAAATTCGAAGTAGGATTACCTAATCGTCATACACATATATTCTAGAGAACCTTTAGATATGCTTATTCCACTATATCTTGAAAAGAGTATTTCAAAGCCCTAGATATATTTATTTAAGTCCCCCTCATTTATATATGTTAGGGTTTTAGACGGTGTTAGAGATGATCAGGGAGAGGTCTGCAGGAGCGGTAGTGTATCATTTATCCAATCTGAATACTCGGATAGAGTATCTGCTACTACATTATGATGCTGGTCACTGGGATTTCCCCAAAGGTGCAATCGAGTCTGGAGAACACGAGATAGATACTGTTAGGAGAGAGGTCTGGGAGGAGACTGGTATAGATAATGTTGAAATAATCCCAAACTTTAGAAAAGAGATCACTTATTTTTATAAGAAACTCGGTGAACTAGTGAGAAAAGAAGTTATCTTCTATCTTGCGAGGTCCGCTACGAAAGAAGTAAGACTCTCTTACGAGCACAAAGGATACATCTGGCTAGAATATCCAGAAGCTATGAGAAAGCTTACATTTAAGACTGCTAGAAATGTTTTAGAGGCTGCACACATCTATCTAACTCAGCTATATAAGATAAGGGGTTAACATATATAGGAAAAATGCGATGGTGAAAATTTGATATGTTCGAGAGATACTTTGAGAAAAGACTTCTACCAGCCATGTTTATAGTTTTAATTTTGACAGCTTTATATCATGGATCTGTAGATTCTCAGTCTCCCGACCTAATAGTAAGAGTCCTAGATCCTCTAGGTACACCATTAGAGAAGATAGAGGTAGTCTTAGTAAAGGATTCGGAGACCTATAGGTTTGTAACGAATACAACTGGTTATGCGGTTTTTAGCGGACTAGATGCAGGAGAATATACCGTTAGAGCGAAGCTTAACCAAGTGATCGTGGCCGAGAGTAGAGTGAATTTCCCCACAACATTGAACCTAGTGATCGTAGCTAACATCTCTGACTTAAAGATAAGTCTGAAGGATATGGATAAGAGACCTGTGCCCTCTGCAGAAGTGAGGCTTGTAAGCTCTACTGGACTGGTAGAATATAGTGGAACGACAGATAGTGGTGGAGATATAACATTCTCTAAGATCCCATATTCTTCTCTAAACGATATCAAGGGATACAATATAAAGATAGTAGTGGAAGGCTATACAATATTCACTTCATCCGACCTAGCTGTTGACAAG
The DNA here is from genome assembly GCA_039630055.1 of Candidatus Caldarchaeales archaeon. GTDB lineage: Archaea > Thermoproteota > Nitrososphaeria_A > Caldarchaeales > Wolframiiraptoraceae > Geocrenenecus. The sequence continues at coordinate 23,521 of JBCNVN010000008.1, read as the reverse complement.
CCTAAACAAACTCTTGAATACATCCTCCCCCTCATAAATCTGAATATCACGACCTTGAATATGGAAGGAGAATTAGTAGGTAAGACAACCATTAGGTTGAAGGCAGGAAACTTTAGTAGAATCGTCAAGGCGGAGAAGGGTACCGCTGTCATCAATCAGATACCTTCATCAGATATTGAATGGATAAGAGAATACACCCTTAATGTAACATATACGGTCGGAGGAGTAGAGTATAATGTCTACTATACCAAGAGAAGTCTATCAGCTTCCCAATCACTCGACCTAGTATTGCAGCTCGCAAGACTTGAAGTAGTAGTATTAGATGAGGAAGATAGGCCAGTGAAAGATGCGCTAGTCTCATTAAGCAATAATAGGTCTAAAAACTTTATGAGAAGCAATACTGATGAAAGAGGGAAAGCAATCTTCTTAAATATACCTACCAGCACTGGGCTATCTCAAGCTGGAGAATACATAATACAACTCTATAGGCTAGATAAGAAGATGGAGGAGAAGACTATCGAAGTCTCCTCAGCTAAGACAACCGTAGAATTAAAGATTGCGAGGTCGATTGTAGAGATTTTATTGAGAGATTATACTGGTGAACCGGTAGCAGGCCATACAATAACTCTCATAGACCTTGACTCTGGAGAAAAATACTCTGGAGTAACGGATGATAATGGTAAAATTGATTTAAAGATGTTCCCTGGAAGATATGATGTCCAAGTTGCAAAAGACGGTATAGTGAAATATAAAGACATTATAAACATACAGGACAAGAATTTGATTCTAGACATAAAGAGTATGAACTTTCCACTTAGACTACAAGTTTTAGATGCAATTGGAAATATTGTAAAGAATATAGAGGTAAAAATCAGTCTAGGTGGAGAAGAAATTTATGATGGCCCCATGAAGCTTCTCTCCAATTTCACTCTCCCATACGCAGGCTATTTAACGATCGACATCAAGTCTTCAGGTTCTTTAATCTTGAGGGAGACTATACTAGTTAATGGTCCAGCACTGAAAACCGTAAGGCTAGACAGCTATATAGAGTTTCTTGGAGTCCTCATACCTTTAGAGATTATTGCATTAGCGGTATCGATAGTAGTATCTTCCATAATAATCTTCATAGGTATTATCATCATATATAGGGAAAGTAAAAAGAGAAGATTAATAACCAAGTAGACATAAAATAATCATTGAGAGCAACAGCATTATAGGTGAACAAGCGTTGGAATGGATTCTAAGCAGAGAGCCCACCGAGATATGCAATCCTCTCTGTAGATTCTTCAGATGTGGGAAAAAGGTTCTAGACTTCAGGAGAAATCCTCCCTGGTGTAACTGGGTAAATGGACCATGCATAGGCTTTAGATGCCCATATTCACAATGTATTCAAGTAAAGATGCTTCCAGATGGGAGGTGCGGGCTATTCGTAAAGAGGAAAACAGTAGAATATGAAACTCCAGAGTCTATAAAGCCTCTAAGAACCGAGTCTCTAGAAAAAGTTAGAAAGAAGCTCGATAAATTAGGGATATAAAAATCATCCCCATATATTTTTGTTTTATTTAAGATGCAAGGTTAGTCTGATATAATATCCTGTAAAATCTAGAGTCTTATGATTTCTAGAACTTTTTCAAAGCTTCCTTATAGGAAGATTAGATGATCCCGAAGTAGAGATATGGATTATCAATGTGGAAAGTAAAATTAAAAATTATTTGCCTTAAAGGCTAGAATGAAGATAGAGAATTAGTTAAGCAGACCTGACCTGCATTTTATTATGGAAGATGAGCTTAATAGTAATCAATCTCTCTACCAAATCACCCACATTCCTTGAACTCATATTCTTTATTAACTAGAGGTTATTGAAGTGATCTGAGAGGGAAGATAAAGTGGAGTTTACTCCGAAGATTGAAGAGGCGAGATGGAACATTAAGAGAGAAATAGACCTCTATAATCTATGGGAGAAAGAAGGCATATTCAAATTTAAGTTAAAAGCGAAGAAACGATGCTTCGTGATAGATACTCCTCCACCATACCCAAGTGGTAGACCTTGGCATATTGGAGCAGCTGCACAGTATTCTCAGATAGATATGATTGCTAGGACTGCCAGGATGAACGATTATGAAGTATATTTTCCGATAGGCATAGATAGAAATGGTTTACCAGTTGAACTATACGTGGAGAGAACCTATAAGATCGATATGAGAAGTAGTCCTAGAGACAAGTTCGTTGAGATATGCAGCCATGCACTGGATGACCTAGAATCTGAGATGATATGGATCATGAAGAGGATGGGTCTTAGTGGAGACTTTGAGCATTACTATAGAACAGATTCAGAAGATTATCGTAAGCTTACTCAAGCAACATTTATAAAACTTTGGAAGAGAGGTTTGATCTATACCGCAACTCGACCAAACAACTATTGCTGGGAATGCGGCACAACCCTTGCAGATGCTGAGGTAGATTATGAAGAAATTCCCACTAAACTCGTTTACATAAAATTCAAAGTAGCAGAAGATCATAGTGATTTGATAATAGCGACAACTAGACCTGAACTCTTAGCCTCATGTAGAGCGGTTATAGTTAATCCAGGAGATCAAAGATATTTAGACTTACATTGGAAGCATGCAATAGTCCCGATATACGGTCATATAGTGGATATAATACCCCATCCTGCAGCTAAACCAGAGTACGGAACCGGTGCAGTCATGGTCTGTAGTTACGGCGATTATACTGATGTCCTACTCTTTAGAGAATTGGGATTAGAGGAAGTTATAGCAGTTGGGGAAGATGGGAGGATGACTGATTCTGCGGGAAAATATTCCAATATGAGCATAATGGAAGCAAGGGCAAATATTATTAAGGATCTTGAAGAAGCAGGATTGGTAACGAAGATAGAAGATATAATTCATAGGACGCCTATCTGTGAAAGGAGCAAGACGCCTATAGAGATCATTCCGATGAAAGAATACTACTTAAAACAGTTGGACATGGTTGATAAACTATTGAATTTAATAGATAAAATGAGTTTTCATCCATCGAGTCATAAACGACTCCTGATAGACTGGATAAACTCTCTTAGAATAGATTGGCCGATAAGTAGGAGGAGATATTATGGTACCGAGATACCTGTATGGTATTGTTCAAGATGTGGTGAGCCCCACCTACCTGAGCCTGGAAGATACTATAGACCGTGGAAGGAGCAACCGCCATTCCAGAAGTGTTCAAAATGTGGGAATAAGGAATTCATCGGTGAGTCGAGGACATTTGATACGTGGATGGACTCGAGCATAAGAATTCCCCTATATATATCAAGATACATGAAAGATAGAAGATTCTTTAAAGCGACTTATCCTAATGGTATAAGACCTCAAGGTAAAGATATAGTTAGAACATGGTTATACTATACTATATTGAGATGTTATCAGCTAACTGGTAAGCCTCCTTTTAGACATGTCTGGATAGGTGGTATGGGGTTGGATGAGCATGGACAGAAGATGAGCAAGAGCAAAGGAAACGTGATAGATCCTATACCGATATTGGATAGATATGGTGCAGATGTATTCAGGTTTTGGAGTGCTCAGGAAGCAAGTCTCGGAGAAGATTTTAGAATATCCGAGCAGAGAATACAGAATGCTGGAAAATTCATTACGAAGCTTTGGAATATTGCTAGATATGTATCCAGCTTTCCAGTTCCTAAGAAGGCTGAGCTTACTCCTACAGATAGATGGATTTTATCAGAGCTATCTATAGCGGTGAGGAAGAGTCTAGAGGGATACAAGGAGTTCAACTTCTTCATCCCCGCTACTAGGATTAGACATTTTACATGGAATATTTTTGCCGACCATTACATAGAGTTGAGTAAGCCTAGAGCATACGGCTTAAAGGGATTTAAGCCCGGGGAACAGAAGGCTGCATGGTATACCCTCCACACATCCTTGAAAGTAATACTGCTTCTACTCGCACCGATAACCCCCTTCATAACAGATGAGATATGGAGAAGAATATATTCTAAGAAAAGCATACATCTCTCTAGATTTCCAAAGCCAGTTTGGTCCACTAGATATGTGAAATATACGGATGAGCTGATCAAGTTTAACTCAGAAGTTTGGACTAGGAAGAAAGAGAGAAGACTATCTCTAAAAGATAGGATAAAGATTGAGATACCTGAAAACTTGAAGATCTTCAAAAGAGACCTGGTTGCGATGCATAATATCGAGGAGGGATGAAGATTAATAATGGGATATTCATGATGTCAACCTTATCATTGAAAGATTTTCCGATAGATATGGATCATGAAAAAGATAAACACTCCAGTTGATTTTTGTTATCAACAATATTCTCCATCTCTAATATCTTCATCAACCCCTCTAACCTTCTCAAGCCTCAACAGTTTAACCTTCAGCCAATCTAGGTCTCCATATCTCCCTATAGAACCATTGCTCCTGATTACTCTATGGCATGGGATGATTAAGACGACCGGGTTAGATGCTACTGCGTTCCCCACAGGTCTCGCAGCCTTAGGGTTCCCAACCCTACTCGCAATCCACTTATAGCTTCTAACCTCACCATAGGGTATCTCTTTAACAATACTCCAGACCTTCTTCTGGAATCTGGTTCCAGAGATATCTAAGTTATAGTCAAGTGAGATAGATTCTCCATTAAAGTATTTATCGATAGCTTCTTCTAGGTCGACAAGTCTACTCCATGTAAAATCTTCTGAGAATTTTTTTAGATAATTTTTGAAGCTTTCCTCATCAGGATAGAAGCCCATCTCTCTTAATCCTTTATCAGACCAGATATATCCTAAAACTACTTTGAAAGGCGTATGATATATTGCGTAATTCATCTGTTAAAGTTTAAACTTAGATAGATATAATCTTTAATATATGAAGGGTGAGCCAGTTCATATTCTTGCAAAACCTGGAGACATCGCTGAGAGGGTTATAGTAGCTGGAGATCCTGGAAGAGTAGATCAGCTTGCCGAAATGTTAGAAGATGCTAGACTAGTATCCTCCAATAGAGGGTTCAACGTTTACACAGGCAGATATAGGAATCATCTCTACTCAGTTGCATGTCATGGTATAGGTGGGCCATCTTCTGCGATAGTCTTCGAAGAATTGAAGATGCTTGGAGCAAAGATTATTATAAGATTGGGCACAGCGGGAAGTCTATTAGCAGATATAAAAGAAGGAGAATTCATAATACCAAATGCTGCATGCTATTATATAGGGTCAGGGACGATCTCAGCTTATACTCCTGGGATAGTTCCACCGTCGGTTCCATCTTTTGATGTTCTAGAAACTCTGGTGAATGAGTCGAGGAATAGTCTCGAAAGTTTTCGGGTAGGTCCAGTAGTCTCAAGCGATGCTTTCTATGCAGAAGATGAACATTTCATATCTAGATGGGTGTGGGCCGGTGTAATAGCGGTCGAGATGGAGTGTTCGACAATATTCGCTCTAGGACATATTCATAGAATTAAGACCGGAGCATTACTGATTGTAACAGACAATCTTGTCAATAAGAGTAGATTAGATAGACGTGAAGAATTAAGAGAATTGGTTGAGAGAGCGGCTAGAATAGTCTTTGAAGCAATGAGGAAGATTGATGTAAAAACTCCCTTAACAAGTAAATCTTAAAAATCATGCGGTACTACACACTTTACAGATCCCATTAAGTAATAAGAACTATATAGAGTATATAATCACCCCCTTTATATTCTTAAATACGTGTTTAAGAGATAAATCCTTGGGGAAGTTGAGCCTTCAGAAATTTTTTTACCCAAACTCGATAGCGGTCATAGGAGCTTCAAGAAATCCCGATAGTGTTGGACACGCAATCATGAGAAATCTAGTAAATGGGCAGTTTACAGGAGTAATCTATCCAGTTAACCCTAAGGCTAGAGCTATATTAGGGATAAAAGCCTATCCAAATGTCTCTTCAATACCTGATGAGATTGACTTAGCTGTGGTAGTCGTTCCCAACAGGGCGGCTCCTCAAGTAATAGAAGAGTGTGTAGAGGTTGGAATCAGATCTGCAGTGATAATCTCTGCTGGATTTAAAGAAACAGGTCCCGAAGGTGCAAAATTAGAAGAAGAAGTGGTCTCTATCGCTAAGAGAGGTAATCTGAGAATAATTGGACCGAACTGTTTAGGAATAATAAATGCTGACCCGAAAGTTAGGATGAATGTCACCTTTGCTAGAGAGATGCCTTTAAGCGGTCAGATCGCACTGATCTCTCAAAGCGGAGCATTATGTGTTGCAGCATTAGAATATGCTAGACAGTATAGGATAGGTTTCTCTAAAGTTGTCAGCCTCGGAAATAAGGCAGATGTTAACGAGATAGACGTATTAGAGTATCTTAAAGACGACTCTGAGAGTAAGACAATCTTAATGTATGTCGAAGATCTATCTCATGGTAGAAGATTTATAGAGACGGTGAGATATATTACGGGAGAGGTTGGCAAACCTGTTATAGCTATAAAAGCTGGTAGAACTCTAGAGGGAGCAAGTGCAGCATCGAGCCATACGGGAGCCTTGGCAAGCTCAGATGAGGTCTACGAAGCTATCTTCAACCAATCAGGCGTGCTGAGAGTGGAATCTATAGAAGAGTTATTTAACTATGCTAAAGCTTTCTCAACTCAGCCGCTACCAAAAGGAGATAGGGTAGCTATTATAAGTAATGCAGGCGGTCCAGCAATACTTGCAACAGATGCTGTTATTAGGAATAAACTTAGACTTGCTCAGTTCAGTGAAGATACTATAAAGAATCTTAGAGCAGGTCTATCTCCAGCTGCCAGTGTCAAGAATCCTGTAGACTTAATTGGAGATGCTGACCACTCCAGATATGAGCATGCTTTAAAACATGTACTAAATGATGGGAATGTCGATGCTGTGATTGTAATACTTACACCACAAGCGATGACTACAGTTGATGAGATTGCAAGGGTTGTAGTCGATATAGCTCCTAAGTATAATAAACCTGTACTTACATGTTTTATGGGAGTAAGTGATATATCTTCATCAATAGAGATTCTTGAAAACTCTAGAATACCGAACTTCAACTTTCCTGAAGATGCTGTGAGGTCTCTAGCCGCTCTCTATAAGTATGGAGAATGGGTGACGAGACCTAGAACGGGTGTAAGAACATTCATAGTACATAGGGATCGAGCTGAGGATATTATTAAACGGGCTCTATCAGAGGGGAGAAGATACCTGCCAGATGTAGAAGCTTTAGAGGTCTTAGAATGTTATGGTTTTAAGACTGCTAAAATGATCTTGGCTAAGAATCCGGAGGAGGCGGTTGAAGCAGCTGAGAAGATAGGCTATCCAGTGGTTATGAAGATAGCTTCTCCCGATATAATCCACAAGTTCGATATAGGAGGTGTAAGGATAAGGATTGAGAATGCTGAAGAAGTCAAGAGAGTATTCGACGAAATAGTAAATAATGTTAGGAAGCATGCTCCACAAGCTAGGATTTGGGGAGTATCAGTACAAGAGATGGTTAGAGATGGTTTAGAAGTGATCTTCGGGGTTAAGAGAGACCCATTATTCGGACCTGTAGTAATGTTTGGGCTAGGAGGGATATATGTCGAGGCATATAAAGATGTAAGCTTCAGACTTGCACCAATACGTGAACTAAGCGCATACCATATGATAGAAGATATACGTGCAAAGCAGATCTTAAAAGGCTATAGAGGTGGAGAAGAAAGAGATATAGATGCTGTTGCTGAAGGGTTGATGAGGCTCTCCCAACTCTCTCTAGAGCAGCAGTATATAAGCGAGCTGGATGCAAACCCTGTAATGGTTTTCGAGAAAGGAAGAGGATACAAAGTAGTGGATGCAAGAATAGTCTTACGTGAAAAGAACTCAAAGTAAATATTTAATAGAAATATCTCATCATTATGTTAAGGGATGATGAATAACGTCCACGTTGAACAATGATACACGACGGGCAGTCTGACCAACAATCACCGAAATATCTTCAACTATAATGCTTCTCAGCAAACTATATGAAGAATACTTTGCAAACTTTACAAGTATATCCAATCAGTATGGCATAAATATTTAGGGTAGAATATATTCCGGCTTACTAATACCGGAGAGAATTGGATATATATTATTTATCAGTTAATAATTCTAGTTGTTGGAGATGAATATTGAACCGATACATGCACAAGCATTCTTTAAAGTAGATGCTTCAGGCCTCTTTTCACAGATACTGATCTTCGATTACTATGATAGAGAGCATTACTATTACCATCTAGTCGAGAATGAAGATGAGTATCAAAGAGAGATGGAGAGGCTTCTACTCGTGATGAATGAATTTTTAAGAGAAGAAAAAGTACTGGTTAACAAGAAAGAAGTAGAAGTCGAGGTATCGATGGTAAGCTTAGAGTTTAGAGGATCCCCCGAATTACCAACTCCAGTATATTTGATAGAGTTTAGAGGAGAGTTGCTAAATGGGTTAAATATTTATGAATGCTTTTATGAGAAGGGGGTCGCAGAATACGATTATGAAGTTTACTGGATTCTCCCCCTCGAGGCGAAAATAACCGAAGTGGAAATCTCGGGAGAATACGAAATACTAGATGGTAGAATATTGATTACAAGGATGAGGAGAGGAGAATACTATAATGGATATGAGAAGATAGTATTCAACCTATAGAAGACTTCATGAGATCTTTATTGAAATAGGGACAAAGTCTCTTAATACTTCTCTGCTTCTTTAACCTTCTTCATTATCTCCTCAATCTTACTCTTTGGAAGGGTTAATGCAGGCTTCTCAGGTAGTAATCCCTGGGGTCTAAATAATACGAGAATTACTATCGCTAGGCCTACCAGTATGTACTCAAACCATTGAGGACTTATAGGTATAAATGCGGTTATCTCAGTTTTATAAGCATATATCAATGATCTGACTGTGGAGAAGGCAAATACTCCTATGAGCATGCCGAGGTTATTTCCTATACCTCCTAACATCATGTAAGCCCATGGCCAGAAGGTCCAGGTAAGCCTAGTATACGTTACAGCCTTGAAATGTCCTGCGTAGAATGCCCATAGAGCTCCTCCTACCGCAGCTAGAGCACCGCCTACTATCAATGCTTGAGCTCTCAACCTGATTATGTCTTTACCATAAACTTTTGCGGCCACTTCTGAGTCTCTCATTGATTTTAAAGCTCTGCCGAATGGTGACCTTATAAGAGCTTCAACAAACACGAATGATAATATCGCAATTCCTATGATTATAGATATTATTCCTATATATCTTTCAGGTCCTGCTCCGAGCCAGCCGAATACATCAGGCACCATCACTCCTTGTGTAGCTCCTGCAAGAGGATCATAATTCCATGCAATTATCTGGGTTGCATCACCGAAAGCCAGCAATGTGATTCCTAGATATGCTTCTCTAAGCCTTAATGCAGGATATGAACAAATGTATCCGATTAATCCTCCGATCAACATAGCTAGAATTAACGTGAACAGGAATATTCCGATAGAGAGAGCAATATCTGTTTGGAGAATGGTGTTTATCTGGTAGACGATCCTGAAGTTATATAGATGAAAAGCATAATCCGCACCATAAGGTAGATTCATACTCCACGCCAAGATTCTTCCAGGAATGGCTGCGGCGACTATCGCTCCCACGATCACGGCCAGAACTCTACCAAACTGGGCCACACCCGCTATCCCAACCTCTAGGTTTAGACTGACGGTTATTATCAATCCTATAGCGAAATTTATCAGGATATTTAGGATTAGGGGAGGTATCTCGATAACCATCACTTCTTCACCTTCCCTTCTCCGCCTCCACCGCTAGACAAAATCCTTCTACTAGAAGATTTAAACATTAATCTTCTGAACTTTATGCCGCCAAGGCCTTGCGGATAGATAAGTAACGATAATGCCAAGGCTGTTAAAGGTATGAGTAACCTATAAGCTAAAACCCATCCACCTAACACTATTGAAAGAGCTGTTATTCCCAGGTACTCACTCAGGCCTATCATGAACCCTCCCAGCAAGCTTCCAAAGATACTGTATAATCCTCCAACTATCGAGCCGGCAAACATAGTGACTATAATAGTTATTCCGACAGCTGGGTAACCGCTTATCGTCATCGAGAGTAATCCACCACCTAACCCTGCGAGTGCACCTCCAATAAACCATGAGAAGACATATACTCTTTCAGGATTAATTCCGAGCACTGTCGCCAGGGAGGTATTTTCAATGGTTGCTCTGACCGCGATGCCGAACTTCGTCTTTACCAAGAATAGGTGGAGAATTATTATGAGCACAACTACGATCGATATAGAGACAAATGGGATAGCTCTTATATTTATACCACCTATGGTTCCCAGAGATAGATCTTTTAATTCTAAGACAAAGTATCTAGCGTTGGGGACCTTGTATACCTCCGTCAAGTAATCTGCGAAAATATTGATAGATGCGAAGTATATTAGGTCTATACCCAGAGTAGACATCATTAGTGTGATGGTCGAGGCTCCGACTTTTAGAAGGTACCTATTTACGAAGTAATATAGAACTATTCCTAGAAATCCTGAGAATAAAGCTGCGAATGCGATATAGTAGTAAGGTGTTCCACCGAGAAGTGTGTATAAGGCAAAGACAACATAGAATCCCCATGAAACCATCGAGGCATGTGAGAAATTGAATGTTCTAGTAGCCATGTATATTATCGTTATTCCAGCCGAAGTTAGAGCGATCCCACTTGAATAAGCTATCGCCTTCAATACTAGGTCTATCAATCATCTCACCCTATACTCTTAGGTTAATAGTTAATTCCATAGAATAAAAATCTTATCACAGAATAAATCATAATATAAGTCATAATTAGGCATCCGCTAGGTCTTCCAAACCCCTACTAGTTTCTCTCTACAAAATTTAGGATTAGTATAGTCGACTCTCTAGTAAGTGCCGATGCAATAGTATTGTCACTATCCATTGGATTGTTCCCAACAAATTCGTCTAGAGATGTATTCACATTTTTAACCAAAAATTATATAAACAACTTTTCTCTAATTTCTACCAAGAAGGTGTGAAGATGGTTGCAATAACCAGAAGTCTACTTGTAGTTTCCGTAATCGTCGCCTTAGTCGTTGGTGTGGCCGCAGGATATGGGGTAGCTTTAACGACATCACCACCGCCTGCAGCTCCAGTTACCGTTACAACGACCGTAACCACTACGGCTCCTGGGGCTCCGGGATTAGTAGGCGAGGTCAAGATAGGTGCACTGTTAGCCCTGACGGGCGTCCTCTCATCATATGGTGAGAATAGCAAGGTTGCATTGGAGTTGGCGGAGAAGGAGATTAATGAATGGCTTAAAGCTAGAGGGGAACCATGGTTTATCAAGATATATGTCGAGGATACCGCCACCGATCCAAAGACAGCCATGGATAAAGCGATGGTTCTACACGGTAGAGGTATAAAATTCTTTATAGGACCTATGACAAGTGCTGAGGTTAGTGAGATTAAATCTTATGCAGATGCAAACAAGCTGCTAGTGATCTCCCAATCATCCACATCTCCAGCATTAGCGATTCCAGGGGACTGGGTATATAGATACTGTCCAACAGATGTAATACAGGGACCTGCAGCCGCAAGGGTCTTCTTTGATGCAGGTGTCCGATACATAGTACAAGCATGGAGAGGAGATACTTGGGGAGATGGACTAGCTCATGCAACCGAAGAATCATTTAAGAAGTTGTTGGAAAAGGCTGGAGTAGAAGGGGGTGTGACTCCAGGGATACGTTACGATCCCGCAGCAAAAGAATTCTCTGCAGAAGCAGCAAAACTCGCAGAGATAGTAGAAGACTTAGTTAAGAAGCATGGTAAAGAGAAGGTAGGAGTCTCGCTCATAGCCTTTGAAGAAGCGGTCGCATTCTTCGCGGCTGCTAAAGCTTATCCAATACTTGCGGAGGTTCATTGGGTTGGATCCGATGGAACAGCTGGACTTGCACCAATAGTGAAAGAGAAAGATGCAGCAGAATTATCTGTGAAGGTTAGATTCTTGAATCCTATCTTTGCTGCTGGAGCATCACCCTACAAAGATAAGGTTGAAGCATATGTCAGAGAGAAGCTTGGGAGAACACCAGATACATATGCATATGCAGCATATGATATTGTGTGGACACTTGCTCTAGCTTTAGACCATGTCGATTCATATGATTCAGAGGCTGTTAGACAACATTTACCCGAGGTCCTTAAACGATACTTTGGCGCAACAGGATACTTCGGGCTTAACCCCGATGGAGATAGAGCCTTCGCAGACTACGAATTATGGATACCTTGGCCCAAAGACGGAGAATACGATTGGAAGATAGCTGGAATATGGAATGCGGTAACAGATACTATAACATGGTCTGACTGGTGGCTAAAAGCTACAGCAAAATAAAAAATAACCTTTTTATCTTTCCACCCTTTTTTATTATGAATAGAGTAATGGTAGGCGGATAGGATTTGGCTCAAGAAGATGGAAGGATTTTATGGACTGTTAACCTGACCAAGTCTTTTGGTGGATTACTTGCGGTAGATAATGTTAGGATTATTCTGAGAGAGAATATGATTACCATGTTGATCGGTCCTAATGGTGCGGGAAAGACCACGTTCGTCAACTTGTGTACTGGTGTATTGAAACCAGATTCAGGGAGTATATACTTCATGGGAAAAGATATCACTGGATGGCCATCCCATAAAGTATATAGAGCAGGATTCGTGAGAACATTCCAGATCCCTTCACCCTTCTTAAAGCTTACGGTTTTAGAGAATGTCTTAGCTTCCTTGAAAAGTAGTGCTGAAAACCCGATAAAAAGTCTGTTGAGAAGAGCCTGGATAAGAGAGGAAGAAGAGAATATTGAGAAAGCATTTAAGATACTGGCTAGGGTCGGTCTAGAAGATTTATGGTATTATGAAGCTTTCAAACTAGGGGGAGCCCAGCTCAAGATGCTTGAGATCTCTAGAGCATTGGCCACAGGCGCTAAGCTTATAGCTCTCGATGAGCCTATTGGAGGGGTAGATCCATCATACGCAGGAGACATACTTGGTTACGTTAGAAATATTAAGGATGCTTTGAGAATAAGCTTCCTATTGATCGAGCATAGGATTGATATAGCATTGCCCTTCGCTGACTATGTATACGTTATGGATCGTGGTCGAGTTATATTTGAAGGGCCTCCAAATGAGGTTGAAAGAAACCCTAAGGTGATTGAAGTATACCTAGGGTGAACCTTCATGCCCCTCCTAGAGACGTCTTCACTATATTCTGGATATGGGAAGATCAAAGTATTATTCGATATAAACTTCACGGTAGAGAGTAATAGTATAACGGTTGTCGTCGGGCCCAATGGAGCTGGGAAGACAACCCTCCTAAATAGTTTGGTGGGTTTAGCAACGATCCATAATGGTAACATATTCTTTGAGGGTAAGAAGCTGAACGGTCTACCCGCTTACAAGATCGCAAAGATGGGTATAGCCTACCTACCCCAGATGGATAATGTCCTATCAGAATTGACCGTTGAAGAGAACTTGAAGATCGCTGGGTATCTCCTTCCCAAAGAAGAAGTTAAAACCAGGATGTTAGAGATACTAGATATCTTCCCCGTATTGAAAGATTTCATCAATAGGAGAGCAGGTACTCTAAGCGGTGGAGAGAGGAGAATGCTTGCGATAGGCATGGCCTTGATGAGACAACCGAAGATCCTAATGCTTGATGAGATGTCTACAGATCTAGCACCTATACTAGTGAAGAGGGTGATGGAGAAAGTTGTACAATTGAGAGATGAGCTGGGATTAACGATCGTAATGGTAGAGCAGGCTGCTCGGAAAGCATTAGAGATAGGAGATAGAGCCTACCTGCTTGTAAGCGGTACTATGAGGTTTGAAGGCTCGGCAAAAGATCTTTTACACCATCCTGAATTAGCAAAAATGTATCTAGGAATAGCGTAAATATAGCTTTATGAGAGAGCTCATCCAAGCTTCTAGCATCTCCAAGCAGGAGATGCTTATATTCTCCTTTAATCTTTAGACAAATACAGAGATGTCTTACAGAATACTTGTTAAAGAAGCATTGTCTGTCATAGCTTTGTTCATGTTCTTCCTAGCGGTTCTAGTCGCGGTCGCAGGATTAGCATATTTATTGAAAGAATTCATATCGCCCACGGTAAGAGATATATTTAACATATCTCAGTGGATCATCGAGATTTAAAACTCTTTCTAAAGAAATAATATTAGAGACTTTACACATTAATCATCTATACCATGAAAAACAAGATAGAGATTATCGGATTGGAATATATTCCAGATATATCTGAAGGTGTAGATATCGGAGAGATTATAGTTGATTCCATGAAGAGGATGGGTTTAGAACCAAAAGAAGGAGATATATTCGTAGTCAGCCATATCATAATCTCTAAGTCGGAGGGAAGAGTAGTAGACTTATCAAGCATAAAGCCATCAGAATTCGCTATAAAGATCGCTGAGGAATCAGGTAAAGATCCTAGACAAATAGAGTTAGTCTTAAGAGAGTCTAAGAGGATAGTTAGGATGAGGAGGGGCTTAATAATCTCTGAGACCAATGGGGGGATTGTCTGTGCAAATGCAGGAGTCGACTTATCCAATGCAGGAAGAGGTAGAGCCGCACTATTACCTCTCGATCCAGACAGATCTGCCAAGAAGATAAGAGAGAAGATACGGGAATTGACAGGCGTAGATGTTGCGATTATAATATCTGATACACATGGAAGACCTCTTAGAAATGGTGCAATAAATGTGGCCATAGGATGTTCTGGGATAGAACCATTACTAGATAGAAGGGGAGAAAGAGACCTCTATGGTAGAGAACTTACTGCTAAGATTATATGTATTGCTGATGAACTGGCTTCTGCCGCAGAGTTGGTAATAGGTCAAGCGGATGAGGGAATCCCTATAGCCGTGATAAGAGGATATAGATACAAATCTTCGGAGACGCCTGCAACCGTGATCCCTAGGAGAGAGGAAGATGACCTATTTCTCTAAAGATGCAATCATCAAGATCACCACTACATATCTTAAGATAACGTCTAGGAAAGATCTTCTCAAACCTGAGGAGGTCTCTGAAGAAGCCCTAGTTGAGAAAGGTCTCGTAGAAGATTTCTTAAGATATTATGGGTTGGATGGTGAAGTTGATTCTTGTAAGAGAATTAGGGCCGCGGTCTTAGCTTTATCTCTAGGGGTTGAGGGAGATAGAATATCGAGATATCTAGATTGGAGAGAGTTTGAAGAACTGTCTGCTGAATTATTTAAGGAGGCCGGCTACACCGTATTCAGAGATGTTAAAATTAAACTGGATAGAAAGAGGATTCAGATAGATCTGATAGCGATCATAGATAGCTTAATGTTAATAGTAGATTGTAAGCATTGGAGAAAGCCGCCGGCCTATAGTGAGAGGAGAAGGATAATGTTAAAGCAGATGGAGAGGATGAAAGCTTTAACTAGACTTCATGGAGATTTTGAAATTAGAATCATACCTGTTGTCCTCACACTATATGAGCCTAGGGAGCTGATAGTGGATGGGTACCCATATGTACCGATAAGGAAGATTAAAAGTTTCCTAGACGGGCTCAGAAACATTTACCCATCAATAAAAAGTATTAAAGTAGGCATCTCTCTAAAAGAGCTTAAGAGTGTATCCCAAAAATAATATCTTTAGAAGATATGGGATAGGCTTACAGGATTTGAATCGATTCGAAGAATCTATAATGAATGGCCGAAGATTCTATAAATTCTTTCTTAAAATATTTAAAACACTGATAGAGAGATAGGTATGATGGATAATATGTTTCAGTAAAATAAAACTAGACAACATCTTTAGATACGGATACCTCCTTTAGAAGAAATACTTATGAGCCGATTTGTACTTAATTTATTGAACAGTTATGGAGTTGGAAGATAGAATCTTAAGGATGGAGGAGGAAGAAGAGGAAGAAGAGTGGGAAGAATTCGAAGAAGAGGAAGAAGAAGAGGGCTGGGAAGAAGAGTACGAGGAAGAAGAGGAAGAATTCTAATTTGTAGGGAGGATAATGATGACGTGCCTCGACTTATCGACCAACCTCTCAAGACTAGTTCGATGAAAAAGCTCACTTATCCTTCTCCTCATTTTCTTTACTGCTTTTTGTAATACTATAAGATCGTATTCATCCCTATCAGCCTCCATTAGCACTGCCTCAATAATGCTTCTAGATGCTACTACTTTTAAATCAGCGTTCACCCCCTGAGACTTAGCCCAATCTATAAGATTATCAAACCTCTTTTTTGCTTCTTCTAAATATGGTGTCACGGTCTCAGGATAGATGGATGTAGAGATCGGGAACTCTACCACATGTAAAAATGTTATGTAGATATCTCTAGATATAAGATCAAGTAGGTGGGCGAGTGCTTTAAGATTGACATAATCTTCGACGACTAGAAGCATTCGATGAGGATGCCTCTTACTCATTCTTCTACAGTTCTCCCCCCTCTCTTATAAGTGTAGAGGATTATAGATGTCACCGTGCTCTTTACGCCTTCTATCTTCATTATCTTATCTTTTAAGAGCTTTCTGAAGCCGATGATGTCGTCCGCCTTCATTATGGCAATTATATCAAACTCTCCAGTAACCTCATATAGGTCTAAAGCTTCTTCAAGCTTATTGATCTCTCTAGCTACGTGCTCGAGCTTGGAAGACTCAACGAATATGTGGACTATGGCTAATATTCCCCTTGGCATCTCTAAACCCTTCTCAACGTCATAATTCTTCCATGATACTTAGATATAACTCTATACAGCTTGTCTTCATGGGCTTTCTCAACCTTCACCTTCTCAGATATTCTTCTAATTAAAGCTATAAACTCCATCCTTCCAGACTCTAATAAGCTATTTAGTATACGCTCTAGATCTCCGATGAAGACCCTAACCCTTACAATATAACCTAATCTTCTAAGCTTGTCTGCTATCTCTCCCAATTCCTCCATAGTCTCATCTTTAATCTGATAGAGGCTTGCTCTCTGACTAATCTGAGACAAGTCTAGGTTGAAATCATCAGGATCGATTATACTAATCAAAGTTATTCTAAACCTTCTATCTAGATTTCTAGTCACTATATCAAGGATCTTCTCAGATTTTTCTACTATGGGTCTTATCAGAACCCCTACGTCATAGATGTATGAGACAGGTATTATCTCTGCCACAGATAGAGAGGCTGTAGGTCTTAGCCCCATCTTTCTTCTATAAAGAAGATACATGACTACTCCTATAACGATCCATAATGTTCCAAGAACTCTTCCATTTGAGTGAAACAAGAGTGTAAGGACTAGTAGCCCGCCGATCCCGATAAGTCCAACCAATCCTAGAATAGGCACCCTCACCGTTCTTCCTCCAACCCGTATCTTTATCTCTCCTGGAACCTTCCAAGGTACATAAACTTCATCCCCGACATTCCTTAATTTAATGAAAGCTAGCATAAGTATTAGATAACTTATAAGCGCTCCGAAAACGTATAGTTCTGCAACAAACGGAATATTTCCAAAAGATGCTAAGGCTAAACCTATTAATCCAAATATTATAATGGTGCGGGTAGGAGTTCTGAATCTTGGATGGATCTTATAGAACCATTTTGAGATCAATCTATACCTCCCCATTGAAGCTACTAGTCTAGACACTCCAACTACACCTGTATTCGATGAAGCATAACAGAGGACGAAGCCGGCGACCGCTACAAGTTTAGATCCTATCGATCCAACGATTGGATACGTGCTTACCAAGCCCGCGATAGAATATTCTAACTCTTCAGCTAGCTTCATCCAAGAGACAGAGCCCATAGATAATGTTGAGAATCCTAGAACGGATATCAAGACAGCGATAACAGAGATTTTTGCAGCTCTAGGAATATGTTTGGCAGGCCTTCTAGTTTCCTCAGCGGCTTGAGCGATAGACTCTATACCTACAAAGGAGGCCATGGCCAGGGTTAAGGAATATAGTAAATTTTGAAGGTTTATAGAGCTGTTCGACAGGTATGAGACCTCATTTAAAGGTTTAGGTGAACCTAGTATCTGCAACTGTTCAATGAGCTTAAAAGGGTCGAATACTAGTAGGAAGCCAGAGGCCAGGATAAATCCTTGAACTGTTAGACCAAGTATAACTAGAGCTATAGAAACCTCGACGGAGTATCTTATTCCAAAATAGTTGACAAGTATGAGAGTTAGTATTAAGATCATAGACATTGTTCCCAGAGGAGGGATGCCTAACACGTTAAGAGAATAGGTGAGCTCTGGAAATAGATAGGAGAAGTATCCTGCAGATGCTAGAGCGAATAGAGAGATGCAGAGAGTGTATCCTAATATTAAAGCCCAACCTGCTATGAACCCTATCAAATCATTGAAAGCCTTCATTGAATATACCTGGACACCTCCAGCGTAGGGATATGTGG
Source organism: Candidatus Caldarchaeales archaeon (assembly GCA_039630055.1). Classification (GTDB taxonomy): domain Archaea; phylum Thermoproteota; class Nitrososphaeria_A; order Caldarchaeales; family Wolframiiraptoraceae; genus Geocrenenecus. Next base: position 5,067 of record JBCNVN010000008.1, on the reverse strand, counting down.
GAGACAGCTCAGCATAGGCTAATCCAATCGAGATATAGACGATTGCTGTTACCAGGAATACTAAGGGTGTGGCCCCTGCAGCATATAATGCTATCAATCCAAGAGCTATAAATATGTCTGCTCCTACGTCTGCATATCCCAGTGAGAATGATCCGAACCATCCTACCTCCCTCTTTAAAGATACTTCGTTACTCACATCTTACAGGCCTCCACCGGAAAGAACTAACACTCCCTAATAGCTTCTATAATTATTATCTCTTCAAAAAATAGCTTTCTAGACATCTTTATATAGGGGTGGAACCCATTCACCATAAAATGATTTTTTATCTCATGCAGATCGGAGGTAAGAGAAGATACCACTATCATGATTATGCCCTTCGGTAATGTTAGATGGGCGGAAGCATTGATGATCCTCTTAATAATCTCTACCCCTCCTATTACTGTTCTATCATCTAATCTCTCTTGAGGTAGGTATGGTGGATTAGAGACGATGAGGTCGAAGAGTGGGGTCTCTCTAAACATAGATAGAAGGTCGCCTTCTATTACATGTGAGACACCTCCATGACCCTTCATCTTTAGCCTTCTCCATGTCTCTAGTATAGCTGTCCTCGAAATATCTATAGCGTAAACCTCTCTAGAGATTTTACAGAGTGCCTCGGTTACTATGCCTACGCCGGAACCTATCTCTAACGTCCTCTCAAAAATTCTATTACTTAAACTCTCGATAGAGTCTAGTAGTAGGAATGTATCTTCACTAGGCATGTATAGATCATCTTTATTAATATGAGGAGTATTCATGGTTATTTATCCTCCAGTAAACTTATGGGGTTCGGAAGGGTCAGCCCATCCTACAATCGTCTTACCCTATATATTAAAGTAAACTAAAAAAGATTAAAGGAATAATATGTTCAGATAATATCCAAAAATATCCCACTATTATAGAAGATTTTAATCTGTATCCGAATAATTTGCAGACTATATAGTTATCTTTTCTCACAGTATCTAGACTATTATAGGTCGTCCAGGATAGACTGCATCTTAGCCGACGAGATCGTTATTCCTCTAGATCTTGTCTAATATTTGACCTAACCCAGCCATCATCTCCCAAACCATGTCTAAGTCGTTCTTCAAGGGTTATACCATGGAAATCTTTCAAATTTCTCTAGATACGAGGAGAGGTATACTTCTCATCGGCCTCCTAGTAGGAATATTCTTAGCTGCAATAGATTCCACAGTAGTCGCTATCGCTATGCCCAACATAGTCTCCTCTCTGAGAGGCCTCGAAGTCTACAGCTAGACCTTTACAGCATACATCCTCACCTCAACCGTTACAGGCCCTATCTGGGGACGGATCAGCGACATCTATGGAAGAAGACCGGTCTATCTTCTCGGTCTCTCAGTCTTTCTCGCTGGCAGCGTTCTATGCGGATTATCTTCCGATATGATTCAGCTTGTCATCTTCAGAGGGGTTCAAGGTCTTGGTGGAGGAGCCTTACTAGTCCTCACTTTCACGATTATCGGCGAAATTTTCAGCCTCAAAGAGAAGGCAAAGGCGACAGGATATACTTCGTCTGTATGGGCTATAGCGAGCATCGTCGGCCCACCGCTCGGTGGAATAATAGTTGACACGATTGGATGGCGTTGGATCTTTCTGATAAATCTCCCCATAGGACTACTCTGTATCCTCACAGTGATGAGAAACCTTGACTCAGACGTAAGAGCTCCATCAAAAATCGGCTTTCTAGATTCTTTACTCTTCTTGACCGGAGTATCACTACTCCTACTCTTCTTAACCGAGTATCAAAACCTTGGATTATCATCCTCTCTGTTTCTACTCGGCTCTGCAACTTTTCTTGGGATGTTCTTCATCAGTGAGCGTAGGTCTGAATCTCCATTAATCCCTCTCAGCCTTTTCAGTGATAAAGTATTGAGAACCGGGTTTCTCGGCAACATGCTCGCTGGATTCATTTTCTTCGGAGTAGTGGCCTACATGCCATTATATCTTCAACTGGTTCTTTCATATACGGCTACGACCTCTGGTTTTTATTTTCTACCCCTTGTTTTAGGATGGGTTATAGGAGCAAATGTCTCTTCACGAATAGTTATAAAAAATCGATAAAGCTGCCGGCTATCATAAGCGGGCTCTCTCTTCTGACCGGCACCATTATACTAACTCTTCTTCACTTAGAAGATTTTCTGATTCTGGTTGGTTTCCCTATTATTGGGCTTGGAATGGGGTTCACTGTCTCAACATTTCTAATCTCAACCCAGACTCTGCTACCTCGAAGAATACTCGGAGTCGGAACCTCCCTACTCAGCTTTCTCCGTCTAATGGGTGGTGCAGTTTCAGCAGCAGTTCTTTGGATACCTATAGGCAGCTTAGTGAGACAGTTCAATATCCAGTCAACAGTAGGTGTACTTTTATCTGAATCAGAGAGAATGGTCTTTACAATCGGAATATCTCAAGCCATGTACATACTTACCGGAGCCGCGGCATCAGCTTTAATACTCTATCTCTTAACTCCGGATGTAAATCTCTCTCAAAGATCAGGAGACTATGATGAGAGGACGAGATAGAAAGAGTAGCTTTTCAGCCTATATGATTAAGAGTTAACCTTTTTCACCAGGATGAAATATTTAATCTTATAGAAGTCTATCTGTTTATATATTTCTCAATAAGGACTTATGAAGATCACTCGATTACCTTCACCAACTATATCTCTAAAGTTCACTTAAAAACTTTGCATGTCTTCTTCAGGAATCGAGTAGAACAATCTATCCAAACCTTACGATACTTAGACATATCCATTGTTATGGGTATATCCTTGTAGGTGTTCTCGGAAATAGGCATGCACTACGGATATGGGGTAGTTCTAGAAGCCACCACAACATCCTCTCAATACCAAGCCCAAAACCACTGTGTGGTACACTACCATATCTCCTCAAATCAATATACCATTTATAATCTTCAACATTCAATCCATTCTCCTTGATTCTTTCTATCAGTAGATTGTAATCGTGGATCCTCTGTCCACCTCCAACTATCTCACCATAACCACCTGGTGCAAGAAGATCGGCATTCAAGCAAACTGATGGATTGGTTGGATCAGGCATGTGATAGAAGGCTTTAGCCTCTCTCGGATAATTAGTTACGAAGAATGGCTTCTCAAACTCTTTAGATAGTATTCTTTCTTCATCTGCTCCGAAATCATCACCCCAATCTATTTTGACCCCCTTACTCTGTAGGATCTGTAGAGCCTCAGCATATTTCAATCGAGGATAAGGTGGCTCAGCAATCTCGGGTTTAATCTCTCTACCAAGAACTCTCAAAACATCTCCTGATTCTTTACTTAGACCATAAACCATAGCATGGACAAGCTCTTCTATTATCTTCATAATATCATTCAACTCGGCATGTGCAACCTCTACTTCTAGGTGCCAGAACTCGGTTAGATGCCTCCTAGTTCTACTTAGCTCTGCTCTAAAACTAGGTTGAAGACTATATACTTTTTCTAGCCCGTATATAGCAGCCTCTTGATAAAACTGTACGCTTTGAGTGAGATAAGCAATCTTTCCAAAATAGTCTAATTTAAATAAGGTGGCTCCACCTTCAACAGCCGCTGTTATAAACGTTGGACAATTAATCTCTATAAATCCATTTTCCCTCAGCCATCTACGGGCGATATCCATAAGCATCGCCCTCACCTTCATTATGGAGGCAACCCTCATACTTCTCAGGTGGAGATGTCTATTATCTAGAAGATATCTTAATCCAACCCCCTTCCTTATTGGAAAATCTTCTAGACTAGGACTGATAACACTCAAGTTATTACAATGGAGTTCCACCCCTCCTGGAGCTCTTGGGTCTCTCTTAATTATACCTCTGACCATCACAGCCGATTCTAAACCTATCTCTAATGCCTTTTCAAAGCTTTCTAGATTCGCCGTATCACGTTTTACCGCTACCTGAATCATGCCCGTAGAATCTCTCAGGTCTAAGAAGACTAGTTTACCATGCCTCCTCTTAGACCTCACCCATCCTATCAACTCTAACTCTGATCCATCTGCGGAAGATAATGCATCCTTAATGAAGAAATTCTTAAGCACCCTTTCCCCTCCATCATAAGCCTATTAATCCCAATTATTTTCTATTTCTCAGATCATACCAGCTACTGGTCACGTTATAGGGGCGCCTACTCGAATAGACTTCTCAGGTATCAAGGGAGCGATATCTTCCTCGCTTGCGGTTGCTGCTAAGATCATACATTCGGATGTTTCTCCTCTAATCTTTCTAGGTTTAAGATTGAAGACGAATGCATATAGTTTGCCGATGAAGTGTTCTGGACCATAAATATGGCCAAGACCTGCTATAGCCTGTTTCTTCACATCCCCGAAGTCTACCAGCATCTTGATGAGACGATCCGTTCCCCTCACCTTCTCGGCGCTAATAACCCGTCCAATTCTTAGATCAAGACGCCTAAATTCTGAGATATCTACTTCCGCTACCATTTACATCACAAAAACTATGCATTACCCATTATTATCATTTGCGATCATCTTACCCAAACTTCATCCATCAATTTACCCGAAAATTTTTATACAACTAAAATAATATAAGAATTGATGGAGTGTAGTAAGAGAATGAATCCTAAGAAAGCAAAGAAGACGAGTAAAAAGAAGACGGCGAAGAAGGGAGCTAAGAAGAAGGTAGCTAAGAAGAAAGCTCCGAAGAAGAAGGCTAAGAAAGCGCCTGCAAAACCTGCACCTGAAGAAATACCTGGAGCACCGGCTGCATAACAAACCGTCTCTCTATTTTTTCTTTTTCTGACCTTACCATAACTGGTACTGTTCATCTTCTTTTATCTCAGTATCTTCCTTAGAGACTTCTTTAGAGATCATCGTAATCATGGCAGATATGCTGGCAGAGATTATTGGGGGAACTGTTAGAAAGAAGATTATATCAAGAGGTCTATGCACTAGTAGATCTGACATCAATTTATCAACCTCTGAAAGCCATACTGGGGTATCGTTCCAGAGCGAGAATAATAAATAATTTGAAAAGATCCA
>JBCNVN010000079.1:0-512 GCA_039630055.1 Candidatus Caldarchaeales archaeon | reverse complement strand
TTCTCAATCTCCTTAGCAATCTTCTTGTACCCTAATCCTTGTTCATATAATCTTAGAACCTCTTCGTACAGCTTTATCCTTAACCATCTAGGTCTGTAAGAACCTCTCTCACCCAATGTACATCATCTCTTCTCCATTATAAACTTCTTCATCTATTAGCTCGCATGCTTCTATGCCTATAGCGAAGCCTAGTGTTAGTAATGCTAGTACAAGCTCTCTACCAGAATACTTGTTAGCAACCTTCTCAATAGCTTTACTAAGATAATCCTCTTCATCGAAAGTCTTTAAGACATCATCAACTATCTTAGAGTAACGCTTTCTACCTATCCCGAGAACATCATTCAAAGACTCTGCACCATGATCAAGCTTAAACCTCTTGGAAACCATCAACCATCACCTTTTGATGGCGTAGATAGAGTATATCAATAGTATTACTACAATCAAGAGCATCATTGAGAATACTGGCACTAAAGGATTACTGGGAGCGACAGCGATAACATACATCAATGAGA
>JBCNVN010000078.1:0-520 GCA_039630055.1 Candidatus Caldarchaeales archaeon | reverse complement strand
TCACAATCAGAGAATTGAAAGTATTCCCCAGCATAGATGATATGTTGAGTATATTGGTGGAGAATCTCATAATGAGAATTGAAAGAATAAAATATAGGTCAAACTTGGCGAAGAGTAGAGTAGCATGAATCTCATAAAGAGAATTGAAAGTAATGATGATAGTATCGCTAGCATTGGTTATAGCAGTGTCAAGAATCTCATAAAGAGAATTGAAAGCTATCCCGAACTCTATAAGCTCATCCCATGTGAGACCGACAGGAATCTCATAAAGAGAATTGAAAGTTTGAAATGTCAACACAGTATCCCTCGATAAGATACCAACTTGAATCTCATAAAGAGAATTGAAAGACAATACATATGTTCAAGCAGTATTTAAAGTTTTTCACACTTTGAATCTCATAAAGAGAATTGAAAGATTAGTTGCCCTGTTAATAGAGTTGTTGATACAGTTATTCGAATCTCATAAAGAGAATTGAAAGTAAATTCAATTTTGTCATCCAGCACCTCTACAATTAAATCA
>JBCNVN010000077.1:0-522 GCA_039630055.1 Candidatus Caldarchaeales archaeon | reverse complement strand
AGTTTCTTTGCTACTCTTTTCCCAAACTCAGGATGAGTATTAATACCTGTTCCAACCGCTGTTCCACCTATTGCAAGCTCTCTTAATCTTATAAAAGTTGCTTCAATTCTATGCTTTGCATATAATATTTGTGTTGCCCATCCGCTCATTTCTTGCTCAAAGCTTATGGGCATTGCATCCATTAAGTGAGTTCTTCCAGTTTTTATTATATCTTTTAATGTGCTTGCCTTTTCTACTATGCTATTATATAGTTCTTCTATTGCAGGAATAAGTTTATATTTTGCTTCATAATAAGCAGAAACATTCATTGCAGTTGGAATTACATCATTTGAAGATTGACCCATATTTACATGGTCATTTGGATGAATAGGACTCTTTGTATTTCTCTTTCCTGTTAATATCTCATTTGCTCTTGTTGAAATTACCTCATTTATGTTCATATTAGTAGATGTTGCAGAGCCTGTTTGGAAAATATCCAGTGGAAACTGGTCGTCAAATTTTCCTTCTATTATTTCATTTATT
>JBCNVN010000076.1:0-532 GCA_039630055.1 Candidatus Caldarchaeales archaeon | reverse complement strand
AGCCTCAGTTTCCTCCCCACAGTGCTCTCCCTATTACCCCTCTTCAGAAGCCACATGCCAAAAGAAACCAGTGAAGCAGGCTCAGTAATGGTGGGGCCGGTGGGATTTGAACCCACGACCACGCACGCCCCAGGCGCGTATCTTGGACCAAGCTCGACCACGGCCCCTTTAAATCCACTAGGATTTCCTCTTACTGAAGAGTTTTATATTGTTTATGCTGCATCTATATTCAAACTCGGCTTCTATCAGATCTTAGTCTCTCAACTGTTTCAGCAGATATGTTCCTCATCTGTCGCTAAGGCTAGAGTTTAGTACAGATTATTGTTGTCTTAATTTTGCTATGGCGCAGATCATATGGCTGTATCTTCTTGAGAGCTGAGCCATTAATTATAGGATTAGCACATTTATTGCTTTTAATACTTGAGTATTATTTTGGCTGAAGACGGTAGCGCTGCTAAAAAAATGGCAGAAATGAAGAATTTAGGTGTTGGAAGAACGTTGGTTTAGGAATAGTGAAATATATAATGTTGGC
>JBCNVN010000075.1:245-545 GCA_039630055.1 Candidatus Caldarchaeales archaeon | reverse complement strand
AGATTCCTGCCCAGACTGATAAATATTCTCACAACCGTTTTGGACTTTCAATTCTCTTTATGAGATTCTCTAACATATTAAAATTCACTGTCCCAGCATCTTTCAGGGCTTTCAATTCTCTTTATGAGATTCTCATCATTCACATTTGTGAATGATATTTCTTCAAGCTGTCTCTTTCAATTCTCTTTATGAGATTCCTTAGACTTCATATTCAAGTACCATTCCGGTCTAGTCTTCCACTTTCAATTCTCTTTATGAGATTCGAAATCATCAAAAGCAAAAGAGAGGCCAAAATCACAT
>JBCNVN010000075.1:0-235 GCA_039630055.1 Candidatus Caldarchaeales archaeon | reverse complement strand
ACTATTTCAATTCTTTTTATTATATAAAACAACTCAGCTAAAAATAACCCTCACACGACTGTACGTATTTACCTTTCAATTCTCTTTATGAGATTCTCTATTGTGATCCGCCCTATATAGAGTCAACACTAAGCTTTCAATTCTCTTTATGAGATTCGTACAGATCCAACATACGACGTAGATTTAGAAACATATTATATCTTTCAATTCTCTTTATGAGATTCCTTTAAATAGA
>JBCNVN010000074.1:0-562 GCA_039630055.1 Candidatus Caldarchaeales archaeon | reverse complement strand
AGAGATTATATTGTTGAGCCAGCTAGAAGTATAATGATACCCAAGTTCAATGAAGTTAAAGAAACAGCATTGAGAGCTGGAGCTCTAGGATTTAGCATAAGTGGTGCAGGACCATCAGTCTTCGCATTAACCTATCCAGAAGATGCAGAGAATATACTTCAAAAAGTATTAGAGAAATTTAATGAAAACTATATAGAAGCTAAAGGAATAATAACGAAACCTTCACAAATAGGTGCAAGAATCGAAGAATATTAGAAATAAAGTAAATCTTAAGAGGATGTATTAAAAGATCATTTTATAGGGCCGGTAGATCAGTGGGAGATCGCCCGCCTCGCACGCGGGAGGTCGCGGGTTCGAATCCCGCCCGGTCCACTCTCTTTTAGATTCATTCTCTACTGGTTCTACATGGCTTAGTATATCGAACAACAATTTCTAAGGATGGATAGGTTTAGTGTGCTAATCCGAGGATTAGAATAGAATGGTTAACTAGTAAACAATTTAAAAATATCTAGAATTAGAACCGAAGTCTTAGAAAGTGATAAAAATCATAAGAAGTCTATTA
>JBCNVN010000073.1:0-569 GCA_039630055.1 Candidatus Caldarchaeales archaeon | reverse complement strand
GATTCGATGACTAAGATTGATGTAGTCTATGAGATGAAGAATACTTTCAATTCTCTCTATGAGATTCATCACATTACATAGCCAAGCATTTTGAAGGGGGAGAATACTTTCAATTCTCTCTATGAGATTCTTATCTCGTAAGCGTCATGCCATGATTTCAGCTCTTTTGCTACTTTCAATTCTCTCTATGAGATTCACTAATTAAGACGTATGATGGTATGGTGTATCTAAAAGTTTTCTTTCAATTCTCTCTATGAGATTCTATAGTCCTAATATCATAATAATAGTAGAGGTGATGAAAAACTTTCAATTCTCTCTATGAGATTCTAGATGCACAAAATGTCTTGATGCGTGAAACATTTAAAGCTATCTTTCAATTCTCTCTATGAGATTCAACATTGATCAATCTAAGCAAACAGCAGAAAGAAGTGCTTGAGATCACTTTCAATTCTCTCTATGAGATTCTCTTTATTTCCATTCACTTCTATTAGTGCTCTTACTCTCTTTCAATTCTCTCTATGAGATTCTTTCATGGATTATTCCGCCATGATTTTCAGAATCAACTATCT
>JBCNVN010000072.1:0-590 GCA_039630055.1 Candidatus Caldarchaeales archaeon | reverse complement strand
AAGAGAATTGAAAGAAATTTGTCCCAAGTATCGTATTCACATTCTCAACCCATCGAATCTCATAAAGAGAATTGAAAGTTTATCACACCCACATCACCTCTACTATTATTATGATATTAGAATCTCATAAAGAGAATTGAAAGATAACTTCTTCTCTTACTTGTTTTTCAAGATTATTGTTTTCAGAATCTCATAAAGAGAATTGAAAGAGAAATATTTTGACTATGATGAAATAATGGTTTCTTTCAGTGGGAATCTCATAAAGAGAATTGAAAGTTTCTATTTCTAAAAAGTATTCCACATTCAGCTAGAAACTCGAATCTCATAAAGAGAATTGAAAGGTAAGGAAAAGCCCTAGAATTCGTTGATTCTCGAATCGCCTAACTTCGAATCTCATAAAGAGAATTGAAAGTATTCACTTCTTAACCATAGGATGCCATCAACCATAACGAGAATCTCATAAAGAGAATTGAAAGTTCATAAGGTTTCGACAGTATCCACGATCAAGATGCTGTGAATCTCATAAAGAGAATTGAAAGATAGTAGGCTCTCATTATACAGTTATTCCACTGGAAGAAGGAATCTCATAA
>JBCNVN010000071.1:0-625 GCA_039630055.1 Candidatus Caldarchaeales archaeon | reverse complement strand
CGTTATTCCATCATGCTGTTCAATCTTAGAATCTCATAAAGAGAATTGAAAGAGAGCATCTTCTCTGGATCGAGCCTGTTTAAACAAATATGAATCTCATAAAGAGAATTGAAAGGATATGGTTTAATTGTCGCCAATAGTAATATTTTTTGGTTTTTTACGAATCTCATAAAGAGAATTGAAAGACTTCATCAACTCCTTCACCAATTTTTTTGTTCTCAAGAATCTCATAAAGAGAATTGAAAGCGTTCAACACTTCCTCAGAGTATGCTGTGTCGCCTATGAAGAATCTCATAAAGAGAATTGAAAGTTTTTATCTATATTATTATAATGTATGTTGTTTTCATCTATGAATCTCATAAAGAGAATTGAAAGATGTAGAACCACAAACATATTTCGCATACTTTATAATATGAATCTCATAAAGAGAATTGAAAGTAACATTTTATTCCTTTCTGATAAAGAAAATAAGATGCTGGGAATCTCATAAAGAGAATTGAAAGCTGACAAGCATTTTCTCTCTACTCCACTTTCTTCGAGAACGAATCTCATAAAGAGAATTGAAAGTTTATTTCAACTCCAACATTTCCTTTAGTTTCTCTAGAATCTCATAAATAGAATTGAA
>JBCNVN010000070.1:0-637 GCA_039630055.1 Candidatus Caldarchaeales archaeon | reverse complement strand
CTCTCTATGAGATTCAAGCGGTTGAAGACTTGGTGAAGAAGGGGCTGTTCTCTTTCAATTCTCTCTATGAGATTCATTCCAAATCCTAGTGATGCATAGATCATAGACATATATGGCTTTCAATTCTCTCTATGAGATTCTTGAATATCCAAGCGATATACTACCAACCCAAGAAGAGATAACTTTCAATTCTCTCTATGAGATTCGATCCAGTAAAGAATATAATACAAAAAGCGGAAGAGCTCTTTCAATTCTCTCTATGAGATTCACACTATGTCAAAAGACCATAAAATACTAGAATTCATTATCTTTCAATTCTCTCTATGAGATTCTAAATAGTGTAATGATCTCGATCCTGCTAGACGGAATACTACTTTCAATTCTCTCTATGAGATTCCACATATAGATTCAGGATAGAGGGGGGGCTGGCACGCTCTTTCAATTCTCTCTATGAGATTCAAACAAGCATAATATTTTTCAGAGCTGAGGTGTTGTTATGACTTTCAATTCTCTCTATGAGATTCCTATAGAAATCTTTGCGAGAACGTTGTGATGGGAATAATGTTTCTTTCAATTCTCTCTATGAGATTCTGTCTATACTCACAAACACAGATGCAAAATATGTGGAAATGAATTC
>JBCNVN010000007.1:0-42788 GCA_039630055.1 Candidatus Caldarchaeales archaeon | reverse complement strand
CTAGGTGGCAGGAATCCTATAGACTCTATGAAGAGGATTCTCTTACCTGGTTCACCATCTTTCTCATATAGTGAAGATATAGCCGCTTGCCATTTTGCATTCTTTCTACCTCTACCGACTCTTATATAGAGCTCCATCTCTAATCTCTGTCCAGGAGCTAGTTTAACTATCGGTATCTTGGAGCTTACTGGTTTTACCGTTGTGCTAGCATCTTCAGGGGCCATGTCTCCTGAGTAGACTGTTATAGGCTCTTCCCTTGCTTCAGCTCTAAGTACATATCTTACAACACATCTTTCACAACCTAATCGGCTGCCACAAGTACATTCTTCCGGTGCCACATATCTATCTATGTCGGAGATGAATGGTATTAGGGAGATTCTATGGGCTAGGACCTCGTTAGGCATAGCAGACGTATTCTCGATTATGAGGATCTCTTCGATAGCCATTACAGGGACCTCATTTATAGCTAGTCTTCTAATAGCATTTGCGATGGACAGTGGGATACCTTCAAGCTCAGCTTTAATGTACTTCACATCTTCCTCAACTATCTTTATATCGACCATATCTTCTCACACTTACTCAGAACATTCTTAAGGACACTATCTCTAAACAATCAAGCTACAAGGATTACATATAGTTATCCTTATACACTTTACGTCTAGATAGACTTTAAATACCTCACATTAAATGCTGAAGGAATCTTTGGAAATCTGTCTATAAGCATCCAGATATAGATCTTTACCCAGGCTAGATTTTCTTTTAGTTCATCAATATTTATATAAAAATTTCTCTTAGGAATTTCTGAAAAATGTCAGCTTCTCATTATATCTACAGATCTATCTTATGTTGTATCTTGCTCATGGCTTCATCTTTAACGCCATTCCTACAATATGTTGAGGCTGAGGATGATTCAACTCTTGAAGAGAGCCTCCTCGATGAATGGAGGATGAGAGATATCTGTATAGATGCCTCTCAAGCTTAATGTTATCTTTCTCAGAGGAGATTTTGCTATTGATGAAGTCATGAGAGTTGGGAGAAGATTACCAGAGGCTGGTTGGAAGCTACGAAGACATCGAGGAAAAGTTATCCGAGGTCTCCGAAAAGTATCAAGATCTAGAACAAGAGTATTCTAAGTTAAGTTATGAAAAAGAAGCTCTAAATATATAGATATAAGGATTGAGAAGGGATTTAGGGTACCACTCAACGGTAAACACGATACTTATCATAGCTCTAAGCCTAATCATCATGGTAACTTCAATACTGACAATACTATTTTTTAGGAGGTGGAATGGTTCTCTACCATCATATTAATCTAGATCTAAAAGATCTCAGAAGATTACTTACTCTTATAATCTACAAGGTCTCCTGAATGTACTGATTTATAATATCTGCAGAAGCTCTTTATTGGGCAGATGGAACATTTAGGCTTCGGCTTTCTACAGATCTCTCTTCCAAATGTTACGAAGAGATGGTTTATAATTGGACGTTTATCGATGGGTGTTAACTCCTCTAGCTTCTTTTTTATCTGCATGTATCTATCTTCTTCATCTGCTATTCCAAGCCTCTTTGACACGGTCTCAACATGTGTATCTATTGCTATCTCTGGGAAGCCATACCCAATAGATAAAACTATATCTGCAGTCTTATCTCCAACTCCTGGAAGCTTTAGAAGCTCATCTCTATCCTTTGGAACATTGCCTAGATATCTTTCAAGAATTATTCTTGCAACTTCTTTTATCCGTCTAGCCTTGACCCTGTAGAATCCTACAGGTTTAATTAATCTCTCTATATCTTTTGTGGGAGCAGCTGCTAGAGATTTGATGTCTGAATATTTATCGAATAGGGATTCGTAGGCTCTATTTGTTATCTCATCTTTAGTCCTTTGTGATAGTATCGTTCCTACCAGTATCTTGAAGGGATCTCCTGAGACATGTGAAGGCATCTCTACAGAGTATTTAGATTCCAAGATCTTTATTATCTCTGAGAATTCTTCTACAGTAACCATATAGATCACTTTTAGCTAATGTCTCTGATTATCCAAATCTATACTGGACTCCGAATCCTCCTGGAGGATAGCTCCATTTTATAGATCCTTCTGGGCAAAGTATCCGGCAGGCCCCACATTCTAGGCATCCCTCATAGGTAAACTTAACCTCTCCCGAATCATCTACGGTGAATAATCCTGCAGGACATGAGGATATGCATAGTCTGAGATTGCAGTTTTTACATTTTTCTAATTCAAGGATTATATGCGGTTCACTATGTATCTCGATCTTAGTTAAAGCTAGCCTTTCTTCTACTGTCATCTTCTTCATATGCTTCTCACCATCGATAACAATTCGAAGAATGACTTGATGGTTGAGAAGTTTCCACCAATAGTCTCTTTAATAGAATTGTACAAGGTTTCTGGAGACTCGTCGACAGAATATATCTTCTCAAATATTTTACAGACTATCTCTGGATAGAATTTGTAGAGTCTCTGACTTGACAAGACTTTAGGAACTTTCCTAAACTTCTTTAACATAGAGATTATCCTATTCTCTTCCAGTAGTTGCATATAGTATGATGGGTCTTCTCCTCCAGCTATCTTCTCTAATGCTTCCGCGGCCAGCCTCCCAGATTCTATAGCTAAGTCTACACCTCTAATGGTGAACCCGGTATTGAGGAGTAACCCTGCAGCATCTCCGACTACTAGGTATCCCTCTCCATAGGGTCTCTCCATTAGGTCTCTGTATCCTGCTTCTCTTATTATGTGGGCGGAATATTCTATTGGGATACCGTCTCTGACGATCTTGAATATTGAGGGGTGGAGTCTAAGCTCTTCTATTACATCTTTTGCATCAACCTGATTCTTGAAGACGGGTCTATAGACTACACCTATAGCTACGTATTCTTTGAGGGTGTATATGAATCCGCCGCCGAAGAGGGGGCTTATGAGAAACTGTGCTAAACCTTCTTCACCTCTTAATCCAAATCTCTCATCTATCTTCTCTTTACCAAGTTTTATAACCTCTTTTATTCCTACTGTTATGTCCTCTGGATAGATCTTCTTTCTTAGATGATGCTTCTCTAGGAGGAGTGTATTCGCTCCCTCAGCGATGATTACATAGTCTGCTTCAAGCTTTTCTTCTCCAACTCTTACACCGTTAGCTCTACCATTATTGAATAAGATTTCATCAACCTTTACACTTGTTAAGATTAGAGCTTGCTTCTCTTCGACTTTTGTGGCCATCCACTTTAAGAACTTACTCAAGAAGGCTGTAAAACTATCATATCCATTCATTTCTCTTTCTACATCATACTCAAGGCTAACAAGATCGTTTTTACAGAGTAGTGATATCTTTTCTCTTCTAACCCATCTCTCGATAGGTGCCTCCTTCCTCCATCCCGGGAAGTATTTATCAAGCACGTAGCTATAGATTCTTCCACCGAATATGTTTTTGGAGCCTGGCTCTAAGCCTCTTTCGAGAACGATAACTTTGAACCCCTTCTCTGCTAGGAAGTATGCTGAAGATAATCCGGCTGGGCCGGCTCCTACAATTACTACATCGTATCTCTCACTCATGGTCTCGAAGCTCCATCATCCTACGCGATCTTCTGAGTGTGTTGTTTATATTCATACCCATGGTACTTACAGTGTTATAACAGATTCTATAGTGTTGCTCTAGCTATTCTTTCTGCTTGATCTTCTCTATCAATCTTGGAATTACCTGGTATAGATCTCCAACTATACCATAATCTGCTTCTTCGAATATGGGTGCATTCGGATCTTTGTTTACAGCGATTATTATCTTGGAGCTTCTTGCAGCGATCATGTGTAGTGGTTGTCCAGAGACGCCTAACGCAATGTATAATCTTGGGCTGACCACCGCTCCAGAGATTCCTATCCAGTTATCAGCCCAGCCGTAATCTGCGGCTAGAGGTCTAGTAACACTCCAAGCACCCTTAAGCTTTGATGAAAGCTCTCTCACCATCTCTAGATCTTCTCTCTTCTTAAAACCTCTACCAGCCACCACGACTACATCAGCTCTCTCTAGAGGGATCCCTGTAAGCTCTCTAGCTCTGTAATCGGCTTCAACCCTTTCATCTTCGATTATGTTGATGTATTCTATCCCTCCATTTACATGGGTCTCTGTAGGTTTGAATGCTCCTTGAGAGATGCAGAAGGTGAGTGGAGGTCGACATCTTAATGTTGCTATACATGTTCCACCATAAACTAGTCTATCTAGTTCTAAACTCTTATCAACCCATCTAACATCTACTACATCTGTTACTATTATCTCATCCTTGGAGCCTGCGTATAGACCTGCTAAGGTTCTACCCTTAATAGTTGAAGAGAATATAGAGATGTCTGGCTTGACCTCTTCTGATACTTTATGGATGATCTTGTAGTATCTGTTGGGTTCATAGATCTTAGAATCGAATACGTATACCTTGCTTATAATTTTTGCAGCTTCTCCCCCTAACTCACTAGATGGTGCTATTCCAAATGTTTCTCCTCCTATCTTATCGGCCACAGTCTTAGCCTGCTTAAACCATTCAACACTATCTCCATAGATCATTATCCTCATCTATGTACACCCTCCCTAACGATTACTTCGAATAGATTATTGACAGCATTCTCTAAGTCTTCTCCAGCATCCCAGATTATCTTCTTCCTCTGGACAACATATTTCTTAACATTAATCAGATCTACCTTTTTTACATCTATGCCGAGATCTTTAAGTGTTAAAGTCTTCACCTCCATCTTCTTCGACTTCAATATCATTTTCAGCGTAGGTATGCGTGGCTCATTGGCCTCTGTAGTTACTGTTACTACTATAGGTGGCTTAGCTCGGTAAGTATATGATCCATCCTCCATAATACATAATGCTTCAAAGAATCCATCAACATATTTTAATGAATCTACGCTGGATATTATTGGAATGTCTAGTTTGGAGGCTATTATCGGTCCAAGTGTATATGAATGGGTATCGAGAGAACCTGCACCTAGGATTATGAGATCGTATGGTCCCGTCTTCTTTACTATCGATGATATCGTCTCTCCGATAGATATTGTTTGGAGAAGTTCTGCTTCATCTACCTTGACTAGAAAACCCTCGTCTACACCTATAGCGTAAGAGTCTCTAATTATTCTCATACTCTCATTGTTTGCCCCGATCGTGACGACTGTGACTAGCGCTCCATATTTCTCCTTCAATCTAACTGCTTCTTCTACTGCACATTTATCTGTGTCACCCATCTTTCTCGGTGCAATATCTATTATTGGCTCTCCAGTAGACTCGTATTTTAATTGACTCACATCTATTGTTAGTTTTATTGGAACCAGTATCTTCAATCTTCTTCTACCGAGGTTTTGGATCTATCCTTTAATGTATTCTCTGCCTATGATGTCTCTAGCTATTATTATCCTCATTATGTTCTGTGCGCCCTCAGCACCTACTAGATAGGATAGTACTCCAACCCATCCTCTGTAGACATTGCAATCCTTGGTGTAAGAGTATGCTCCATACCATTTCATCAGTTCTTCATAGATCTTTACAGCTGCTTCTGGAGCCTTCATCTTACATAGTGCTACAGGTACATTTAGATCTTTCTCCCTCCATTTACGATCCTTCTCTATATAGATCTTGTCGGCAAGCCATGCTGCTCGATATGTCAAGAGCCTTGCAGCTTCTAGTTCTCCATATAGTTCTGAGAATTTGAAGCTTACTCCCTGGAAGGAGGCTATGGGTCTACCTTCGAAGAGCCTCCTATTTCTCAACCACTCAACCGCTTGGTCTAAAGCCCATCTAGCACTACCTATGTTTGCAGCCGCCACCAGTATCCTTGCAACATTGAAGCCTTCCATGAGATAGTAGAACCCCTTATTTACTTCTCCTATTCTATATCTATCTTCTATCTCAAAGTTTTCAAGAGTGAATGCTCCTGTGCTTATCCCTCTTCTACCTATCTCTTCGAAGATCGTCGGTCTCCATCCTTCTCTTGCTTTGCCATCCCATTTCACTATCAGGTTGAATGCGGTTATGTTCTGATGTCCGTAATCGGGTTTCCCAGTCTTTGCTACTAGGAAGTATCCTCCACCCTCGAGAAGCTCATTTATCTCCCTCACACCGCTTATATAGGTTTTCTCACCGTTTATGATCCAGCTGTCTCCATTTCTAGTGGCCAAGGTCTTTATTCCACTTACATCAGAACCTCCATGTGATTCTGTTGAGGCTATCCCATAGAATACGTCTCCTCTAGCAACCTTGGGCAATATCTCTCTCTTAACATCTTCATTACTGTATCTCTCAACTAGTAATGGCCACCCATTGTTTAGAAGGGTGTAGACTGCTGTCGCTACTGATGGATCATGGTATGCTATCTCTTCTACAGCTATGGCCGCCATAGTTATTGTTCCACCCATGCCACCATATTCTTCTGAGACAGGTATAGTGAATAAACCCTGTTCACCTATCTTTTTTATTAGGTCTAATGGGATCCTACCTTCTTCATCTATCTTAACCCATCTAGGCTCGATATATCTCTTACAGAATTCCTGGACGCTTTCTCTAAATCTTATCTCATCTTCCGTAAACTCGAAGTCCATACCAGAAACATGTTCAATCTTATTTTTAAAGAATAATCATATTAATTATTATGGATGGTATCTTGTCTAGGATGTATCAATCCCGATAGAATCCTTAAATCTTATATTGTTTACTATCATTATTCCCAGATTATTATATAAATTCATATTCTGATCTACTGAGGCTAGATAATCTTTAATCTAGGGATTTATCCCTCTTTATAGGTATGTTAAAGATTGGTGGAGCGGTTATTGAGCTTGTTAAAGGTGATATTACAGAGTTGGAAGTAGATGCGATAGTTAATGCTGCAAACTCTAGTTTGAAGATGGGTGGGGGTGTAGCTGGAGCGATACTCAAGAAGGGTGGAAGGATAATTCAAGAAGAATGTGATAGGATTGGATACTGTCCAGTCGGTGGAGCCGTCATCACTAGTGGAGGAAGATTGAAGGCTAGATATGTTATTCATGCCGTTGGTCCGAGGATGGGTGAGGGAGAAGAGGATGAGAAGCTTAGGAGAGCAACTGTAAACTCTCTTAAACTAGCAGAAGAACATGGTATAGAGTCTATAGCGTTTCCAGCGATCTCTACAGGTATATTCGGGTATCCGAAAGATAGATGTGCAGAGGTAATGTTATCGGCGGCTATCAAGTATCTCATGGAGGGTGGGAAGAGATTGAAGAAGATAATCTTCTGTCTTTACGATGATGAGACCTATAGAATCTTTAGAGAGACTTTAGAGAAGTATAAACTATAACATATATAACGGAGTTTTAAGTTATATAAGAAGATAAACTTTTAAAGAAGATCGATCCCACAGTGGCAAGTTTGAAATACCAGTTATTTAATGAATCTCCTAAATATGAGTGGAAAGGAGCATTCCGGCGATCTACCTCCACCACCTGAACCTAGCGTTAGAGCGTATCTAAGAGCGCTTGGACCTGGGGTTATAATGGCATCACTAGCTATAGGTTCAGGAGAATGGATCACTTTTCCAGCCGTGATCGCTACCTTCGGCCCACAGTTACTATGGACTGCTGCGCTCTCATGTCTACTACAAGCGGTACTCGCTGTAGAATCTATGAAGTATCCTGTATACTGTGGTCAGCCAATCCATAAAGCTTATCAGAGGCTTCCACCCGGCCCAATGGGATGGGCTTGGATCTGGACGATATTATTGTTTGTTCCAGTGATGTGGCCTGCTTGGGCTATAGCCTCGGCAACGGCAGCCACGGCCTTACAGCTTGGTAGGCTACCAGGACCTCAAGATTCTACAATCCTACTATTATGGAGCTTGATTGCATTGATTGTAGGTTTAATCGTACTCCATATCGGCTGGAAGATTCAGAGAACCCTCGAACTGATAAGCTGGCCTCTAATATTCTTACTCTTCATAACGGTCTTGATAGCTGTTTTATCTGCTGCCAGTCTCGACGATTGGCTAACAGTCTTAAGTGGTTTGGGAGGTTTCACTTCTACTAGAGGCGGACTCCCACCTCCGAGTAAGATCGATTGGATAGCGATCTCTGGGGCCATAGCCTACATACCCGCAGGCTTCGGATTCAACCTGATGCTCTCCAGCTATGCTAGAGATAAAGGATGGGGGATGGCTAACAGGATAGGTTACATATCTGCTGTAATCGGAGGTAGGAAGGTTGAGCTGAGTGTAGATGAAACATCCTTCAAGATAGATGAAGATAATCTGAGAAGGTGGAGAGGCTGGATCAACGTTCTTAGATTAGACGGCTGGATAGTTTTCGCCCTCCTAACATTTATCACGGTTCTAATGACGAGCGTCATGGCCCATGCACTTTTAACCCCAGAGCAGGCTGCATCTCTAAGAGGTTTCGGGATTGCGGCAGCACAAGCTCAAGCTTTATCGAATGTACTGGGTGGAGTGGCATGGGTAATCGTCTTACTTGGAGGGTTCTGGATACTATTCGATACACAATGGGGTTTGATGGATGCTACTACAAGAACGATCATGGATAATTTCTGGTTCGCTAGTAAAAAGGTTAAGGAGTGGGCTAAAAACGATCCTAGAAGATTATACTATCTAATACTATACGTGCTATTCACGGTCTCTCTAGTGATAATGGTTGGCTCACTAACTCTTGGATGGGCTTCACCCTATCAGCTCGTCCTCACAGGTGCAAATCTAGGTCTATTCGCTCTAACGATCGCATATCCATTACAGATAATAGTTAACTATAGATTTATGCCGAGAGAGCTTAGACCCTCGATAATCACAACGATATTACTGGTGGCTGGAACAATATTCTATGGATTCTTCCTCGTAGGAGTAATAGCTCAGAGCATATTCAATATAAGAATCTAAAGACTAGGGGTCTTGGTCTAGGATCTACCCTCCTCTACGACCTCGCTTTCGTAGACCTTCCTCCAATACTCATCTACTTCCCTCTGTATTTTTCCTATCACATCTTCTCTCTTTACAGGATAGAATAGGTGTTTAAAACGTTCTTGTTCCCTCAGATATTCTTCTACGGGTTTTAAGGATTTAGGAATATAAGTATGATGTACTTCACCATATAATGCCTCTTTCAACGGCCATACCCCTGTCTCAACCGCTAGCTTAGCCATCCTCACAGTCTTCATGGTATCGAACCCCCATCCCGGAGGACATGGAGCTAGAGATATGAAGAGCTTTGGCCCCCTATAGTTCGCAGCCTTCTCAATCTTCTTCACCATATCTATCGGATGCGATGGTGATATGGTGGCCAGGTACGGGGGATTATGCGATCTCCATATCTCGAATAGATTCTTCTTTCTACCTCTATGGCCTTCAGGTACTAGTGGTGTAGGTGGAGAGGTCATCGTCCTAGAACCATAGGGTGTCGATGGAGAGAACTGGAAGCCTGTGTTACCGAATGCTTCATTATCATAGCAAAGATAATAGAAGTCTAGTCCACGATGTATAGCTCCAGAAGTGCTCTGGAGACCGATATCGCTAGCCGATCCATCACCTGTAACCACGACTACTTTCAGGTCTTCTTCACTAGGAATCTTCCCCCTCTCTATCAATATGTCTAATGCATCTCTTATTCCTTGGGCTCCTGCAGGTGCACAAGCCATAGCGGTATACATCCATGAAGACTTTAGAGGTGAGAATGGATAAACAACCATCAGCGTTACACATCCTGCAGCATTTACCCATACCACTTTTTCTCCTAAAGCTTTATGGAATAACCGGATATTTAGGAGGGCTCCACATCCAGAGCAGAGAGATGTACCTGGAGCCATGTATTCTTCTCCCATAAGATCTCTCAAGGTTCTAAATCTTGACTGAGACATCATCCACCACCCCCTATCTTCAAGAGAGATTCTACCTCTCTAAGCTCATCCTCCCTGAATAGTAGTACTGGATGATCTATTTCTCCTCTATCAGCATACTTTTCCATCAATTCTACAACATACCTGATCTCATCCAATGTAATGTTTTTTCCACCGACTCCACCGATCACTGGAAGGATAATCCTAGGCCTATTAACCATGTTATATAGGATAGATGATATATCTGAGTATAATATTCCACCTAATCCTGGAGAGATGTTCTGGTCGATTACCGCCACAGCCTTCTTACCTTCCAATGCTCTTCTAATCTCTCTAGATGGTAGAGGCCTGATCATTCTCAGCTTGAGGAGGCCTATGCTAACACCTTCTTCTCTAAGCATCTTTACCGCCTTCTTTCCTATAGAAGAGTATGAGCCCATCATAACGATAGCATACCTAGAGTCATCCAATAGATACTTCTCGATTACATCATATCTTCTAGCAAAACATTCTTCAAACTTTTCACATGCTTCCTTGAATACGTTGATAGCGTTGATCGAGGATAGATGCATCTGATACTTATAGAAGCTATATAGTGGTGGCCGTAGAACGGATGCTCCCTTAGCTATAGGATTACTTGCTCTAAATGGTCTCGGTAGATTATATCTGGGTAGGAACCTTCTAACCTCATCGATCTCAGGCAGCTTGACAGGTTCACGGGTGAAGGATGTATGAAATCCATCCATGTTTACTATTGTGGGTAGGAGGACTCTATGATCTTCCGAGACCCTATAACCTAACAATACTAGGTCTAGGACTTCCTGGCATGTTTCTGCTTGTAGAAGTATGAAGCCTGAATCCCTAGTAGATAGGAAATCATTATGGTCTGGTTCTAGAGATATTGGAGCAGCAAGAGACCTACTGACATTTACCAAGACCAACGGTGCCCTCCAACCCGCAATATTGTATAGCATCTCGAATCCATAGAGTAGACCTTGACTGGAGGTAGCTGTGAATACTCTTGCACCTGTTAATGATGCTGTTCCAGCAGCGGTTAGCATAGAGTGTTCAGAGTCCATGACTGTTAATTTTGCTTTAAATTCTCCGAGAGCAACCCATTCAGCAAGCTTTTCAACAATCTCTGTCTGAGGTGTTATTGGGTATGCAGGTATATAGTCTACCTCAGCCAACCTCGCAGCCCATGCAGCTGCAGTATTTCCAGTCATCATCTTGGCTTTTGTAATATGTGGCGGTACTTCTCTCCTATGTTTAAGGTCTGAGATTATTTTACTTCTCATCATGCTGCTTCAACCTCTCTAATATAGTTGATAGCTTTAACAGGACACTCATTGAAACATATTAGACATCCTTTACAGTTATCATAGTTTATCATGGGACCATCTCTACTCATTGTTACTACTCCTTCTGGACAATATATTACACATACTCCACATTTAGTACATTTCTCAGAGTTTATTATAGGTTTGAAGATCCTCCAGTTGCCTGTCTTCCTAATCCAAGAGTTTCCTACATTTCTTACCTCGGGAATAGTTAGATGAGGGGGAAGCCAGACGATAGGCGAGATACTGCTTGATCTGATGGGTTTTGGAGTCGGTAGATATGCTGGGTATACCCTCTCAAAACATACCTTAGCGAAGATTATATTTTTCTCTAAGATTTCTCCCTTAATACCTATCTCTAATAGCTCTTCCTTCACACCTTCTTCTACTGAGCTCCATTTAATCAGACCTGTTAGTTTAGCTGCTATAGATCCGAGACCAGAGCTCAAGACCGTTCTTCCAATATACTTTAAGGATAGACCTATCAGGTCCTCGGTAAGCACTCTTATATCTTCACGATCTAAAGATAGTTTCTCTACCGGTTTACTCGTATTTATGAAGATTGTTCCACCACTCTGAATTCCTGCGAGAGGGGCTACCATGGGATCTCTGAGTAAGGACTCATCGGCTATTAAGATCATGTTCGGATTGTAGATGTATCCTCTATCAAATATTGGTGATGGTTCATCTGAGATCCTGGTAAATGCGACTATCGGTGCCCCTCTCCTCTCCGCACCATATACTGGGAAGTCTTGAGTATAGTAGCCTTCGAGGTGGGCGGCGTTTCCGAGAATTCTACTCGCAGTCTTTACTCCATGACCACCTCTACCGTGAAATCTAACATAGATTAACAATAAGACTTCCCGTAGATCATAATGTCATCTCCGACTAAAAAATCTAGTGGATATACTATGTATTAGGTAACTTTTTATCTAGATTTTTTCTTGATCAAGACTCTTTCTCCACTTATCTCGACCCAGTCTCCATCTTCTATCATGCATATATCTATTTTATCTACCGTCGGTATGTTTGAGATTATGGCGCCTACTGCTACTATGGGTTCACAGAACCAATTGATAATACCTAGTGGAGCTTTACCATTCTTCTTAAGTCTTAGGAGTACGTATGAGCCTACCGTTGAGCCTTTACCTTGTGGAAATACGAGTATCTTTCCAGATATATTCTTTCCTTCCAGCTCATGTCCTCTCTCTATTACTATGCCTGTCTCGGGATCTACTCCTCCATAGAAACTTATCGGCTCAGTAGTCTTCAATGCTTCTCCCCGAGCTTCTCCCTTCTTAATAACCCTGCCTCTAACCTCAACGTACATCCTTTACAGCCTCTTCTACTAGATCGTTTAATCTGAGAAGCTTGACCTTCAAATTGTTTAGATTTCTAGAGTACCATGCACCTTTAACAGAGTTTGTAGCAACACTTTTTATATTCAGTTCATTTATAGGTGCAATTATAGGACATGTATCCGATAGTATTCTTACGCCAAGCTTCTCAAGCTTCTGATATATTCCAAGGGCTCTAGCCAGATCACTTACAGCCCTCGAGACATATACCCATACCTTCTTCTTAACCATTCTACCTTCAAGCCTATCGAGAAGCATTATAAGCTCTTCTAGTGAGGCATGGGGGCAGCCTATGAATATTAATTCTGGGTCAACCTCATCTTTAAACTCTTCTGCAGCATCCTTCAACTCTCTATCTTCGATCTCTATTTCTTCAACTTTACTTGTTGGAGTTATAGTATATTCAGGGGTTAAACCATCGATATGAAACATCGGCGTCCCTCCCGTAAGGGAGAGAGTTGCTCCAAGAGCTTTCAGCTCAGAATGATTCGCAGATTTAATCCCGGTAAACAATGGTATCCTACCTCTAGATATCTTTCCCACTACATGTCCTAGTAGTGCAAAATCGTATTCATCTTTAAGCTCTGGAACTTTTACTCTCATAGAATATGATCGATTCTCTGTTATATGTAGACCATAGTATGGTGTTCTACCAGTTAATGCTGCGGCCAATGCACTCGGCCCACCCTCTCTATTTGTTCTGGCTCCGATGACTGAGTTGGCAAAGATGACTGCAGAGCTTTCACCCCAAGCTAGATGTTCTCCAAACTTGGGGAGGTTTCCAGCCAAGTATGGTGTACAGCTTAGTGTAGGCTGGATACCCATGGCCAGATATGCATTTATAACTCTTTTCTGTTTCTCTACGAAGCTCTCACTTATACCCATCTCTCTCCACTGGTCAAAATCTACTCCTGAGGGGTTTAGAGTTGTTTTTACCCTCACCTTACCATCACGAGACAATCCTTCCAACCACTCTAATCCAGCTTCACCTAGATTCTTGTAGGATACTCCAGAGATCTGGGCACTGACTATCGGCACCATCTTCTCCGCTCCATATATCTCTCCAAGTGCTACAAGTATCTCCATGGCCACCTGCGTCGCCTGACCCATCTCTCCATTAAGCATCTTCTCCTCTTCACTTGTCAGATACATCTTTCCACCATGATCAGATGCTCATGTATCCCTATGATGGTGTAATCTCTAAACGTATTATATTAATGTTCAGTAGAGACTATACATTACGTAGATCTTTCTATCTGTTCATAGCGAATATATTTCAAGAGATAGAAATAATGATGTTCAGATAAGCATATTTTTAGATTTTTAGATGTTCATTGATATTCTGTATGTTTAGGGTATGGTAGCTTTCATGAACTTCTCCCTGTTCACATTTAGCGGTATGGTTGCATCTATACCTGCTTTACATGTAGCTCTCGTTATCTGGTCTGCTGAAGGATCTAGAGAAGACCCCTTCTCACCAGTCTTGAGAACCAGGTCTCTATCCATCTGGGTTCTAGTAGCTATAGCCCACTCTACATCTTCCATATTGTATATGTCTATGTCTTCATCTACGACTACCACGTATTTCAAGCTTTCATGCCCTCTGAAAGATGCTTCTATAGCTTTCCTAGCATCATCTTCATTCTTCTTTCTTATCTTTACCACGCCGTTCAACCATCCTCCACTCCCCGGCGTCAATCTAACATCCAAACATTCACATACCTTACTCACTTCACGGAATATTGTTATCTCCCTCGGGATCCCCATTAGATTCTTATGCTCATAACCAGCTGGTAGAATGTATTGGAATATTGGATTCTTTCTCATAGTGATGCATCTAACCTCTATAACTCTTTCCTTTCGTACTATATCATATGTTCCTAGAATATCTATGAATGGTCCTTCATCTACTAGTTCATCTGTTATATATGCTTCTAAGACTATCTCACACTCAGCTGGAACCAGTATGTTGTTAGTCAATGTCTTAGCATATTTTATCGGTTTCAGTCTTGATGCTATGGCCAGCTCGCTTATACCCAGCTCTGGTGAGATAGCTGAAGAGAACATGAAGACAGGATGGTTTCCTATGGTTATAGCAATCTCCCTATTACCTCTCTCGATATACTTATACAGATGTCTTGGAACTATTCTAGCTGCCACCCTCTTCTTATCCAGTAACATGAGCCTATGGTAGCTGGCATTGTAACCATATTCTCTATCATAAGCTACTATTATTCCAGCCGATATGTATGGAGCCCTCTCACGTATTCCCGTCCAGATAAAGGGCAGTCTCGTCAAGTCCGGGTCTTCTAATACGACTTCTTGGCATGGTGGATTATCATCTATCTCGATCGGTCCAGGATTATCTATAGCATCTATAACCTTTTCTTTTAACTTTTCTATAGAGGTATCGATGGATGCTGCTAAGAGTTGTCTATCTGCACAGAGGTTTCCCACAAGCTTGAAATCGGGATGTTCAACTATTCTGTGAAATAGTACAGGCTTCGGCTCAAGCTTCTTAAGCATTAACGGTATCTCGAATCTAGTCGAGACAGGCTCATCTATCTCCACTATCTTACCTTCACTCCTTAACCACTCTATGAAGGATCTTAGAGAACTCTTCAAAACTCGAACCACCAGAATCTTCTATTATCTCTAATTCTTATCTTTATTCTATTATCTTAGGACATTCATCTACTAGTAATCGTTATAAGCCTCTATCATTCTATCTAAACAGATCTTGGATGTGTCCAGACAGAGCTTTAAAGAAGATCCATGGAGACATTTACTATATTCCTGGAAGGACCAATATTGGGGTAGTATGTAGAGATGGTTGGTGTATAGTTATCGATTCTGGACTAGATGAAGATCAGGGGAGAAGGATAGTTAATATAGTTAAAGATGCTGGCCTAGAGTTAAGATACTTATTGAATACTCATTCCCACGCAGACCACATTGGAGGTAACAATATAATAGTTAGTAGGACTGGCTCAAAGGTACTCGCTCCAGAGGTTGAGTCATATTTTATCGAGAAGCCTATCCTTGAACCAATATTTCTTTATGGTGCTTATCCATCGGAGAGCTTAAGAGATAAATTCTTCATGGCTCAACCCTCAAAAGTATATAGAAATATTCAAGCTGGTCTAGATGATGAGCTAAGAATAGAATATATCCCACTACCGGGCCACTCTTTCAATATGTATGGAGTAATCGCTGATGATATATTTTTTACAGCAGATCTAGTCTTCCCTGAGAATCTAATAGAAAAATATGGAGTATTATATCATTTCAATGTTAGAGAGGTCGTGAGAACTCTGGAGAAGATTAAGGAGAGAAGGTTCAAGTTCTATGTTCTATCCCATGCTGATCCAGCTACAGATATCAGTAGGCTAATAGATGTAAATCTTCAATCTATAGATAAGGTTAGAAGACTGATCGAAGAATGTACTCTCAACCCCACATCTCTTGAAGAAATAGTCTCAAACATTCTCCTAAATCTCAAGATCAACATATCGCCTTCCATGTATTTCCTCTATAGTTCTGCGGTTAAGTCATATATCTCCTGGATGATAGATGAGAGATCTTTAAGTGAATATTTTGATGGTGGAAGGGTTAAGTATGTACTGGTGAGGTGAAGGACTTATGCCGATATTTGTAGTCCATGAACATCATGCTAGGAGGGCTGGATTACACTATGATCTGAGATTGGAGATGGAGGGTGTATTGAAGTCGTGGGCGATGAGGAAGGAGCCTCCCACAACTAAAGGTGTTAAGAGATTGTGTATTCCTCAAGCTGACCATGAATTATCTTACTCTAATTTTGAAGGTGAGATCGTAGAAGGGTATGGTGCTGGAACTGTTAAGATATGGGATAGAGGAGAATATATCCTCCAAGAGTATGAGCCGGATAAGAAGATCATAATAAATATGGTCGGCTCCAAGCTTAATGGAAGATACATTCTAATAAATACGGGAAGAGGATGGTTATTCTTTAAAGGATAAGTTCAATCTGTTGAACAGAGATAATCCAAACCATTCGATAACTTTCTATAGAATTATAACTTTAACTTTAATACTTCATAATACTATACTCTGAACCATCTTGTCATGATCTTGCTGGATAAATTCTAAACCATAATCTGATCAGGAATACTTTTGAGAGAGTATCAATAAGTAATCTTGGGAGATACTTGAAGGAAGTCTCGATAAGATTTGCCGGTCTAACAGGTCAAGGGGTAGAGTTTGCTGCCGAGATACTGGCTGAAGCATGTGTTCTAAAAGGTTTAAACGTCTATACCTATAGATGGTTTCCAACAATCGTTAGAGGAGGATATACATTCTCAGAGATAAGAATCTCTGAAGAACCTGTTAGAGCACCTCCAGATAAACTAGACATAGTAGTCTTGTTGGATGAAGCTGGATTAAGAGATCTGGATGGGCTTCTCGAGAAAGATAGCATAGTAGTATTTGATGAAGATTATAGAGATGTCTGGCTAGATGCAAGAATAATAAGAATACCTTTGAAGAAAGTATCGATAGAGACTAGGTCTAGACCTAATGTAGTTGCTGTAGGATTTGTCTCAGGAGTTCTCGGACTAGATTTTGAGACGGTCTCCAAGGTCTTGGAGAAGAAGATTAAGAAGATAGAGCTTCTGGAATCTGGCTTAAGAGGGTTAGATTCAGGTTATAGGATGTCTCTCAAGAGTGATCTTAAGATGATCAAAGTATCTGGCTCAGGCAATATTAAGACTATTGTCAGCGGCTCGGACTTGGTTGCTCTTGCCGCACTATCCGCTGGCTGTAGATTCTTTGCAGGTTATCCTATAACTCCTTCAACCGGGATCATGGAGAGATTGATGAAGTGGATTCCCGAGATGGGTGGAGTAGCAGTCCAAGTAGAAGATGAGTTATCTGCAATCAATATGATTATAGGTGCGAGCTATGCTGGAGCTAGAGCTATGACTACAACCTCTGGTCCTGGTCTCTCACTTATGGTTGAAGGTATCGGGTTTGCGGCCATGGCCGAGATCCCGATAGTTGTGATAGATGTTCAGAGGGTTGGACCAAGCACAGGTCTTCCAACAGCTCATGAACAGTCAGATATCGATCTAGCTACACATCCTTCTCATGGAGATGTTCCTAGGATAGTTCTCGCCCCCTCTAAGATTGAAGAATACTATACTATGACAGTGCTCTCATTCGAGCTGGCCGACAAGTATAGATGCCCAGTAATACTCTTACTAGACCAATCGTACACAATGAATTATCATAGTATAGATCTATTAGAGACGCGGAGAAGTTCTGGGCGAATATCTGTTCATAGACAGAGAGAAGAATCACTTAAAATATTTCCTAGATATAGTGAGATGGAAAGCGTGCCATCCCCACCTATAGAAGGATTCTTAGTCGTGGCAAGTAGTGTTGAGCATGATGAGAGAGGATTATCTTCCCAAGATGGAGCATTACATGTTATGATGTCTAAGAAGAGGATGGGGAAGTTGAAAGAGTTGGAGGATTATCCGGTTGCCTGGGAGGTTCGAGGAGACCTAGACTCTTATGAGGCGATTGTAAGCGTAGGTTCATGTAGTTCGACTGTAGATGAAGTTTTAAGAAGGATAAACTATGGAAGGATTAAACATATACCTTTAAAACAGTTGTGGCCACTTCCAAGAAAGCTTGAAGAAGTTTTAGCAGATGTGAAGAGGGTCTACATCGTTGAACAGAATGCTTCTGGACAAGTTTTAAATCTAATCTCATCGAAGATTCCTAAAAACTGTGAGGTAAAGAGTGTAAGAAAGTTTGATGGACACCCATTTAGACCTTACGAAGTCTATCGAGAGATCATTGGGTGAGATATAAGATGGTGGTAGATATTCTTGAACGTTCTAAACCTAGATGGTGTCCAGGATGTGGAGACTTTTCAGTTTACGAAGCTTTGAAGACCGCAATCATGGATCTAGGTCTAAAGCCTGAAGAGATCGTTATTGTCTGCGGTATAGGTTGCGCAACATTTATCTGGAGCTATATAAACACGAATTCTCTTAAAGCATTGCATGGAAGAGTCTTACCAGCGGCCACAGGTATAAAGTTGGTCAACCCAAATCTAAAGGTTATAGGAGTATCAGGAGATGGAGACGCTTATAGTATAGGATGCAACCATCTTATCCATACCGCTAGAAGAAATGTAGAGATAACATATATCGTGGTAGATAATGGTGTTTTCGGGAATACTAGAGGTCAGCCATCACCCACCACCCCATTGAATACCATCTCAAAGACCACTCCGAGAGGATGGCCGGAGAGACCTTTAAACCCACTCTTACTGGCGATCATAAGTGGTGCAACTTATGTGGCACAAGGATTCATAGGAGATGTAAAGAGATTGAAGGAGCAGATTAAAGAAGCGGTCAGCCATCGTGGGTTCTCCATAATCAATATTCTGAGCGTCTGCCCAACCTTCAACCTCTCTAGAAGTCTTAGAGAAGTGAGGGAGAAGATAGTCTATCTAGATGAATTGGGCTTCGAGACTGATAATAGGAGTGAAGCTATCAGAATACTTCTATCGATTCAAGAGTCTGGCAAACATCCTGTAGGCGTATTATTAAAGACTAGTGAGCCTACGTATAATGATCTATTGAGAGCAGATAAGAGGCTATCTACAGAGATATATTATGAAAAGATAAGTGAGTTGGCTTTGAGAGAAATAGGGTTAAGGCTTATCTTTAAAGACTAGTGGTTAGTATGTTATACTATTCCATGGGATTTTACATGTATCCAGTAGACTTCTTCATATATTGTTGTATATCCGCATAGTGGGCAGAAGAGTAGTGGTGGTTCGTCTACGACCCCTCCACCAGCCTCTTCATCCTCTACATATACTGTACCATCCTTTACATAGAGCCGTCTATATCTTATCTCAGCATCCTGTAGACTAGCTCTAATATAGTATAATGCTTCATGAATGTTTATGGAATCCTCTATGGAGGAATCATCCAACAATACTTCTCTATTCTTTATTATCGGTATAATGTTTCTGAGTGCTAGTTTTTCAGAGAGCTTAACCGCCAGCTTCACCGCGTTCTCTTCCATAATCATCTTTATCTTTATCATCCTTCACCATCTCCTTTAGCTTCCGTTTATAGTATGTCATCGGGTTTTTAATGTTTCCACAAAATCTACCATTCTCGATACATAAACCATTTGTCTTTACCTTACTACAACTTGGATTAATATATTTGGTTCTACTACCTTTCAAGCCTGCTATATGCTCTACCTGGTATCTAGCAATCTTTTCATCAAAGTCGCTCCTTTGAGAATATATCGAGACTACCTCATCTATGGATAAGCCGGTATTGATCAAGAATGAGGCTATAAAGAAGTTTCCAAAATGGCTCACACTCTCTCCAGATACAAGTTTACTATAGATCGCTTTAATACATGGTGGCCACGCTTCAGGCTTTGAGGTATCTGTCGTGGGAGGACCCTCGATCCTCCTAGCGGGGATCATGCTTCTCAAATTATTCACTATCTCTTCTAAGTTATCGGGCAGTCTCCCAACCTCTCTCTCAGCCTTCTCAATATTCTCTAAGACATATTTTTCAACCCTATCTCTTAGAAGCCTTACTAGCTCTCGAGCTTCTACATATACTCTTCCTCTATCTACCACTCTATTGACAAGCTTCCAAGATGGATCATTGAATCTAGAAGCAGACTTGAGGTAATCTACTAAACCTACAGTGTAAGAATATGGTGGATAATCATCACGTTCTACATCCATCTTGAATACATTTCTAGCTATATCTAGAACAAATTCTAGACCACTTCTACTCATCAACTCGTTCATCAATCTCTTCTGTATTATCGAGGCCTCGGCTAGAGCAAACCTTCTCTGTAAGAACTTATCTCCAGTCTTCGCTACAATAACTATTGATAATGGAAAAGAGACAAGCTCTGTAATACTATCTCCAGCAACCTTCATCGGATCAACATTCTCACCAAATCTTAGAGCATTGACGATCCTTTCAAAGGCTCTCTCAACTATAGGCTTGGTAGATGGCGACTTAAAAGACTCTAGATCGAAGCCTAGGGATAGAAATTCTTGTTTAGCTTCTGGTAGGAAAGGGTATAATGCCTTAACAGACAGTCTATCGGCTAAGAACATCTATACTATCCATATGTATGGTGGCGGAGATATATATCTTCACCGGTTCAACGCTTCTTTTAATATATTTAGAATTTCCGGGTCTTCTCTAACAGATTCTAACGCTGACCCATATATCTCTAGAAGCTTCTCTTTCTTTGTCTTCTCCAGATACCTGAGAGCTTGTAAACCCATCTCTAGCTTATCCACCAATCTAACTAGTTCTGCCTCTCTGCTTCTTCCTTCGGAATATCTTCTCCAAGCTTCTAGATATTTTTCACCAAGATCTCTCGGCATAATCTTTACTATAGATTCTATAAATTCTTCCTCCATACGTTTATACTCATGTATTCTCTCCTCTTTCTGCTTAGGTGTTAAGTCTCCTATTACTGCTTCAGCTAGGTCATGTATTATGGCCATGCGGGCGACTTCTACTAAATCCAATCCTCTAACTTCTGCAAAGATCATAGATAGTACCAGTACGGTGAAAGAATGGTCTGCAACAGATTCAGCATCTTCTACACCTCTCTCAACCCATCCAGTCCTCTTAATCTCTTTAATCCTCGAAACTAGCATGTGTAATCTAAGAATCAGCTCAGAGAGATCTTTAAATGATGTTTCCAATTCTAGAACTCACTCTCCGAACATAATCTTAACACATTCCTGAATATC
Source organism: Candidatus Caldarchaeales archaeon (assembly GCA_039630055.1). GTDB lineage: Archaea > Thermoproteota > Nitrososphaeria_A > Caldarchaeales > Wolframiiraptoraceae > Geocrenenecus. Next base: position 21,418 of record JBCNVN010000007.1, on the reverse strand, counting down.
TAGAAAGTTACAAAGAGATTTATAGATTTCTCAATTTGAATACTCTCGTATCTTTAAATTTCTGTGTAATTCACATCTTCTCTAAACAGTTGAATAAAACTATTATTAATCAATGATTTTTATAGAAGGACTCCGTAATCTCCAAGATTATTCTGAGAGTAAACTAGTTTTAATATTCAGCTAAAATATTATCAGTATTTAGAGGGTGGAATTCTCTAGAAGCTTCATTATAAGATCTGGATAGATTCCAAAGATTAGAGAGGTTATAGCCAAAACATATAGTGGGATCACCATCAATAGTGGTTCTTTAACTGGATTCTTCTTTAAGTTTATCTCCGTATATGCTGAGCCGAAGAATATTCTCTTGATAGGCCAGAAAGTGTAAACTAAGGTTAAGAACGTTGCAAATATTCCTATCAATGCTACTACAATCCCTATCTCGATACCTTTCTCAAATATTCCTATAAACATTATCCACTCTGCTTGAAAACCGCTTAGAGGAGGTATAGCGGAGAGGATCATTGAACCAAGTATTGCGAGAATAGCAGTAAATGGAGCGATCTTAGCCAAACCGCTAAGCTTATTCATATCTCTAATCTCTGTCATGTAAACTATTATCCCAGCTACAGAGAATAAAATACATTTACCGATCATGTGACTTATAAAGTAGAATACTCCACCATAGACTCCTAGTATCGTACAGCTTGCTATACCTAGTATAGAGTAAGCATTTTGACTAATAGTTGAGCATGCATATAATCTCTTAACATCATCTTGAGCCAGAGTAAGGAATGCACCATAAACCATCGTTATCAATGCCCAAACCATTAATGGTAGACCAAATATTTGGAAGACATTAAAAAGATTACTAACCAGTAGCCTAACTATAACATAGTTTCCGAGACCTACTATTGTAGCAATTATTGCAGCTATAGATGTAGGGTGTTCTCCATGTGCATGAGGTAACCATACATGAAATCCGAAGACCGCCATCTTAATTAACCAACCAATAAGTATGAAGAAACATATCCAGAATGCTGAGCTACCATCAACTTTTGCCAGATCCATTATGTTGAAACTACCACCATTATTAAAGTATGCTAGGATGACTCCAGCTAGGAAGAGACCTGCTCCAAGATGGTTCCACAGAAAATACATCATGGCTATCCTATGTCTATCATAATATCCAAATAGGTCTATCATAAAGTAAGATGGTATCAATACAAGTTCTAAGAATATGTACATGCTAATTAAGTTCGTTGAGAATGCAACTCCTGTTAAACCTACTGCAAATAATAGATATATCGCAAAATATAGATTGTATAATCTATAGTTTTCACCACCATATAATATCTCGATACGATGCATAATATATGGAATCGAATAGTATGCGCATGCAGTACATACTAGGTTCATAACTAATGCTACTGGAAGGCTTAGACCATCAGCGAGAAAACCAAACCTCAGTCCAAGAACCTCGCTCCAAACATATTCTTCATAGACTGTGTTCAAGTTACTCCAGACATCTATAAAGATTATTGTAAGTATTGCTGAAGTATAGGTTAGAGAGATACATGTTAATATTCCTCCAAATTTACCTATCTTGCTAGATAGAAGACCTATGATTACTGCTGTAGCTATCGGTACAATGATTGTCTGTAGGAGCGGGTTATATTCTAACATATCCCATCACCATCAGAGTAAAGATAAATATAGATATCAGAAACACCAGTATGTAAAACATGTTTATTGAAAACACACCTGTCTGGATATATTTCAACGTATCATACATTTTAGAGAATAATCTTGGAACACCTATATTCAGAATAGAATCCATTAAATTCTCAGACCTGTTCTGAACCTCAGACCTAATCTTCAATATACTCCTCACAAAAACAATCTCATAAAATCTATCAAGATACCACCTATTCCATAAAATTCTGTGCATGGTTCTTAGAACCGGGTTTCTCTCAATTATTCCTATGTAGTCTCCTTTATACTTAAAGTAGTATATGTAAGAGGCTACTATTGCAACACTTATAATTAGTAGAGAGGTCACTATCGTTATAATATTTACGTATAAGTTAGTTTCATGGTGTAAGGATTCACTATTGAGAAATAGAGCAAAATAATTGGAGAATGCTTCCTTAAAGAATTCTACATACTGGTATCCAATTATACCTATAATTAAGGTTAATGTTGAAAGTATTCCTATAGGCATCCATGCTATCGGCTCTTCTCCTCCATGATGATTATTGCTAGCCAAGCTTCTATGAAAGAGATAATACATCATTCTTAGAGAGTATAAGCAGGTTACCAAGATTGTAAGTACCGCAAATAGGAAGAATACGTATTGACCTGACTCAATACATGCTATAAGTATTTCATCTTTACTCCAGAAACCAGAGAGTGGAGGCAGCCCTATAAGTGATAGGACTGCAATCCACATAAAAAGCCATGTTAGGAAGAGGTTTCTCCTATTAAGAGTTGATTTATACAAGTATATCGAGCCTGTTAAATGTATTACTATTCCTGCACACATGAATAGGGCTGCTTTAAAAAGAGCATGGTTAAGTAAGTGGAGGATGCTTCCAATATATCCGCTTACGATCGATGTATGGCTCATTCCAGCAACACCTAAGCCTAGCATCATGTACCCTATCTGGCTCATAGTTGAGCATGCAAGAACCTTCTTAAGCTCTATAGAGGCAAGAGCCTCAGTAGCTGTTAAGAAAGCCGTAACCGTGCCTACAGTAGCTATAATCTGGAAATAGTATCCTGCTTCTTGAAACTGGTCAACCCAATATGCTTTATAGTATATTGGGAAGAGGCGTGCAATTATATAGACCCCTGCTTTCACCATGGTGGCAGCATGAATTAAGGCAGATACAGGTGCAGGCCCGGCCATTGCTTCAGGCAACCACACATGGAGTGGGAATTGAGCTGACTTCCCAATAACGCCTAAAAGTAACAATATTGTGGACAAAGTGAAGAGATTTTGTGTATCTATCATCTTCGAGATCCAAGTCGATGATGTTGTAAACAGTGTAGTGAAGTTGAATGTTCCAGAGTAGATGAATATTAATAAGATTCCTGAGAGCATGGCTACATCTCCTAGAGATGTTACTAGAAGTGCTTTAAGAGCACATGTTGAAGGTTTCTGGAGAGGGTTTGGAGGTGGACCACCAATCCAATACTTCTCTTCATCACGGTAATAATGACCTATAAGCGCATAACTACATAAACCTACCATCTTCCATCCTATGAAGAAGAGGATGAAGTTATCGGCTAGAACTAGTAGGAGCATACTTGAAGTAAATAGGGACATGAGGCTCCAGAATCTCGCTTGACCATATTCCTCTCTCATATACCATATAGAGTAGAGGAGGATAAGTAGGCTTACAAAAGACACAATACAACTCATAGTTGCTGATAATGCATCAACGAGAACTCCTAGACTTATAGGTTCACCTTGTTGAAGATCAATCCATTTAATCTTAATCTCAAATGATTTATGTTCTATAACATTAGAGAGCATAAACAGAGAAGAGATGAATGAAGTAAAGATGGATATCGATGTAACTAACCCTTTAACACTATTCTTTTTAGAAGTAAATGTTAATAGTGCTCCTATAAGTGGAGATATCCAGCAAATCCATGGAGCAATCTCTAGAATCTCCACTCTACATCACACCTCCAAAACCAAGAATAGCTGAAGCCGCACTTCTTGCAAGTTCCAAGATAGGATCAGGCCATAAACCGAACAAGATTATTATTATCGTAGCAGCATATATTGGGATAAGTAGTTGTATTGGAGCCTCCGTAATTTTTCCAGTATCTGTAGATGTTGGAGATAATAGAACTCTAATCACTCTAAGATAGTATCCAGCAGATATTGAGCTATTAATAACTAGTAGTAGTCCGAGCCAGAATGCTCCAGACTCTACGCTGGCGATGAATATATATAGCTTGCTTATGAAACCGTTGAGAGGAGGCATACCTATAAGAGATAGGAGGGAGATTATGAAGGCTATAGATGTTAACGGCATCCTTCTTCCTACACCTTTAACATATTCTAGCTTACTAGCACCAAGCCGATAAGTAAACACTCCGATACATAAGAATGCTAGACTCTTCATGAAAGCATGGTTAAATAAGTGGATGAGTGAAGAAGCTATCCCCGACCAACTCCATAGAGAGACACCTATCAACATATAGCCTATATGCGCAATACTGGAGTAAGCCATAATCTTTCTAAGATCATCCTGGAGTAATGCTACAATATTCCCAAAAAACATGTTCACAACACTAAATATGCTCAAAGCCAAGAAGAAAGACGTGTCTATAACATGACTTAATATAGAAAAGGTGCGTATAATTGCATACAATCCCGTTACAGTAACTATTCCCGATAAGAATGCAGAGATAGGTTGAGGAGCAGCCGTATATGTATCTGGAAGCCAGGTATGTAATGGGAATATAGCTGTTTTTACACCAAAGCCTACTAATAAAAAGATTAATGAAATATAGATAAGAAAGTTGGGATTGGAATTTCTCAATATGGTAGCTGCATCATATAAATTCAGCGTCCCAGTTACAGCATAGAAAAGCGTTAAACCGAAGAGTATCGATACAGAGCTGAAACTACCCATCATCATATATTTTATACCTGCTTCTACACTTTCCGCATAATCTTTCCTGAAGACGACGAGAAGATAGGAAGAAACACACATCAACTCCCAGAATATAAAAAATGTAAAGAAGTCGTTTGAGAAAGCTATACCCATTATTCCTGCTACATTCAACAATATTAGAGAGTAGTATAATGAGAGCCCTTTATCTTTCTCCATAAACTTTAGAGAATATGTTACTATAAAAGATCCGAGAATAACTGATATAAGAGAAATAAAAACCCCAGATCTATCTACTACTAGAAAATCAGGGACAGGATTAGGATTAGCGAGAAGGTATCCATTACTTAACAGATCTAGCAAAATCACCAAAGTAGATAGCAATCCGATAGATGTAGGAATATTGTAGAGAAGATGATATGTTGTTTTAGGCAGTATGAATCTTATGATTAGGGGAATGAAAGAGAAAGCAAAGACTATGATTAGAGGTGTTAGCATTTTTATCACCCTTTAAGTTTACGCATTATACGTACATCAAGGGTTCCATAATGTTTGTATGCTTGATATGTAATTAAGAGAAGTACAGCGCTAACACATGCTGCAACCCCTATAGAGATTATTACTATTCCATGGGCGAGAGGGTCTACGAATCCCTGCCTCCAACTAGAAGAGATTGCTATAAAGTTTATATGTGCAGCATTAACCATTATCTCAATACCTAAGATAAGTCTGATCAGATTCTTCTTAGTTATAAGTGTATATAATCCAATAATGTAAAGGATAACTGCAGTAGCAAGATACCAAGAGAGTGGAAGCACATCTCACCACCTCTCAGCCTTAAAGATTAAGAGAATGGCTAAAGCAGTAACAAATAATAGTAAAGCTTGAACAACTAGATCATAAGATCTGTAAACCCAGATATATGATCTGAGAATGGGTTCAGCCGACTCCAATTCTAGAAGGTCAACTGGATAAACCTTCTGTACAGGTAAAGGTATCTCAAGCAAGACATATACAAATATAAAGACTAAGATTATAGACATGAGAGAACAGGCCAGCTGTAAGGTTAATTCTTTATTCATTTCAATTCACGCTCTTCTCTATGTGTAAGCATGATAACAGCTAAAAATAAGACGACCATAGCGCCCACGTAAACAAGCATCTGGAAAACAGCGACATAATATGCTCCTAAAATCCAGAATAAGACACCTGTCATGATACACATTAAAGCAAAAAAGATAACTGCATGAATCAAACTTTTAACTTCAACAGTAAGTATAGAAAAACATACGATCGATATTATGAGAATTATTTCAAGGAAACCATTCAAGAATCATCCCCTTTAATAATATTGTAAGAGAACTATTTTAACTAGTCTATATATATTTTCCAGAGAAATTATTTTAAATAACAAATATTTACAGTAAATACTAAAAATACGTAAGTCTTAATATTACGGTTAAAGTATTTACGGATGGGATGAAGATGGGGATAGAAAGCCTACCCATAGTTTTTGGGTTTGCATTATTATTAGGCTTATTTATATTCCTATTAGGTTATAGGAGCTCTAATAAAGCTTACAAAACTCATAATCCTTACAATGGCGGTACGTTAGTCAAGTTTACACCCTACGCCTGTGGAGAGATTGTTCCTCAGATATTACAATCCATTGGATCTAGAATTAATTTAGAAAGATTTTTCTTATTTGCAGTCTATTTTCTCGTACTTGATGTAGCCATATTTATGCTTATACTATCTTTCCAGTATATATCCATAGAGGTACTAATATATACTATAACTATACTAGGTTCAACATTATATATGATTAGATGATTATAGTTTAAGTTCTACATATTAAACATTGTTATACGGTGGTGCTATTTGATTCACAGAGAGATGAGGTTGGCTCAATCAGTCTTAAAGTGGGCTAGGTCTAAGTCTCTCTGGGTAATCCATTTTAATACTGGTGGATGTAATGGATGCGATATAGAATTAGTTGCAGCTTTCACTCCTAGATATGATGTTGAGAGATTTGGTATAGTTCTTAAAGGTAGTCCTAGACATTCAGATGTACTTGCTGTTACAGGTCCCGTTACTAGACAGATTAAAGATAGACTTCTAACAATATATGAACAGATCCCTGAACCTAAGTATGTTATCGCTATAGGAACATGTGCTGTTAGTGGTTCTCCTTTCTGGGATGGATATAATGTTATTGGAGGCGTAGATAAACTTCTCCCAGTAGATGTATATGTTCCAGGATGCCCTCCTAAACCTGAAGCTATAATCTATGGATTCAAGAAGCTTATAGAGAAGATGGAGGGTTGAATAAGATGAATGATATAGAAGAATTATTAACAGTGTTGAAGAATAAGTTTGGAGAGGAGATTTATGAAGTAAAGACTCCTAAACCTAGAAGAGTATATATGGAAGTTAAGACCGAGTCTTTAAGAAAGATATTATCTTATCTAAAGAACGATCTAGGCTTCGACCATATATCAACTATCACAGGCTTAGACTCTGGCCAATTCATAGAACTCATATACCATATAGTCTACGAAGACTCTCTCGTACTATCCATCAAGATAAAGATCCCGAGAAACGATCCAAGAATACATACAGTATCAGACATCTATCCTTCAGCAGAACTATATGAACGGGAAATCTATGATCTTCTAGGAGTCTTATTTGATGGTCATCCCGAAAACACTAGACTAATACTTCCAGAAGATTGGCCTAAAGGTCTTTACCCATTAAGGAAAGATATAACTCTAAAACAGATCTCTTCTATTCTAGATAAGGGTGGTGTGAAAGAAGAATGAGCGGCACGATTATAAGAGTGGTTATCGGTCCTCAACATCCTGCATTGAAAGAACCTGAAAGATTTATTTTAGAACTTGAAGGTGAGCAAATTGTCCGAGCAATCCCTAGGATAGGCTACGTACATAGAGGTATAGAGAAAGCTATGGAAGACAGAAACTATATTCAAAATCTCTACCTAGTTGAAAGAGTATGTGGTATATGTTCTCATGCACATACAACATGCTATGTTCAGAACATAGAAGATCTACTTGGAATAGAGATCCCGCCTAGAGCAAGATATATTAGAACTATATTCGCTGAATTAGAGAGAATACATAGTCATCTTCTCTGGCTAGGTTTAGTAGCACATGAAGTTGGATTCGATACATTCTTCATGTATACTTGGAGAGATAGAGAACTTGTTATGGATATACTTGAAGAACTATCTGGAAATAGAGTCCACTACGCTATCAATACTATTGGCGGTGTTCGGAGAGACATAGACCAGGATAAAAGCTCAAAGATCTTGAAGAGACTTAAGATAATAGAAGAGAGGGTCAAGAAGTATATTCCAATGCTTGAAAGAGAGCGAACTCTACTGAAGAGAACTGTTGGAATAGGTTATCTCAGTAAGACAGATGCAATAAAGTATAGTACGGTTGGGCCATTGGCGAGAGCAAGCGGTTTAAAGAGAGATGTTAGAAAAGATGATCCATACGAAGCTTATGATGAGGTTTCCTTCAATATTATAACCTCCAATGATGGAGATTGTTTCAGTAGAATCATGGTTAGAGCTTATGAGATCCTAGAAAGTGTAAACATTATAAGAGAATCGTTATCAAAACTTCCAGATGGTGATATACGTGTTAAAGTTAGATTGGTGGTTCCTCCATCTGAAGCTCTTTCTAGAGTAGAAGCTCCTAGAGGAGAACTGATCCACTATGCTAGATCTAATGGTTCAGATAAGCTAGAACGCTACAAGATAAGAACGCCAACTTTAGCGAATCTAACTGCTTTCAGCAAAATACTTACTGGAGCATATCTAGCAGATGTACCTGTTATATTAGCAGGGATAGATCCATGTTTCTCATGTATGGATAGAATGCAGATAATAGACCTCGAAAAGAATGAGAAAAACGTCTGGACTATTGGAGATCTTAAGAGGTATGCTCGGGAATGGTATCAGAAACGTTAACCTTTTTAATACAGATCTTGATCTTTCCAGGCTTCATCTTTATAATACTCTTATCATTATTATCTGAATGGTATGTGAGAAAATTAACTGGTAGGATCCAGAATCGTATGGGTCCAAGCTACACTGGTGTAAGCGGCATACTCCAACCTATCGCAGACTTCATCAAACTTCTCAAGAAAGAAGATATTACGCCTACTACTGCTGATAGACTCTTCACTAAAATGGTACCTATATTATATTTCTCTTTACCTCTAACTTCTTTCAGCATGGTGCCTATAATTGATTCAAGGGCTTTAATAAATTTTGAAGGAGATCTAATATTTCTGATATTCATCTTCACGTTAATTACATCATTAATCTTTTTAGGGGGATATTCGTCTGGAAGCATCTTTAGTATGATAGGAGGTGTTAGAGCAGCAACCCAGCTACTAGGTTACAAGATACCTTTAGTCTTCTCATTCTTACTACCAGCTATACCTGCATCAAGTTTATCTTTAACGGAGATTGTTGAATGGCAACAAAACAATCTCTGGATGATCTGGCTCCTGCCAATAAGTTTCGGAGTAATGTTTATTTGTATGTTAGCGGAGCTTGAACTTACACCTTTTGATATTCCAGAAGCTGAAACAGAGATAGTTGCAGGGTGGAGTACAGAGTTTAGTGGAGTTAAGTTAGCATTAATAAGATTAGGTAAGGATATAAATCTTCTTTTAGCATCTTCACTAATCTCAACGTTATACCTTGGTGGCCCAGAACAAATCTGGATAATCCCGCCCACAATCACATTACTCTTAAAAACCTTCTTAGTACTATCTCTAATCGTATTCATCAAAAATATAATTGTTAGATTTAGAATAGATCAAGTACTTTCAGGTATGTGGAAGTATCTAATTCCTGCAACTATAGTTCAATTCTTATTGATAAAAATAATTTTGGGGGGATGGTGATGCATATTACAGTAGAAGCTTTAAAGAATATATTCAAGAAAGCTTCAACTGAAGAATATCCTCTAAAAAAGAAGACCCTAGAAGGATATAGAGGTAGACCTATTTGGATTATGGAGAAATGTGTTGGATGTAGTTTATGTGTTAGAATCTGCCCGGTGAAGGCAATACAGATTACAGGTAAAGGGAAGGAGGCCGTCATAACATTCTTACTAGATAGATGTATATGTTGTGCTCAATGTGTAGAATCGTGTAATGTTAAAGCTATAGAAATTACGAGAGAATTTGAGTTCGCAGGATATGATAGGTCTCGGATGAAGTACGTATATACAAGATAGTAGATACTCCGATTCTCCTAAATGTAATCTTTACAATTCGCTATCATTCAATGCAAAATTAATATTTTCAAAAAGCCTCGATCTGTTTAGATGGATGAAGAAGAATGGGTTAATCATTTAAGAGAAGTCTTAGATAATTGTAGTGTTAATAAACCTTTACATATAATTGGTTATGGTAATACTTTAAGGCAAGATGATGGTGTCGGGATATACATAGTCTTCAACTTGATGGAAAAGATCTCTAAGAAGCCGAAATACGTATACATCCATCCAACATCTAAAAATATCGAGTATATTTTAAAGAAAATATCTAAAAATAGTCTCATAATCATATGTGATGCAGTGAAAATAGATGCTGAACCTGGAACTGTAGTCTTTACAGAATTTAAGAACTTGAAGTATGATTTCCTCGATACCCACAATATTTCATTAAGCTTCATACTTGAAAAAAGCTCTATTATTGAAAATTCCTATCTTCTAGGGATAGTTCCACAAAATGTAGATATAGGAGAAGAACTAACCCCCATTGTTAAGAATTCAGCAGATAAGGTAATTAGAAGACTAACTGAGCTCATAGAGAAGAAAACATACATGGGCTTAGATAAGGTTTAATCGATTTCTGGATAGAACTTAAATCAATGGTTTACAAATTGGATACATTCTCCTTGAAACATTTTATTTATAGCCGTCACTGCAATATTTATTTAGATAAATCTATTATCTAAGAGTATAACTAAAGTTTCTTTCATTATAATGTAGGATGCGATTATATCTTTCGTATTACTTATCTCAGATGAAAACTTCTGGTTCGGAATATTTCTAATATTCTTCATCTCTATAGGCGGTGCCTTTGCAGAGTTAGTAAGAAATATGTTGATCGAGGAGGAGGCTGAGTATAGGTGAGAGAAAACCGCAATCCCAACTTTATCACTTCCTATTAAAGATGTAATTGAATATTTGAAAACCATTTGATAGACGACTATATTACAGTCCTACCAAAATCATTAATATACTAATTTTAACAATGTTTCATCTCTACTCATAATATAGAGGTAACTGGAAACCAATAGTTTAAGATAATAGAAGATATCACTAAGGTTATGAATCTACATAAAAACTAATCAAAAGATATATTTGTGCACATTCTTTCCAGCATACTATCAGATAAATTTAATTTGCATCAACATCATATTACTCTATCTAGCGATTTCAAATCTCTTCAATAATCCAATCTAATCTTTCTTTCCTAAATAAGATAATTTTCTCTAGAATGTAAGTATGAGGATTAAGGATCTACTCGATTTTCCTAGATACTATATTCTTTCATGACTTGCTTTTATAGATTGGGCATATCTATTTCCAATCTGATTCCATAAACCATCTAGTTTTCTCTGCCAATTCTTCATATACTCTTGACCCAGTACAGATATTGCTTTAATCGTCAATAAGTCTTGAGCTGTTCTTAACTCACAGATAACTCTCGCTACTAAGTCTGCTCCACAACATCCGACGCAGAATCCTTGTACACTATCTAACATTGAGGGAGATATATCGAATGCAACATTTTGATGATAATTGCATAGAGTTATCAAGACTTTAGCACCATCTAGAGAGACTTTAATCGCATTCGGAATATCTACCTTCCTATTAATCAATTCTATTAACATCTCAGATAATTCAGACCATATAGAATCTAAAAGTTTACAAACCTCTTCACGAGATTCTTCCAATATAAATCCCAAATAGTAGATTACATAACTATAATTTAAGAATATCGAGCTACCTCTATGAAGCTTGTTAACCTACTAATCTTCCCAACCCCTAAATATGCAAATCCATAATGTTACAGAATTGCTATACTCATTATCATAGATCTTTTTAGGAAATTATTGTATAGCTCTTCAGCTTCTATTCAAGCTCAGAGAAATCAAGACTTAACATTATTTCTACGACCTACTATCTTATGTATATAGCTAAATCTTAAGCTTCATAATATAGGCTCTCAGTAATAATAAGCTCTCCGAGATTCGGAGATTAGCATACTCATAAGATCTTACAAAATGAGCTATTCTCAGAAAATTATGATGAGGGTCTTAGAATTGGCTAGGAAGATTTTATACTCTTGGTCTTAAAAGATACATCGACCAATAATATGTATGACCATCAATGATAGGCCCTCCATAATTTTAAGGGAACAAAAAGGTTAATACAATTCATGGACTCTTTTACCCATCTGATCATCAATCGATAACCCGGCCCTCTATAATTTATTTAAAGTGTTTTGTTAAGAGATTCTTCTCAATAATTTGAGTACTCCTGAACTATATTGTGCTGCTTTCTTAGGTCTTTCAACTAGCTTCTCTGGAACACCCATCGATCTCGCAACCTTCTTCAAGACGAGTTTCCTAATAATTTTACCTTCTTCAATTAGTTTTGATTCTATCGGTATAGATGTAGCTAAATCATACAAATGTCTAGATAAATATGGTGTAATGAACCTCTTACCAGCCAGTGTACATGCTAGATAATCCCTCTCAATATTCGTCTTATGAAGCATTAACAGGTCTCTCATCATACATCCTTCTACATATCTCAACCCTTTCTGGGAAGCCATTTTAAGATACTTATAGTATCCTCCAAATAATTCATCTGCACCTTGACCTGATACAACTAGGTCACCAAGACTATTTAATGCAACTATGTAGAATATTGATGCAAGAGATAGATCCATAAGAGAAGGTTTTAGAAGATGTGGAGAAAGGAAATTGACTAACTCCTCAACTAAACTTCTATTCAAGGTTATCTTCTTCAATTTTATACCCAGCATTGATGCTGCTTCTTCCGCCCACTCTAAGTCTACTGAATCCGGTGTCCCAACCGTTATACAAGTAAACTTTCTACCAATCTTTAAAGCAGAATATGCTAGGAGGATACTGTCTAAACCTCCAGAGAAAGCTATAGTAGAATCTTCTAGAATATATTTAGAAGTTGAGTGAGGCAATATATCTGAAAGATCTCTAATATAATCTTTGAAAGATAATTTACGATTATACCATCTGTAGACCTTTAATGAATTATCCTTCCACTCTACTATTCTGCCTGGTGGAATATGTTCTCCACCCCCTATCACCGATGAGAAAGATGAAGATGTTAAGCATCTATCATCTATCTTTAGTATAATAGGTATTGCTCCTACATGATCTCTAAAGAACAATACTCTATCTTTATCTATTATGAAACCTGAGAAGAATCCATCTAGATTATCTAAGACCATTGAGAAGACTTTAACTGAAGAGTTAAATAGAATATTTTGGAATAGGTTTGAAAGCTCGATAGGATAACAATCTATGTAGAAGACCTTTTTATCTTCTACCATCATACAGCTTGTAGGAGATGAAGCCAAGTATAGGTTTAAACCATCTCCCCACTCTATTACCACTTCTCTATAATCTTTTAACCTGAATAATCTTAACCTTTCATATACTCTGCTCAACTCCTCCTCCAACTTTCTCTCTCTACCAATAAATAGGTAGAATAAACTCGGCTCTAAACTCATCCATTCTATTGATTATCGTATTGGGTTTTATTTATTTATGGTTAAGCCCTGTAACCTTCAATTATATCTTCGCTCTCTCCTATGTATAGATTATTTTAAACTCCTAAGAATAGGTCTCTCTCCTCTATTCCAACCATGTGGAATACTTCTTCTTCAACCTTCACAGGTTCTACTTCACGCTTCATCTTCAACTCTCTATATTTTCTATAGAATGCCTGCCTGACTTCTTCAACCTGTTTAAATAGTTCTTCTCCATTCTTATAAGTTGAGAACTTTTTCTTGATTTTGAATCCTTTATCAGTCTTTACCGTTAGATAGTATACTATTCTTCCACCTTGCTCCATCCAGTTCTCCACTATCTTCTTCTTAGGCTTAGCCTCAGCATTTACAAGTATTGAGTATAGGTTTCTCGATCCAGTTTCTTCAACCATCAGATCTACTGCGAAACCACATCTCCCATGCCTTACATATATCGCCTTTTCATGTGGTAGATGTCTATGTGTTGCTAAGCCTACTACATTATCTCTAGATATAAGATCTACAATCTCACTAGTTATCTCAGAGATCTTTAAAACCATGTATAGAATCACTCTATAAGAAGATAAAAATATTTGTCTATCTAGTACGTTAGATGAATTATAAAGAGTGATCTTGGCATAGTATAAGTGTGTAAGGATGGATTGTACTGCTTCTTATTCGTGGAATCGGGATCCTAATAGTCTAAGATAAAGAAGGTTGAGTTTATGGTGGGGGAGGTGGCGGTGGTGGAGGAGGTCCAGCAGATCTGATCAATTCATCATATTTAAGATATGCAAAAAGTAGGAGAAGCCCTATTATTATTCCGCCTAATATGAAGCCTATCACCATCCATGTCAGGGTTCGGCTCTTCGCTTCTTGATACCTTCCTTCATCTATCAACCTTATGATCGATTTAATGTTCATGTAGATTATCAAGTCAAAGACCCCGAAGACTATCAGTACCAAACCTATGAAGAATATCAATGTAAAAGCTCCTATAACAATCAATATTATTCCAAAGATCAATGCAATTATAGACGAGATATTTAGTAGGGATTTAATAGTCTCAGCTTCAGGGGGAACACCATATCCAATCATATAGAATCGGATAAAGATGAGGTGGCCGAAATATAAAGCTTCCTATCTGAGGAGTTTAACATCAAGAAGAGGTTACTTTTTATTTGGAGCATATCCAGATAGGTAATCTCAATAGTTGAGGCTTTAGCCTAAAAACCAAGGTAGTGGTGACCAGCAGAATTTATCTAGTCAAGCTTATAGAAAATCGATAATAAAGTCTTTTTCACTTACCTTATTCGATCAAATTTTCCATTTCTCCATAGATGGTGAGTCATCTAGATAAGTTCCTTTAATCTCTAACTTCCAGACCTTTCAAGTATGAACGATGTCTACTTGATGAGTACGATGTATTTATTTATCATTTAGGTAATATTATTAAGTGGAGATAGAAAGAGTTATGTCTCAGAATCATCGCATGCTTGATGAACTGGACTACAAGATACTGATTGAGCTGGCTAGAAATGGTAGAGCAAGTTTTAGAAAGATAGCTGAGAAGACGGGTGCATCTGTCTCTACGGTAGTCTCGAGGATAGAAGGATTGAAGAAGAACGGTGTAATCAAGGGGTATACTGTCGTAATCGATCCATCTAAGCTGGGGTACGACCTCTCAGCCATAATCCATGTTAGGATAAGACATGGAAAACTGATAGAAGTTCAGAAGACGATAGCATCTTCTCCAAACGTCTTCGGAGTATATGATGTAACAGGAGAATCAGATTCAATAATACTTGCAAGATTTAAGAATAGAGAAGAATTGAGCCGATTCATCAAAACCCTTCTCTCGAATGAGTATGTTGAGCGGACTATCACATATATAGTCTTAGATGTCATTAAAGAAGAATGGAAACCTATACAACTGCTGGAAGCTTTAACAGAAGAGATAGGTAGATGAAAACTTTTACGATGATTTAAACTGTTGAGAATAGAGTAAAGCTCTTCCCCATTAGCCTTTATAGATTCTTTGAGGAATATTGAATTAGATTTTTTGGATAAGATTGATCTCCCATGGTCTAAATAATCTCTCCAAACCTTCACATATATCCCGATTGATAAGAGCCTTGGCCTAGGAATCTTTTATACTGCAGGATACCGATCTTTCAATGCTTTTACATGAACTTTGAAAGAGCATATTTTAAGATAGGTATATCTAAAGCTATGTTTAGCTCTTTCTATAGGCTTTCTTTAACCTCATCTATCTCTACTTCATAGACTTAAAGACCTAACACTAAATCATCATGGATTGGATCTTGATCGTCAATCCTTCGAGAAGACATCTAAGACGTCTAGACTTAGAGAGATTACTCTACCAGTCCCTTCAATCTATTCTCATATTTTTCAACTACAATATTTTAGACTATTCTATCCATCCTTGTCGATAATATTACTTCTCTTCTACACCTAGAATAGCAACATTAAATATTACTCTCGATTCCTTCATCTTCTAGATTTAGAGTTATTTTTAAGACCACATATCTAGATTCTTGTATTCGGATATCTCTGTAGATATATTTTTATTGTAGACTTATTGATGGATGGTTTAGAAGAGGGTTTATGGGTCATAGAAAACAATCTGCTCCTAGGAGGGGTTCATTAGCATATCTACCTAGGGGAAGGGCTAGCCGTATTCTTCCCAGAGTAAAGTACTGGCCAGATGGTGATGGTGAGCCTAGACTCCTCGGATTCCTAGGTTATAAAGCTGGAAATACGACAGTCTACTACGTTGATAAAACACCGAATTCTCCAACTCAAGGTCTCGAAGTAATGAAGATGGGCACAGTTATCGCTACACCTCCAATAATTGTAGCTGGCATAGTTGGTTATGTGGAAGAGAATAAGGCTTTAAAAGAATTTACAAGAGTCTGGAGTAGTAATATTCCTGAAGAGATTAAGAGGAGGATTCCTACTTGGAGGCCGGGCGGTAAACTGGAAGAACTGAATAAAGCTGTCGACCAACTGAAAGAGGTTCGGATCATAGCTTTAGCTAGACCGAAGCTTGCAGGATTATCTAAGAAGAAGGTAGATCTACTTGAGATCAAGGTAGGAGGACCCATATCTAAAGCATTAGAATATGCTTCAAGTAAGCTTGGAAAAGAAGTAAAGATCTCTGAAGTCTTCGAGGTGGGACAGTTCATCGATGTTATAAGTGTTTCTAAGGGTAAGGGTTTCGAGGGAGTTGTAGGAAGATATAGGATAAAGATACAGCCGAGGAAGAAGAGGAAGACTAGAAGAGAGGTTGGAGCGATAGGTGGTAGAAGCCCAGCCTATGTAACCTATACTGTTCCAAGAGCGGGTCAACTCGGATACCATCGTAGAACAGAATTCAATAAGAGATTACTAATAATTTCAGAGAATGGTTTAGAATATACTCCCAAGGGAGGTTTCCCTCACTATGGAATAGTTAAGTCAGATGTGGCGATAGTTGAGGGGAGCGTCCCAGGGGCTCCCAAGAGGCCTATAGTATTAAGGTTTCCAGCTAGGCCTCCGAGAGAGGTTGAGCCTCCAGAGGTAATAATGGTTGGTGTAGCTAGATGAGCTTATACATCAATTTTTTAAAGACTTTTGAGAATCTTGAGAAGAAGATTCCGGTGATAGGGATCGATGGTTCTACGGTAGGTGAAGAAGTTCTTCCAAGAGTCTTCTACGCACCTCTTAGAGAAGATCTAGTATGGAGAGCATACATCTATCTTCAAACCCATAGATTACAGCCTAAGGGTACCTCAAGAGGCTCTGGACATAAATACTCTGTAGAGTCGTGGGGTACAGGATATGGTATGGCGAGGATCTCGAGGATAAAGGCTTCTGGAACAGGTAAGGCTCAGTCAGGTGGGATGGTTCCGTCAGCTGTAGGAGGAAGACCAACCCATCCACCTACAGTCGAGAAGAAGATCTATAAGAATTTGAATAAGAAAGAGAAGAAGATCGCTCTTATAGTCGGCGTTGCATACACTGGTTTAAGAGATTATGTTATAAGTAGAGGACATAGGATTCCAGAGAACATTGTTCTACCGATTGTAGTAGATAGTAGGATAGAGAGTATCGCTAGAACGAGAGATCTTATAGAGTTCTTAGAAAAGATCGGTTTAGAAGAAGAGTTAGAAAGATGTAGAGAGAGGAAGATTAGAGCTGGTAAAGGTAAGATGAGAGGTAGGAGATATAAGAGTAGGGTTGGACCACTGATAGTAATCTCGGAAGACCAAGGAATAACTAGTGCTGCAGATAACATTCGAGGGGTAGATGTAGTCAGAGTTAAAGATTTGAGCATACTACATCTTGCCCCTGGAGCTAAGCCCGGAAGACTAACAATCTATAGTAAGGATGCTTTTAAGAAGCTTGATGAAGTACTTTTAGGTGATTTAGAGTGAAGCCTTCACAGGTAATTAGAAGGGTCGTGGTAACCCAGGATGCGGTCTCACTAATAGAGAAAGAGAACAAGATTACATTCATAGTAGATGTTAGAGCGAGTAAGAAAGATGTAAAGAGAGCGGTTGAAGAACTATATGATGTCAAGGTTGTCAAGGTAAATACTCTGATTACACCTCTTGGAGAGAAGAAAGCATACGTAAAACTCTCACCAGAGACGCCAGCATCTGAACTAGCAATAAAACTAGGAATATTCTAAAATATCTGAATCATTCATTATCCAGTTTTCAAAGATTTAGAAATAGAGTCTTACAAAATATTATCTGAGAAGGTTGGCTGAAGTCGTTGTCTTATGCTGGATTTAAGAGCATAAAGGTAAAGATGCAATGTAACTTTGGTGAGGAGTGCTGGTAGTAGGTGGAGAACGAGTTGAATCTAGCCTATAAAATGAGAGAAGTGTTGTATAGAGAAGACAATAATATGCTAGATTAAATCTAAAAATCTATTAATCTGACATTGAAGAATGATTTCAAGATTTGAAGAGGTGAGGAGATTATAAATGTTAAGGACTACAAACTCATTTATTTTTACACT
Source organism: Candidatus Caldarchaeales archaeon (assembly GCA_039630055.1). GTDB lineage: Archaea > Thermoproteota > Nitrososphaeria_A > Caldarchaeales > Wolframiiraptoraceae > Geocrenenecus. The sequence goes on along the minus strand of JBCNVN010000007.1, from coordinate 2,903 downwards.
TATCTTATAATAAGATAGCTGAGAAAAATAAGATACAAACAGTATCTCCATGTAATATGAATCTTCATCAATCATTCAAAGATTCATGTGAAACTATAAAAACTATGTCTTACAAGATATTATCTGAGAAGATGGATGAGCTTATTTAAAGAGTTTGCTAAAAGTTATCTTAAGGAAGCTTTAAGAGATCTCAAGAGAGCTGAAAGAATGTTTGAAGCAGAAGATTATGCTGGCTCTATATTCTTCTCTCAGCAATGCGTTGAGAAAGCTGTTAAGGCTATGCTTGAAGTTAAAGGCGAGTATGTTTACAACCATGGCCCCAAATTAACAAGCTTCTTCTTGAAAACCTTCCAAGAAGATTGGAGGATAGAATTTGATAAGATTCTTGAAGCTTTGGAGAAACTTCAAGAGTACTATACGAGAAGTAGATATCCATTTATAATCAACGAAAAAGTTGTTGAGCCAAGCCAGTATGTTACTAGAGAGAAGGCTGAAAAAGCGATTAAGCTTGCAGAAGAAGCATTTAGAGAATCTAGGAGGTATCTAGAAGATGAAGGAGTTAGAGTTGAAGATTAGTAAAGTACTGAAAGATTTTCTAGGTAGTAGACTTATAGCTATCATCTTATTTGGTAGTAGTATTTATATTGGTCGAGGTGAAGATAAAGACCTCTTAATAATAGTCGATCATTTAGAGGGTTTAAACGAAAAGCTAGATTTAGAAGAGAGAACAAAAATTTTGTTAAATAAATTATTTAATTACGAGATCGTCTTTGATGTTCATATTCTAGATCTTAAACAATTTGATGAAAACTTAAGGATCGGAGGCTTTTTATCAGGACTTACATTAGGCTACCAGATAATATATGATAATAGTAACGTTGTAGAAGAAAAGATTCTTGAGATGCTGAAAGCTTTAAGCAAATCTAGGTATATTATAGTAAATAAGTATGGAAGATGGGATTTATCTAAGATAGCTGAGATAAAACTTAGAATAAGAGAGATCAAAAGATAGAACCTCATGGTAAATGAAATGTATTTCGATCATCTTCACCTGCATTCTAGATGTATATGAGCTAGCTGAAACCATATTTTAATGAATTCAATAAATAGTTTTAGTATTAGAAAGATATTTTGAGTATGTTGAGAGAAGATAAAGAGTTTAGGTATTGCTATCATTAAGTTAAATATTCATAGCTCTAGTGAGTCTATGACTATGGTTGGCGATATGAGGGCTAGGCTTGCTCCAGAAACATACAAGACTTCTTAAGAGAAAAATAGAGAGGATATAAGATCATGAGCTAAAGTTGCTGAATGGAAAAATTGTTAAGATGATATATGCATCATGGATCCATTCTGAAGTATATGAAGAATGCGAGACGATGGATATACGATTGAATGTTTAAGATGAAGAAGATACTAGGTTAAGAAGACTAAGTCGCTAGAGTTATTTAAGATATCGAGAACATATTCTTTCTAAACTACGGTATGATAACTATCATATTACTCATTACTCTCTAAAATGCTCCTATATATTCAATGTGTTCTGTTTACAGGAATCAGGACTGGTCAAGTTTATCACTGTATCATGAACTAAAAGATTTCTTGAAAGTCTCATTAAATAGATACTGTTTCAAGACCTTTTGAAACAATTTTTATGACCTCTTTAAATTATATTCTAATATATGAACATGTCTAGTTAGATTCAATAGATCTAAGGGTAAAACTTAGAAAATTAACTGAATATAATTTTTTGAAGCTAGAGAAATAACTCAGTGAAGTAATTAAAATAATATTCGAAAAAGTTACTTTAATCTTGATTTTAACATTTGGAGGACTATCAGTTAAAAGGAGAACAATTCTTATATCTTCTTTTATTATGCTTCTCCATTAGTAGAATGGTTGGAGGTTGTAAGGTTTGCTACAAAAAGCTTTTAGAACCCTAGACTTGACCTTTTCCTTGTTTCCATTCCTGATAGTTTTAATATTGTTCTATGATCCGTACCCATATAGAAATAGTGATTTAATGGATTGTATTTTATCTTTAAGAAGTGGCGAATCTGAGCATTTATTCCTAGCTGTTAGACCCATATTACCATTGATAGGTTTAATTACTCCTATCTCGCCAGCGCTAACTATAATTATCATAAACATTATATCATTTATTGTTAGCTATTTTATCTGTTTTTATTATGTTTATCAACTTTTTCAAGATAGAAAGATAGCATTTTACTCGGCGTATTTTTCTACTTTCGTGTTCCCTCTAATTTTAACAAGCTCTGCAAAAATGGCCGATGTCTCTAGCTATCTTGTATCTCTCTGCATAGTTATGCTATTTGTAAAGAAGTTTTATCGAGATTATTCTATTAGTAAATCTTGGATCTATTTTGGATTATTCTCTGGATTAGTTACATTGATTAGAGAAAGTATATGGGCTTCAATCTTAGCTATCTGTATATACCTCTTAAGTACAAAGAGGATAAGAATTCTGTTAACTTATATCTTAACAGCTATCTTAATTCCAGGAATTTGGAATATTTATACGACTATTAATTATAATTTGAATTATCTTACAGCATTATCTACTACAACATCTCTTTCAGTAAAGTATTCGGGAGTGATTTATAATCCATTAAAAGTTTTGGGATATCTTCTGGATGGATTAACACCATTTCTTTTAATCTTTACTCTTTTATGGATTGTGAATGAAGTAGATAAAGAAAGGTTCAAGTTTCTGCACTTAATATCTATACCGTTTTTCTTTGCAGCAATCTTATGGCCAGGATTATATGAGCCGCGTCTAGCGATAGTAGTTTTGCCAGCTGTAGCTCCACTAGTTGGTTATGGAGCTAATGAGCTGATCATTAAGATATCATCCCAACCAATATATCAGAAGCTAGGTAGAA
>JBCNVN010000069.1:0-655 GCA_039630055.1 Candidatus Caldarchaeales archaeon | reverse complement strand
CAAACAGTTCTCCTGATATTGCATCATCAGGTATCGACATAATCCCGCCGCAAATCGGACACTCTAATTTTCGCATACCGCTAAACCTCTAGATTAGTTTCTAGATAGAAATATATTACCGTATCTCTTTAATTAAAGAAAGACCATATACAGATAGAAGTTTTAGATTGATTATTTCTCGATTGTTTGTTAGAGATAGTGGATAAAATTTATAAATGTTTGTAGAAGATATTTAGGAGACGCTTATGGAGAGCGTTCTGAAGCAGAGGTTCCACAATATCTGGTATGTTGGAGAACTAGATGAAAAAGGAGTTGATAGAATAATCCAGCAGCTGAAAAATCTGCCCGGTAAAGTTACCCCTAGAGTTAGAATAAGATTCTATTTGGGAGATGGGAAAGATCTAACCTACTTGGCAAACTGTAGAAGAATATTACTAGAAAACTTCTCAATTAGTATAGTTATAGAAGACAGACACGTAGATGAGTTGAAGAAGGATATAGAATCAGCAAGAGAAGATGTAATCTTGATTGCCAATGGAATCCATATAGAAGACATCAAGAATGAGAGGATTAAGCTCGTGGAGGTTTAAGATATGCATCCAGAGAAGATAGATATAATCTTGACAACCGATAGGACGATGATGTCCAATCATCA
>JBCNVN010000068.1:0-675 GCA_039630055.1 Candidatus Caldarchaeales archaeon | reverse complement strand
GAAAATGAATTATCAGATAAATCTTAATGAGAGTATAAAGATTCTATCCATCCCCCTTTCACTTGATACCATAGCCTTGATACTTGGGATACCTCATGTTATCGGAATACCTCTAATCCTGGCCTTGTCCTATATATCCTATACTCGGTTCAGGATAATCTCTAAAGAAGATTTAGGAGAGATCTCGGCTGCACTATTTTCAAAAGAGACTTTGGTGAACCTCTCGCCGTATTTGAAGCCGATCCTCAGAATATTATACGGTGAATAAAATGATATCTTTATAGCTTAGTCTTCCATTCATCTTGGTTTAACCGGCTTGGGTGAATAATTCACATAATCTTAGAGTGATCATATACATTCTATAGTCTTCTTCCTTATGAAGCCATCAAGTAAAGTCTTTATCTTTGTTAGATCATTGGGGATAGGTGTCTCCGACGCCCATTCATCTACCCATCTAACTCTTATTATTTCTTCATTATTCTCTAATTTTATGATCACTTGGTATGTAAAGTAGTCATAAACATTTCTCGGTTTGTATTCTTCATCATCATATTTTAATATTCTATATTCTGTAATTATTCTTTTGAAGATATCTTCTACTTCGGACTCGTTTGTAGATAGTATGAATGTTTTATTACCGAATCTTGGAGCAAAGATACATGTATAAGTTGCATA
>JBCNVN010000067.1:0-693 GCA_039630055.1 Candidatus Caldarchaeales archaeon | reverse complement strand
CTGCTTCTATACTATATATTACTGCTTTAAGACCGCATATCGTAGTATCTTCTCTATTCTGTATAGTTAATGTAAGTTTTACATTTCTATCTCCAGGCATCGCCGCCCATTCTTCTCCATCCTGACCCCAATAATACTCCAATACCTCTATACCGCTTGCATCTGCATTTACTGAACTAACTAGATTTATTGAAAAGTAGATTATTGAGGTGAGGAGTATTAGGATTACGCCTATAGTATTTTTCTTGCTCATGCACTCACCTCCTCCTTCACTATCAATCCATCTCTTAGATAGATTATCCGTCTAGCATATGATGCCATATCCATATTGTGGGTTACCATGATTATCGTCCTACCTCTCTCGTTAAGCTTTCTAAATATCTCTGCAACTATTTTAGTATTTATTGAATCGAGGTTTCCAGTAGGTTCATCTGCTAACAGTATCCTAGGGTCTGTAACTAAGGCTCTTGCAATAGCTACACGCTGCTGTTCTCCTCCACTTAATTGATTAGGTTTACTAAATGCTTTATCTTTAAGTCCAACTTCTTCAAGAGCTTTTAAAGCTCTTATCCTCCTTTCTTGAGGAGAGACCCCTCTAACTATTAATGGTAATTCTACATTTCTTATTACAGATATTCTGGCTAAGAGGTTGTATATTTGAAATATGAAGCCTATCTTCTTATTTCTAAGTTC
>JBCNVN010000066.1:0-727 GCA_039630055.1 Candidatus Caldarchaeales archaeon | reverse complement strand
TATCGGCTGTCTTCCCCGTGAATCTCATAAAGAGAATTGAAAGTAGGTTACTGTCCCTCTTCTATCCTCTTCTGCTCTTCTTCCTTCTGAATCTCATAAAGAGAATTGAAAGACTATCATGATTTTCGTGTGTAGGATTCCCTTTCTCTGAAACGAATCTCATAAAGAGAATTGAAAGTCCACACACTTATCATTCAGATGTTTTTTACAGAATTCATAGAATCTCATAAAGAGAATTGAAAGTCGAGGATGCTTGCTGTAACGTCTTCTCTCCACCTCTGAGACCGAATCTCATAAAGAGAATTGAAAGACAAGATACTCGCATACGTGGAAAGCGTTCCACTCATAGAATCTCATAAAGAGAAGTGAAAGTATGGTTGCTCCTAGATCCACGTTCAAATTTTCAAAATCATCGAATCTCATAAAGAGAATTGAAAGTTGAAATCACTCCACTTGAACTCCATGCCTGTTAGGAATTTGAATCTCATAAAGAGAATTGAAAGGGAAGCAATACTAGATATGGACAACAATTCCTTATACCGAACGAATCTCATAAAGAGAATTGAAAGTTTAAGGGTGACACTATTATAATTGACAGACGTTGCAAGAATCTCATAAAGAGAATTGAAAGAGGGAAGACCGCTTGATTGCTCAATAGCATATTTTTCGTCTCGAATCTCATAAAGAGAATTGAAAGTCTTTAACACTACTGCTTTTGATTCTAGCA
>JBCNVN010000065.1:0-758 GCA_039630055.1 Candidatus Caldarchaeales archaeon | reverse complement strand
CCCCCATATAAGACTAAAAACAAGTGCAGTTCCATCCAGGTTAGAGAAACATATCTTTCAATTCTCTTTATGAGATTCAAAGACATGCTCTCAACATATGGCTGGCCCAAGACGAACTTTCAATTCTCTTTATGAGATTCAACGGATGTAACGATAATATGTGGTCAATGTGTTGAGAGAACTTTCAATTCTCTTTATGAGATTCTGGAAAAAAAGAAAGTTGGTATCTTATCGAGGGATACTGTGTCTTTCAATTCTCTTTATGAGATTCTTAATACTATGGATGATGCATAATGGTGGTGGAAGCTATAAGAATCTTGTTACTGAGGACTTTCAATTCTCTTTATGAGATTCCATGAGCCAGAAGGTGGGATTATGAAATGGGAGGAAGTTGACTTTCAATTCTCTTTATGAGATTCAGGGAAGCATCAAAAAATCCGAAGATGCTTGAGGCTTTGAAACTTTCAATTCTCTTTATGAGATTCACTTTAGGGACTGGTATGGCGTGGACTAGTAGCAATAGGTCTTTCAATTCTCTTTATGAGATTCGAGGTAAAACCATTCTGGACAGTTTGCAAATGTGTAGAATGCTTTCAATTCTCTTTATGAGATTCACATTCGCTGACGATCGACTCGGCAATCCTAGACCTTGCAGCCTTTCAATTCTCTTTATGAGATTCAACCATTTGTCAATTTATTTCAAAAACATTTTTTCATGAAACTTTCAATTCTCTTTATGAGATTCGATTAACTTAAAA
>JBCNVN010000064.1:0-915 GCA_039630055.1 Candidatus Caldarchaeales archaeon | reverse complement strand
GCTCGTTCATCAGCGAATCTCATAAAGAGAATTGAAAGACAACCCGTCAACAGCTAAGAGGATAAACACGGTGTCTCTTGAATCTCATAAAGAGAATTGAAAGTATATGCAATATTATTGGATAGACAAAAACGTGCCTCGAATCTCATAAAGAGAATTGAAAGATGATGTCTCGTGATATTGTTGGAGGTATTTCTGGAAATCCAGGAATCTCATAAAGAGAATTGAAAGTTTTAAGGTTTTAAGAAGATTAGAGACAAACAATATATGAATCTCATAAAGAGAATTGAAAGTGCTCAGCTAGACACCTGTATACTTCTGCAGTATTAGATGAATCTCATAAAGAGAATTGAAAGATCTTTCAAGGTCTCTTCTTGTCCTCACCTTTGCATGAGAATCTCATAAAGAGAATTGAAAGCATAATACCTCTTTCTGAGACATTTTTCCTCATAAATATATGAATCTCATAAAGAGAATTGAAAGTTCATGGCATGTGTGAATGTTACGCCTTCAAGCTCTGGAAAGAATCTCATAAAGAGAATTGAAAGCTAGCTTTTTTCTTACTTCTTCAACGCTTATTAGATTCTTCGAATCTCATAAAGAGAATTGAAAGACTCTTATGGCGTATGCTTTTCTCTCCGCCTGACGTTCTCGAATCTCATAAAGAGAATTGAAAGAGCAGATAGTTTACAACAGCGTCGGCCGCAAAATTGTATACCTGAATCTCATAAAGAGAATTGAAAGATATCTGCAGAAAAAAGAAACATACCACTTGGACATACCGAATCTCATAAAGAGAATTGAAAGGTCTCCCAATATATTCGTCCTCTATGGCTTCGCCTCTTGCCGAATCTCATAAAGAGAATTGAAAGTTTAGATTCTTCTCAAAATATGGTATTAGTATTTTCAACAAAG
>JBCNVN010000063.1:0-924 GCA_039630055.1 Candidatus Caldarchaeales archaeon | reverse complement strand
CCCCTTCTCCTAGCATGCATCCTAGCCATACCGTATAATCCTAGAAGATAATCTGAGAACCAGTATTTAACCTAAAACACTCTCAACATCTTCTTCAAGATCTATGAATCGGATAACTCAACCAACCCCTAAAACATAGACACCCCTCAATCTTCTCCAAGAGATTAACAGATACAATCTGATAAAATAAGCTTAAAAGACACTAACATCCCTTAATTCTCTCTACGAGATTTCTGCTAATGAGAACGAGCATGAAATAATTAAACAGCTTTCCTTTCAATTCTCTCTATGAGATTCGGCCGCGGGACTGTACCGCATGAGGCGTGGAGAAAAAATGGACTTTCAATTCTCTCTATGAGATTCATCCCCGGAACACTATCTCTCATATTTGCGGGGTTAGCTTTCAATTCTCTCTATGAGATTCAGAGAAACATCTTGTTCATGGAGATGGAGAAATGAGCAGAACTTTCAATTCTCTCTATGAGATTCAAAATAAGCCGTTGGTTGATTTTGATTATGACGGGCAAATAATCTTTCAATTCTCTCTATGAGATTCTGAAGTATTAGACGACTCAATAGAATTTATGCGGGTTCGCCTTTCAATTCTCTCTATGAGATTCCCAAATTCTACAGGATAGCCCCAATCACTTTCAGTACATCTTTCAATTCTCTCTATGAGATTCCTACTGTAGAATAGCTCAGGTAAGCGATGACTTCTTGATACCTTTCAATTCTCTCTATGAGATTCTTAGTTACAGATCATGGACTTAGCGAGTATGCTGAAAAACTCTTTCAATTCTCTCTATGAGATTCAAAGTTGAAAAGAAAAAAGAGAACTGGTAGAAAGAGTAGGACTTTCAATTCTCTCTATGAGATTCAGGATTGAGGAGCTTGAGAGAGAACTCTATGAGATGAAGACTTTCA
>JBCNVN010000062.1:0-963 GCA_039630055.1 Candidatus Caldarchaeales archaeon | reverse complement strand
GGAAGAATTCTCAAAGAACAGGAATCTCATAAAGAGAATTGAAAGTTAATAGAACCAAATTCTGCTAATGCAGCTATATAAGGAATCTCATAAAGAGAATTGAAAGTCATTGATGGCTTGATATTCTCGTCAAAACTAGTATTTAGTATTTTGTTGAATCTCATAAAGAGACTTGAAAGCTCCGCTAGGCGTAACTATCTTTTGCGGGCATATCTCAGTAGAATCTCATAAAGAGAATTGAAAGTTTTGAGAAGATAGGGGGTTGCCCGCCTCCCCCAAACATATATAGAATCTCATAAAGAGAATTGAAAGACCGATCCGAAGAATGTCTGATTAACTGGAATACCGTTGATTGAATCTCATAAAGAGAATTGAAAGATTAACCCTTCACTCATCAAAAAAGAATAAAACATTGCGGTCTCTGAATCTCATAAAGAGAATTGAAAGTTCTGACCAGTTGTTGTCGAGGAATTTTACAAGTTTCGAATCTCATAAAGAGAATTGAAAGTTTAACAACTTTCTGAAAACTTTTCTTTCTTGTGCTTTTGGAATCTCATAAAGAGAATTGAAAGACAATCTTTATGATCAGGCTTTTCCGTTTTTCACTTCTCGGATATATTTGAATCTCATAAAGAGAATTGAAAGTTACTCAATTTTCCATGTTTCAATTGAACCATTCACCCAAAGAATCTCATAAAGAGAATTGAAAGTTATTCTGTATTCTGCTCTGCTCCGATTTGGATACTATGACCACTGAATCTCATAAAGAGAATTGAAAGCAATAGTACAAGATGGAATCATAATTTATCCATCATACAATATAATCTCATAATGAGAATTGAAAGTACGATTTGTTTCCTTCGAAATCTAAGTTGTCTGTGATATAGAATCTCATAAAGAGAATTGAAAGGTATTTTCCTCTAACCTAGATGGAACTGCACTTGTTTTTAGTCTTATAGAGGG
>JBCNVN010000061.1:0-1041 GCA_039630055.1 Candidatus Caldarchaeales archaeon | reverse complement strand
TCTGGAACAATATATGTTGAATCTCATAGAGAGAATTGAAAGTAGTCCAGTCGGGTGGAATAGAGACAGAGATAAAGTAGAATCTCATAGAGAGAATTGAAAGCTCTTCTCCTAGAACTAGGAAACACCAAGCGCATATAGGGGGGAATCTCATAGAGAGAATTGAAAGACATTTTCAAAATCTAGCATCTCACTCATTCATTTTTCACGAATCTCATAGAGAGAATTGAAAGGTATATGCCATCAAATCTCATTCTCCCATCAGGAATGGGGAATCTCATAGAGAGAATTGAAAGAAAAGTTTAATGTATTTTTGACCATCTATCTCTATAATCTCTATGAATCTCATAGAGAGAATTGAAAGAGATATTGCCCCCGCTTCATATCTATTAATTTGTAAGATATAGAATCTCATAGAGAGAATTAAAAGACCGCTGGTCAGAAAATGGAGGTAGAAGTCGAAGTAAGTGAATCTCATAGAGAGAATTGAAAGTATTACAGTTATAGCTAAGTATCCAACAAATCTTTTAACATTGAATCTCATAGAGAGAATTGAAAGTTTATATACAAGCATTTATGATATTTAAGCGTTTTCAACACGCGAATCTCATAGAGAGAATTGAAAGGACCTAACAAAATCATCCGATGGGAGTATGATGGTCACGGTAGAATCTCATAGAGAGAATTGAAAGCAAGAGATTCAAATATACTGGCAACCCTCAACGCAGTATCTCTGAATCTCATAGAGAGAATTGAAAGTTATAGACTTCTACGGGTGAAGGCTGTTTAGCGAATAATACAGAATCTCATAGAGAGAATTGAAAGTATTGATATCTTCTTTTTCCTCCTGTCTGCTTAGCGTTTACAACGGAGAATCTCATAGAGAGAATTGAAAGCCCACCTTTTTGAATGGGTTTGGAAACTTCATTTCTACAGAATCTCATAGAGAGAATTGAAAGGAGTATAGACATTTCAGGGAGAGATTGAGGGGTGAGGAGGAATCTCATAGAGAGAATTGAAAGCGCTCGACCCCCTCCCCTG
>JBCNVN010000060.1:0-1099 GCA_039630055.1 Candidatus Caldarchaeales archaeon | reverse complement strand
CAAGTAGAGAGAGTTGAATATATTCTTCCACCAATCGGATGGAACTTATTCTTCAAGGTCTCTTAAAGGTCCGAAGGTCTTCTTAGAACGGTCCCGCATCTTCAGCTCTTTTATCTTGTTCTGACGTTCTAATACATTACTATCTGAGGGACTATCCCCCATACCTTCCCCTAACCTATCAAGAAGATCACAGGTAAAGCATGAATATAAGGGTATAATCTTTAAAGGGTGTCAAAGTAAGAGGTTGTTTAAGAATTGGGCGCTCTCTTCTACTTTTATCATGCCTCAAACTGTACACTAACAATGTTTGAAATGTTATTGGCCACTACCAAATCTAATCAAGAACATAAAAAGAAAGATAAAAATAGAGGAGCATGTTGTTCAGCCGAATATCTTTTCTATATCCTTGTAAGCCTTCTCAAGAACGGTCTTTGCCAATACTCTATAGAATCATAATCCTCTTTAAAAAAGCTCTTTGGCCACCTCATAACATTTCAACCTTACACCATTATCCCTTTAACCCTCTATAATCAGAAAGCCCCTCAAAACAATACTGGAAACTATTATAATCTTTCCATGGGATAGGTAATGGTCTATGACGGCTAGGTCTCCACATACTATAGAACTACATCTAGGACATATAAACCTCTCATAGGGGATATTATCGGGATCACTTATGGTTAAGATCTTCTTCCTCCAGCTCATCCCTTCTCCTCCTCAACCTTATAGACTATATTCGTTTTTAGACCGCTTTGAAACCTATCTTCATAAGGCTCAACACTCAAGCCTATAAGCTCAACATCTAGACAGCTTCTAACAATCCTATCAATATCCTCAAACCTAACTATACCAGCCAACAGCTCTAGATACAGAACCCCATCCTCCACTTTAAACCTCTCAACACTATAGCCTCCCTCACTAAGACTCCACCTCAACCTCTTCAATAAAACCTCTTCCAAAGCCTCGACCTTACCCTCTTTTAAAAGCTCAAGCCTCTTAACATGATGCGGTCTAACAATAATCTCCCCAATACTCTTATCATAATACACTATACATAATCTTGATAGGATCTCGACACCAATCTCAAACTCCTTCTCAG
>JBCNVN010000006.1:0-46852 GCA_039630055.1 Candidatus Caldarchaeales archaeon | reverse complement strand
CACCCTTTCTGTAACTTCAATATCTGCTATATATCTCTTAGCTACTCATACTAGAACATATAATCTACACATTTCATATCAATCTCAACTAGTTAGATTAGAAAAGATACCGTTATCTCTATATGAACATTATGACTTATGATTAGATGAGATATCCATATATAGTCTATTAGAGATCTTTCTAAGTGATTAAAAGTGATGTATTATGCCAGGCATAGACCCTGAATTTATGAAGAAACGGCAAAAGGTATCTGATCATGATGGTCATGCTATATGGGGTCCTGTCGAGCCTCCTGCAAAGCTTGGAATACATGGTACGAATGTAGCGGTAGACTTTGATATCTGTATAGCTGATGGAGCATGTATCGAGGTATGCCCTGTAAATGTCTTTGAATGGTTTGAGACTCCAGGTCATCCAGCCTCAGAGAAGAAAGCAGACCCGATAAGAGAGCCTGACTGTATCTTCTGTATGGCTTGCGAGTCTGCATGCCCAGTAAATGCTATAAAGATAACACCGCCTTAAAGCTAACATGATAAAATTCTCCAACTATTTTATTTTTTTATTATTCTTACTTTTAACCTAGTTCGTCATTCGGATAGAATATATAATTATTCGTAAAGTTTTTTACTTTCTATACATTTCAATATTCTGGATATGTTATCGAAATGGCGGACATTAGATTCTACTGATTTAAAGATATTAGAGATGTTGAAGAAAGATGGGAGGAAGCCGTTCGTAGAGATTGGTAAAGCTTTAGGGTTATCTGAAGGAGCCGTTAGGAGAAGAGTGAAACTAATGCAGGATAAGGGTGTAATAAAGAGGTTTACCGTTGAGGTAGATACGGATTTCGTGGTTAACGCTATCTCATTCATATACTTTGAGAAGGGTGAGAATACTAGAGAACTACCACAGAAGATAGCTGAGATAGAGTCTGTAGAGACAGTATACGAATTAACTGGTAGGATAGATGCAGTAGCATTGATCTCTGCTAAGAACATATCCGAGCTAAATAGGTGTATAGATGAAATAAGGAGGCTTGAAGGTGTTAACGCTACTGAGACCGCTGTAATTCTTAGAATACTAAAGTAGGAAACGGTTACGGTCAATAGTGAAGATCGATGGAGTATATAGCAAAAGATTGGAGATTGGAAGAGAGATGGGACTGGGGTAAACTAGTAACATTTATCCCAAATAAGAATCTGCCAATCCATTCTTGGTTTTATTTTAAAGAAGGATTCTCAAGAGACTTCATACACTTAATGATCAATCTACTCAATCTGAAGAATAACTATAAGGTTCTAGATCCCTTCGTTGGATCTGGAACAACCCTACTAGCATGTAGAGAAGTAGGTATAGATTCGGTAGGAGTAGATTCTGCACCATTAGCAGTCTTCGTCTCCCAAGTAAAGACGGCAGATTACGATTTGAATAAGCTGAAAGACTATGCAAGAAAGATATTCGAGGAGAGATTTGAGAGGCCTAGCTTAAGCCAGATAAATAGATTTACTAGAAAGTTTTTCTCGAAACCTTCACTTGAAGACATAATCTTCTTTAGAGAAGAGATTAGAAAGATTGAAGACCCCGTCTATAGAAACTTCTTCACCTTAGCATTGATGAATGCTGCAATGAAAGTTTCTTATGTTTACAAAGATGGTGCAGTATTGAAGATAGTAACGAAGCCTGTTCCGCCTTTTAGAAGATTCTTTAAGAGGATAGTAAAGAAGATGATTAAAGATTTAAAGAGGGTGGATCTTAAACCTTGCAATGTAGAAGTATATCTCGGGGATGCTAGGAATATGGACTTCCTAGAAGATGAGTCTTTCGATGCTGTAATAACTTCTCCACCCTACCTAAACAAGATAGAGTATACAAAGGTTTATGCGATAGAATATGAATTATTCTTTGGAGACGTTAAAGTTGATCCAGTTAGATCATATATCGGACTAAATCCTAAGAATATCGTTGACCAGTTTCCAGAGCTTAATCTCCCCGAAGCCGCTAAAGCATACTTCTACGATATGAAGCTTGCACTTGGAGAAGTCTATCGTGTACTCAAAAAGAATGGAAGAACAGTGATAGTAGTTGCAGGAGGAGTTTTCCCTGATAGAATAGTCGAGTCTGATATACTCATTGCAGAGCTGGCTGAGAGGATAGGTTTCAGAGTAGACCGGATTATCGTAGTGAATAAGAGGGTTGCAACAGTGAATAGAGTGATAAAGATAGGTGAGGCAAGAGAAAGCATAATATTCTTGACTAAATCTTAACGATATACTCTCTTTCCTTCCATCTGAAGATCAGATTCTTTTTGTAGAATCTTATCAAAATATAAAATAGAATACTGACTAGCATTATAGAGGCTATTATGTAGCCTAAGCTGAAAAAGATGCTAACCTTGTTTCTGTTCAGCTCTAAAGCATTTAATAAGATGCTGATATAGATTGGAATAGCTCCGACCACCATACTGATGTCCATAAAGAATGCTAGAGATACTAATGGTGTTAAGAAGACTATTACATAGAAGATTAGGAGAAAGATTATTGCTCTGAGCTTAAGTTTGGATCCAGCTATGAATCTAATCGTCATGTTCCACAAGTCTTTGATACTGCTCTCCATTCTACTCAATACTAAATCATCTCCATCGAATATCTTGAACCTATAACCCATAGCTCTAACCACTTCACCGAGCACCTTATCTTCAAGGATCTCTTCTACTACTAGTATGTGGCCACCGACCGCCTCGTAAACCCTCTTCTTAAACAGTGAGAAGGCACCCACTAAGAAGCATCTCTTCGAACTCTCTTTATTCACCTTACCGAATGGTTCGAATAGAATTATCGTGTTTATATAGAGTGGATAGATCAATCGTACCCAAAGACTCTTCATATCAAATCTTGGAAATATGGATAGGAAATCTAGATCTTGAGATTCGAGAGTACTTATACTTCTCGCCAAAACATCTTCACTTAACAGGATTGTGTCAGCATCTATGAAGAGCAATAGGTCGTTGACCGCTCGCCTATACCCATAATAGCATGCCCAGCTCTTCCCAGCAGCCCTAGGATCAAGATTGTCCAACTCCAGCAACTCTATACCATACTCTCTACTATATTGCTTGACTATACTCCTCGTTTCATCTATTGATGAATCATCTACAACTATTATTTGAGTCTCCACATCTCTCTGTCTAACGATACTATCAAGACATTGGATTATCTTTCCAGCCTCGTTTCTAGTAGGAACTATTATCGAGACCCTTCTAGTTGATGGAGGAATATCATCTGTTAGCTTCGGTAATCTCTTAAACTCTAGACAACGTAGGATGGTCCAGTAAATGAGAATTATGGCTGACACCATGTTTAATCCTAAGAGTATCTCAAGCCACATTATTTATCAGTAAATAGATATATTTGAAGAAGATATAGATTAAAGCTGAGTCATTGCGGGAGGGCTAGGATGAAGATAATAAACTACAGCGTTGAAGGTGAGGTAGATTACGGCTTCCTAGTAAATAGACGAGAATTTGTCCCGAGATACTTTGTTGAAGAAGTACTGAGAGAGAAGATACCTAGAGATATAAAGAAACTATTACCAGATATAGAGTTGAGAGAACTTATCAATGCATCTCTAGATAGTGTAAACCTAGAGAAGGTTTCAGTTGCATCTGTACATGTTGAGCCTCCTATCAAAGATTCTAGAAAGATAGTATGCATCGCATTGAACTATGCCGACCATGTTAATGAGGCTGGATTGAAGACTCCTGAAGAATTAGTCTTCTTCTTGAAGCCGCCGACAGCCCTTACAGGACCATTCGATCCTATTGTCAAACCAAAAAATGTTGAGAAGTTAGACTATGAAGGAGAGCTTGCAGTAATTATAAGTGAGAGGATTAAGAGTGTTGACCCTTCTGAGGCCATGCTATACGTCTTCGGATATAGTGTATTTAATGATGTTACCGCTAGAGATATGCAGTTCAGAGATGGTTTATGGAGTGGGTGGATGATGAGTAAATGTTTTGATACGTTTGCTCCGATGGGACCATGGATAGTTGGAAGAGAAGAGATAGAAGACCCGCACAACCTTAGGATAATAACTAGGGTTAATAAAGAGGTTAGACAGAACTCGAATACCTCTAACATGATCTTCAAGATACCTGAGATAATTTCACGTATAAGCCAGATAATGACCCTTGAGCCAGGAGACATAATATCTACTGGAACTCCTGCAGGTGTAGGATACTGGAGAGAGAATGGATTACTAAAGGAAGGTGATATAGTAGAAGTATGGATAGAAAAGATAGGTGCGATAAGAAACCAAGTAATATCGGCTAAAGAATAGTTCTGAATCCAATTAGGTATAAATCATAATCTAGGTAATCAATACATAAACAGAAAATTTGAGCGATGTAAGACCCTAACATGTTTGAGGTTGATAAGATCGAGTTTTATATTTTATATAATGTTTATCGTTTTTCCACTTTACAGTGTTGGAGAATACTTATAACTAGACCATCTTAGTAATAAATCATGCTCAATAGGTACGATGTCGTCGTCATCGGTGCTGGTCCTGCTGGTGTCTCAGCTGCTAAAGCAGCAGCTAAGACTGGGGCTAAAACGTTGTTATTAGAAAAGGCTCCTACTATCATGGCGAATAAGCCTTGTGGTCAAGCCTGTAGTCAGGAGACTCTACAGACCGCTGAGGTTAAACCTGAGCCGAGCATCGTACTCAATAGAGCTTACGCTATAGTATATGCTCCAAATCTCAAATATGTTAAGATAGATAGAATAGGTTTTCTCATAGATAAGTCTAAGCTTATTCAAGCTATAGCTGCTCAAGCTGCAGAGTATGGAGCAGAGATACATGTTAGAGAAGAAGTTCTAGACGTTAAGGTTGAAGAAGAGTATGTTAAGGTTAAGACTAATAGAGGAGAATACAGTGCATCAGCAGTAGTAGGAGCAGATGGATACAACTCGACTACTGCTAGAAGTCTAGGAATAAATGAGAGACCTGAACCCATACCAACAGTACAGTATATCATGGTTAACTGTAGTATAAGGTATCCAGACGCTGTAAGGTTCTTCCTTGGAAATAATGTAGCACCGAAAGGATATGCATGGATATTCCCATATAGTGAGAAGATGGCTGAGGTGGGTATAGGGGTCAGAGGAGCTACTGCAAAAGAGTATCTAGACATTTTTGTTAAAAGATTCAATGATGAACTCGGTAAAGCTCAGATAATAGATTATAGAGGAGCACCTGTCCCGGTAGGTGGATTGATCTCTGAACCGGTTAGAGATAGAGTTATACTCATAGGAGATGCGGCTGGAACAGTCATACCATTAACAGGTGCAGGCATACATTCATCGATAGCTGCAGGTCTTGCAGCAGGTAAAGTTTTAGGAGAGGCCTCTCAGGAAGGAGATACGTCGAAAGAAAGGTTGAGCGAGTTCTATAAACTATATGAGTCATGGATAGATAGGATTAGAAAAAGCTTGAAGGTTATGAGAGCTTTAGAGAAGATGAGCGATGATGAGCTTAACATTCTTGCAGAGATCCTTGGCGACCAAGACATACTTGACCTAGCAAATGGTTTAGACATAGTTAGAGTAGCTAAAAAGCTGGCAGCACATCCAATATTCGCAGTAAAACTTGTAAGAGCAATACTATAATGGAACAATTCTATTACCAGATTCTATTAAAACCACCATGATATAGAATCTCAGTAATTTTCAAGTATTTGTAATGGGAAAACTTTAAAAAAATGGCATGTAGCATACTCTATATAGTGATGATCAGATCATTTCCCGAGTACGTGAAGGTTCCAGAGAAGTTTGAAGTTAAGCATGTAGAGCTAGACTCATCTAAGACTGCTTTAATAATCGTAGATATGCAGAATGCATTCAGCCATGAGAGAGGAAGCTTATTCGTTCCAGAATCTAGGAAGACGATAGAATCGATAAAGAGATTGTTGGAGAAAGCTCGCACCAAAAATGTTACAGTTATATATACTCAGGATTGGCATCAGAAGGATGATCCTGAATTTGGTATATGGGGGAGGCATGCCGTCGCAGGCAGTTGGGAGGCAGAGATAATAGATGAGCTTAAACCTAGAGAAGAAGAGATAATGGTAAAGAAGTTGAGATATGATGGATTCTATGGAACGTATCTAGATGACCTACTTAGAATGAGGAAGATAGAGAATTTAGTGATCTCTGGGACTGTTGCAAACATCTGCGTCCTCCATACAGCTGGAAGCGCTGCTCTCAGAGGATACAAGATATTTATACCAATAGACTGCATCTCTTCACTGAATGAGTTTGACTTCATCTCAACTCTTAGACAAGTAACATTCCTCTACAGAGGGGTGCTTACCAGTTCAGACCTGATAAGTTTCATCTAACACTATATGGCCAGCTCTATATTTTGATCCATCATATGAGTATTACATGGCCATTACCCAAAAAGTTGAATAACTACTAGATGGTGTATGGGTGTTTGGGGGTGTATCTACGAGACGATTATCTATAGCTAGTGAAGAAGAGATCTTTAGAGGAGAATCGACAGACATATACTTTGTAAGGAGTAGAGAGTTGATAGAGAAGACTGGGATGGATAAAGAAGTCTATGCTGAAATACATGCCTACTCTCTACCGAGAGGATACCAGTGGGCTGTAGCAACCGGATTGATAGAAGCCTCTACACTACTTGAAGATAAGAGAGTGAATGTCTATAGCTTGGATGAAGGAGAGATCTTTAGAGTATATGAGCCTGTGATGGCGATAGAAGGAAGATATACTGAGTTCGGAGTATACGAGTCAAGCCTGCTAGGAATAATAAGACATGCAACCAGTATCTCATCTAAAGCAGCTAGGATAAAGATTAAGGCTGGAGATAAGAGAGTTCTATTCTTTGGGATAAGATGTGTACACCCAGTCATCTCTCCGATGGTTGATAAGTATGCATATCTAGGTGGGTGTGATGCAGTCTCGGGGGTGATAGGTGCAAAGATCCTTGGAATACCGCCTACTGGAACTATGCCCCATGCCTTGATCCTGACTGTAGGCGACCAAGTTACAGCATGGAAGACTTTTGATAGATACATGCCTAGAGATGTTCCGAGAATAGCTCTATGTGATACCTTCTCTGATGAGAGGTTTGAGGCATTGCTGGCTGCTGAGACTTTGGGAGAAAGATTACATGGTGTTAGGTTTGATACTCCTGGATCTAGGAGGGGGGATATGAAGAAGATAGTAAGAGAAACTAGATGGACCCTAGATATAGCAGGTTACAAGAATGTTAAGATATACGTTAGTGGAGGAATAGATGAGGAAGATGTAGAAGAGCTTAGAGATGTGGTAGATGGATTCGGTGTAGGCACATCGATAGCCTTTCCACCATCAGTAGACCTAGCACTAGATATAGTAGAAGTTATGGGTAAGCAGATCTCTAAGAGGGGAAAGCTACCTGGTAGAAAACAAGTGTATAGATGCTCTGAGCTACATGATACTATTACACCATTCAGTAAGAAGTTGGATAGATGCCCCTTATGCGGAAGGGATGTTGAACCACTCTTAAAACCATTGATAATCGATGGTAAACTTGTTAGAGAGGTTAAGCCTTACACTGAGGTAAGAGAGAAGGTGATAGAAAGATTGAAAAAGATCTCTTCACAGAAAGAATTTGATCCTGAGCCTATCTTGTCTTCTCAAATGTAGAACTATACCAGAAACATTCAATCTATTTTATGATCTATCCCTCTATGTCTGAGAGTTAAAGTAATAAAGAAATATTTTTCAATCGGTTAATATCTAGATAATCTGTGAGTCTTCTTGAAGATTGTTAAAGTTGAAGATATTGAGGAAGCTGTCAGAAGACTTTCGATGGATGTAAACTATTTTATAAGTGATGAATTAAAAGAATATTATAAGAGAGCTTTGGAGAGAGAGGTCTCAGATGCTGGTAGAGAGGTATTAAATCAGATAATCGAGAATGTTGAGCTGGCTGCTCGTGAACAGATTCCAATCTGTCAAGATACAGGAGTCTCCATAGTATACGTAGAGATGGGGCAAGATGTTAAGATAGAGGGTGGAAGCCTCTATGATGCTATAAACAGAGGTATTGCAAAGGGCTACAAAGAAGGATACTTGAGAAAGTCTGTAGTTGGAGACCCTCTATACAATAGGGTCAATACGGGAGATAATACTCCCGCCATGATTCATGTAGAGCTAGTTCCAGGAGATGTATTTAGGATAACTTTTATGGCGAAGGGGACAGGTGCAGAGAACATGTCTAGATTAGCGATGCTTACACCTGCTGCAGGGGTAAAAGGGTTAAAAGAGTTTGTTTTAAAGACTGTTGCCGAGGCTGGACCCAACCCTTGTCCACCAGTTATCGTGGGAATAGGGATCGGTGGAACATTCGATACTGTTGGATGGCTTGCCAAGAAAGCCCTACTAAGAAAGATTGGTTCTAGACATCCTGACCCAAACTATGCAAAACTTGAACTCGAACTTCTTGAAGAGATAAATAAGCTGGGTATAGGACCTCAAGGTCTGGGAGGCCGTATTACAGCTCTAGACGTTAGGATCGAGACTGCACCATGCCATATCGGTGCACTCCCAGTAGCCGTAAACCTAGATTGTCATGCCCATAGAGTTGGTAGGTGGGAGATATGATCAAGAAGATTACTACCCCATTAACAGATGAGATACTAAGTGAATTAAAGATAGGAGATAAAGTATTGATTAGTGGAAAGATCTATACAGCGAGGGATGCTGCGCACAAGAGATTTATAGAAGCGATCAATAGAGGCGAACAGCTCCCAGTCGATCTTAGAGGTCAGATAATATATTATGTTGGACCTACACCTCCGAGGCCTGGATACGTTATAGGCTCGGCGGGACCGACTACATCTATCAGGATGGATAGCTATATGGAGCCCTTGCTAAAGATTGGTTTAAAGGGGACTATAGGTAAAGGGTATAGAAGTTGGGGTGTAGTAGAGCTGTTGAAGAAGTATAGGGCGGTCTACTTCATCGCTACAGGCGGTGTCGGAGCATTATTATCAAAAAAGATAAAGAGTTCGAGAACTATCGCTTATGAAGATCTTGGTCCAGAAGCAGTGAGAGAGCTTGAAGTAGAAGACTTCCCAGTAATCGTTGCAAACGATATCTATGGTGGAGACATATTCGAGGAGGGTGTGAAGAGGTATAGAGAGATAACTCTACCGTTTAAGATTGAGCGCATCTCAGAGGTCTAGAATAAAGATAAAGACTACTACTCATCATTTTTAAACTATCATCATGATACTATATTTACTCCGAATTCTTCTTGGAAGAACTTGATAGACTCTTCCCTTGTTACCAAGTGTTTTCTACCAATCTTCGACCTGGCCCTACCTCTAAGCATCACTCTTCTCCCAGGTCTCGATACATGAACTATTACATCCATTCCTATAACTCCGAGTTCAGGATTATATTTTGTCCCCGGAATATCTAAGTGTTCCTTGATCCCGAATGAGAGGTTACCATACTTATCAAAACTACCTTCATTGATATTGTATCTTACCGCTGCGAGAGCCTTCTCTAGGAAGCTTCGAGCCTTCTCCCTTCTCAGAGTTACCATTACCGCTATAGGTTCTCCACGATGTATTCCGAAGCCTCTAATAGTTTTCTTAGCCTTTCTCAATACCGGCTTCTGACCTGTAAGCATCTCTATTATCTTGGCCGCTCTCTCGAGGACGGCGCCACTCTTACCGATAGACGAGTTGACTACAACCTTTTCTATCCGAATCTTCCTCATAGGATTCTCTAATTTCTGCATTTTTACTAGGTTTCTAAACATTATCTCCCTTAATATACTTTATCATACAGAATGCTCCATATTATCATCATGCTCTCACTTATCTTAACAAATAAAATTATTATCAACCGGTACCGATGATTACATCATTTAGAAGAACTTTTCTCCGATTTCAATACCATATCTATCTTCTATAAATGTAGATAACGATTCTCCTTAAGAGTATTCTTATATTGTAGATTTCTCTACCTAGTGTCAATGAAGATTACGGTAGAAGTGGGAAGTGAAGATCTGGATAGGATAAGAAGATTCCTAGAGAAGCATAAAGTCCTTAAAGATAGACTTCTTGAATTAGTTGGTGAGAGGGTTGGAGGCGGCTTGGATAAAGAGGGAGTTGAGACATTGGCAATAACTTCACTCACGATAGCTTATAAGGTCGCTGGAGGATTAGTCAAGGAGATAGCTGGTGGAAGAATTCCAAGAAACCTTACGATAGAGATCTCCGGCCAATAATCATACCATTCTCCATCGTCCAATGACATTTCACATCTGCTATGGACAAGATTGTCGGAAAACCTACTTACAGAATCTTCTCTATCCTAAAATATACTGAATCAAATACTATATCAAATACTATATCAAATACTATGAGAACTGTTAAGATAGGGAGTAAGACCGATATATAGGATTAAAGCCCTCTGTACATTGTTAAGATATTTGGAGCCTTATCGGGGCCACGAATATTATCTATTGATGGAGAATCTTAAGGATCTTGTAGATTTTGAGATTATGGTCAGCTAGGTGGGTCGAGGCATAGATATCTCCGGCTTCTCTCTTCCTATAACCATCAAGTAATCTAAGATCGTTGATACTTCTCCAATCTGGGTTCCCGAAAGCTTTACCGTGGCCTTCGAAGGATATGGTACATCACGTTTAATCTCAGCTATCAACCCATATAATCCTTGTTTAGGACCTCTCACTATCAATCCATAGAATCCTTCTTCTAGTTTTATATGGTCTAGTATCGTCTGGCTGGGTACAGATATCTTCAAAGTATCTTTAGTATTTATTCTCCGCGCATCTTCTGATGCTTCTCTGAATAGTATGTTTCTACCATCGTGTAGGGTAAATTGAAGCCTCGCTCCAGAGACATGCATCTTTCTAATAACTCTCCCAAGCTTTATCCCAGACTCTTCACGTGGGATCTCGATTGGAGATAAACCCCTCCTATATATTGGAAGGATACGATAGTTTTCTCCAGTCTTTGGTATTGATACTACATCCATTAGACCTAGAGGATATTTATAATCTCTCACAATCCTCCCATCAACGTAGATCTCCCCCATCTTTATGATCTTCTTCGCTTCTCCAGCATTCTCAGCATATCCTAGATAATCTCTAATCAATAGGAGTAATGGGATGCATTCATCTTTCCGATGGGGTCCAGAACTGGGAGCTACAGTGAATACATGTTCTTTCACTTTTATCTTTAGATGGGGAGGTGATGCTAATCTCTTGAGATGCGGCATCTTTCATCCAACCTCTTTACCTCTCGTTATCGCAGACTCTCTATACTTATCATCTAGCTTTAGATCCATTATCATAACTTTTGAGACATGGATGGGGCGGGGCTTAGTAGATCCATCAGCCTTCTTCATAGTTATGTTCTCAACATATACGTACTGTCTCTTACGATCGACGCCGATTACTTTTCCCTCTACCCCTTTATACTCTCCTCTAAGAATCTTCACCGTATCGCCTACTCTTACAGAGAACGATCTCCTCTTATACTTCTCTCTCAACTTTGGAGAAAGGTGGGCTGATAACAGTTTAGAGAGTTTATGATATGGAGTATTGTAAAGACGTCTTCTCTGTTTTCTAGGTTTTGACGATACTTTACTCATACACTAATTCCTCCAATGTCAATGTCTTCGACCACTTATCTCATATCCTTGAATTTTAATCTTCCTTTAATTATAGAACTGGAATGATAAACTATCCAGAATCTATCATGTCTACTGATGTGGAATCATTCCTTAAATTATTCCTAAGCATTTTTTGGTTAGAAGATGGTTGAGGCTGGTCTACTAGTTAAGCCTCCGACAAGAAGAGCCGTCGAAGAAGCTTTAGAGATTGTGAGAAGACTGCGGCCTCAAGCACTCTTACTAAATCTACCAGAAAGTATTGAAGACTCTATAAATAGTCTTGGTAGAGGTGAGATTGATTATGATGAGTTCTTATATAGAGCTTATGAACTATTTCCAGAGCCTAAAAGTACATGGTTAAAAGAGCTTGAAATATTGTTGGGAGAGCTACCAAGTATTGGTGGAATGATAGATGTATACTGTTATCTTGACGATGAATCATTTAGAGAAATAGCTAATACATCTATAGAGATAGCTCTCCTCACCCTTAGAGAAGCTATTAGAGAAAAGATCAATGTAGAGGATTGGGTCAAGGTCTTGGAAAGGTCTGGGAAGGAAGAATCCGAGAGATGGAATAGAGAGATTAATAAAATAATCAAGATAGCAGGAGGCTATGAGAGGATACTATGTGTCACCGGTTTCGAGGCAAGATATATCAAGAAGCGATTGATCGAGTCTGGAATAAACACTTGGATAAGATATCTTAGCCAACCATACCATTTCACACCGATAGAGATGATGAAGAGGCTAATAACAATAGGTAAGATTGATGAAGAAATATTGAAGAAGCTTGTTAGAGAACATGTAAGATTCTTAAGAGAATACGTTTACAAGATGCCTTACATAGATGCTGTGGAGAATTGGGTGAAGATGAAGTTATACTGGCTTCCATCTGGAAGGATGGCCTAAATAGTGTTGAATGTCTTAACTTATCTTAAAGTTCACTAGCTGGGAGTAGTGAGAGAAGATATAGGGTAACCGTTCTAGCCCTAATTGGTGGAGAAGTGGTTTAGGTTGATGGATGGTTGGATAGTTACAGTTTAGATGTTCAAGATAGACTGACACATCATGGTAGCTAGATGCATATTATTCTCCATCCTTGTCTATAGATGAGAGAGTTTTCAAGTATCATCCTACACAATGATATCCTAGAGTACTGTAATAAAATATTTCTCAAGAAGATATTGATTCTGATTCGTAGAGATGGGAGATTTCATAGAACTATCTTCAAAACATACATTATATGTAGAGAAGTTGAGATAATACTACATAATCGAGAAGCTGGGATGGGAAATCTATCTATTAGAGAATCACCGGAAAAGATTGGATAAGATTGTTGAACGACTATATGGTCAGAGGATAATCATCGATTATTGTTGTAATCCACGACTTTTAAGACCCTACTTGTGAACATCCACGTATCGGAGATTAAGTATTGCAACTCTTACAAGTTATAGATATTTCAAATTTTTGGTGGCGTGCGGCGGTAGCCCTCCTTCTGTTTTTAGGCGGGATCCGTCTAGTCGGATCTTGGAAGCTTCACGAAAGCATGTTCATCAGCTTCCAGCCTTTCCCCAGGTGGGCCACCCGTTTCAACCACTCTCCACCTACTCTAATCAACGGCTAGGACCTGCCGCATCATCTCCATAATAGGTGGAGGGGTCTCGTCTCTGATGTGTTGCCTGGGGTCTCCCCCAGCGTCTCACGACGCCACCTGCTTTCACGGGGGAGGAACTTCCTCGGGAGCTCCCCGTGACCCGCCCCGCCGCTCGCCACCAATACGATCCTATTCTTACTCTATATATAAGTTCTAATCGGCTCGTCTATACGTTTCTTTTGGAAGATTTTCCTATATGGTTCGACTACGTCTTTTACGAAATCGTTTATTCCCTCTATCGTCTTATGATGGATCAACATCTCTCTCAGGACGTAGAAGGGTATTGTCACTATGTGTACGCCTATCTCGGCCATCTCTCTAACCTGTCTAGAATTTCTTATACTTGATGCGATTATCTCAGATTTAAGACCATAGTTTTTGAAGATCGTTACGATTGATTTGACGAGGTCTACACCACTATAAACACCGTTATCGTTCAATATCGATATAGCCTGTTTAACTTCACTATCCATATAGACTTCTTTAAGAGAATTAAGATTCTTAGATGAAAGTACTCTGTCGACCAGCCTTTTCTCTAGATTCCTCATTAGATTGAAATCATAATAGTCTGACTTCTGATAGTCTCTACCCCTCTTCATACCTAGCCTATCTCTTAGATAATCGTCTATCCTACCTGCGAATGGGCTAACATATGTTGCACCAGCCTTTGCTGCTAAAAATGCCTGTTCAGAAGACATGACTAGCGTGGCATTTACAGGTATGCCTAGATTGGACAGCTCTTTAATGGCCTTCAAACCATCATAGATATTGTTCACGCCATCTATGCTTGAACATATGGGTATCTTGATTACAGGCTGCCCATATTTCTTAAACTTCTCATAGAGAATGGATGCTTCTTCAACCATCTCTTCATAAGTTGTACTGATAACCTCTAGGCTTACAGGACCGGGAGTTACCTGTAGTATATTCTTGATATATTCTTCCATTTCTATCTTTTCTCTTTTCTCAACTGCCTGCTTTATTAGAGATGGATTGGTCGTTACACCATCGATAACACCTAGAGACATCGCAAATTTAATCTCATCTATATCTGCTGTATCTAGAAATATTTTCATATCAGTTCGGTAATATTACTACAACCAGTATTTAAGGGTCTCCATACAATAAATTCATTTGTAGATGTTATATCAAACTTCAAATGTGAAAAGTTTCAGTATGTTGAAAAGCTAGTATCATCATCTATCAAGTTACAGTAACAGAAGAGAGAAAGTAGATGGCATCTTATCTTTCTAAAAGATTGTAGTGTTTTAGTATTTTCTCAACTATCTTTTCACCTGTAAATCCAAAATCTTTCATTAGATCTTGATATGGAGCTGATTTACCAAATCTCTCAACCCCTATCACTAAACCATCTTCCCCAACATATCTATGCCAGCATAAACTTCTTCCCGCCTCTATGGCCACCTTCCTCACATCTTTTGGGATGACCCTCCTCCTATATTCTTTATCTTGTATTTCAAATAATTCAAAGGAGGCCATGTTGACTACAGATATCTTTAAGCCCATCCTCTCCAATATTGTCTTGGCCTCCAATGCAAGATGTACTTCAGATCCCGATCCAATGAGCAATAGGTCTGGTTTACTGGATGCTTCTACAAGTATATAGGCACCACGTCTTATATTATCGGCAGAAGGATAAATGCTTCTATCCAAAACCGGTACTTTCTGTCTTGTCAGTATTATAGCTGTCGGACCATCTTTTCTCTCTATCGCTATACTCCAGGCAACCGATACCTCGTTTGGATCACATGGACGTATAACCCATAGATTAGGTATGAGTCTTAGAGAAGAGAGGTGCTCAACAGCTTGATGTGTTGGGCCGTCTTCTCCTATCCACAGTGAGTCATGACTGAAGACATAGATTACTTGAAGACCTGCCATGGCCGCTAATCTTATAGTTGGTCTCATGTAATCTGAGAATACGAGGAAGGTGCCTCCATATGGTAGTATCCCCCCATGATAAGCCATACCATTCATTATAGCACCCATAGCATGCTCTCTTACACCATAGTGTATATTTCTACCTAGAGGGTTGTCTGCTTGAAAATCACCCAACCCATGTAGGTAGGTATTGGTCGATTCGAAGAGGTCTGCAGACCCACTTATCATAGTTGGAATATACTTTGCTATAGCGTTCAAGACTTTACCGCTTGCAGCACGGGTGGCCATAGCCTCATTGAATACAGGTAAATACTTTTTGTACTCTTCACCCCAATCACGATTAAAACATCTAATCAGTAATTGAGCTAGATCGGGGAAACGTTCTCTATACCTAGATAGTAGATTTATCCATTCTTCTTCCCTCTTCCTTCCTTCGAGAATCTTCTGCTCTCTATATCTCCACACCTCCTCAGAGACGTAGAATGGTTCATGGGGCCAATTGAATTTGCTCTTTAATTCTTCAACCAATTCTTTTCCAAGTGGAGCACCATGTACACGGCAATCATCTTGTAGTCTACTTCCATAACCTATGTGAGTTCTAACCGCTATAAAGGATGGTCTCTTACCCTGTGCTCTCGCATTCCTTATAGCATCCTCTATCTTAGAAAGATTGTATCCATCCTCTATATCTTGCACATACCATCCTAATGCATCAAATCGTTCTAAAACATTCTCTGACCATGCTAGAGATGTAGGTCCATCGATAGTAACCTTGTTATTGTCCCAGATGACTATGAGTTTGTGGAGTTTGAAGTGCCCAGCAAGCGCAGCACTCTCAGTAGAAACGCCTTCCATCAAGTCTCCATCACTTGCAAATACATATGTATAGTGATCTATGATGTTGAATCCATCTCTATTAAAATAGTTTGAGAGATATTTCTCAGCTATAGCCATGCCTACACTATTTCCAAATCCTTGGCCTAGTGGACCAGAAGTAACCTCTACTCCAGGCGTCAGTATACTCTCAGGATGACCTGGAGTTATACTATCCAGCTGTCTAAATCTTTTCAAGTCTTCTAGAGTTATGTCGTAGCCATTCACGAAGAGAAGTGAGTAGAGCAACGCGCTAGCATGACCTGCAGATAGTATAAATCTGTCACGATCTATCCACTTCGGATTCTTTGGATTAAACTTCAAAAACCTATCGAATATCAGGTATGCAATATGTGCTGCTCCTAAAGGTGCCCCTGGATGCCCAGACTTAGCGGCCTCTACCTGATCTACACTCATAAACCTTATCGTATGTATAATCAACTCATCCTTTTCCTTCATTATTCATTCTCTTCTATAGATTTGACTCATATTTTAACCATCATAATAACATAAATTTATTTTAGACTCCTAAATATTACGTATAGGAGAGTAGGTTGATTGGTACATAAACGGTATTTTAAAATCTAGATCATGTAACATAGTTTAATTTCGGAATATAAAATATATTAATACTGAAAGAGGATCGGTCGATAAAGTTACCTAGTAAGATGTCTTACATGTTTTAAACTCTCTTTGATAAAGGTTCTATTAGAGTATCTTTTAAGTCGTCAGTAAATGAATCCGAGCACAAACTATGTAATTATAACTCTGAGCAGACTCGAGAAGAGAAATTTTAGAAGATGATCTCGTAGTGGATGATTTTCACGGGAAGTCATATCTAGGAGTCAAAAACTTTTTGGTGGAAAATCTATACATGTCTTTACGAAAAAGATATCGAAAAGGAGAGGAATGTTGTTAAAACATTCATTTATGTCTATACTCTTCATGACTCTAAAGAAAGATATCTTCTCATATCATATAAACAAGCTTTACCTCTAGTAAAGAGATATTTATAGTTGTGAAGTATCTGGAAATAAAATAATTGATGATGCCATCACTAGTACTTCCATCTCAGGAAATAATGAAGTAACAATCTCTCCATAACCATAGATTAGTCACTCTTCGCCGATATATTCTATGGTATCTATTAATTGAAAACGGTATATAATAGAAGACCCGCGATTAGTATTAAGGTTCCTTATAACTTTTAAATCAGCTACCACACTTTAGAAATTTATGTAAATCGTTTTTAGAGACTTAACCTGTTATAGGAGATCAACGTACAAAGCCCATCGTAAGACCTCTGATAATATATTTTCTAATCAAGATCGCTAATACGATTACTGGAACTGAGATTATTACTCCCGCGGCTGATAGTGGCCCCCATAATATTCCATATTGATTCGAGAAGTAAGCTGCGAAGACTGTTAAAGGCATGGCTTTCTCACTTGGTGCTAGTAATAATGGTATCAGAAATTCAAACCAGCTAAATAGAAAGGCAAAAATATATGCCGTCGCTAAACCTGCAGTAGCCTGTGGTAATACGATCTTGTAGAACACTTGTAATTCGCTACAGCCATCGAGAAGTGCTGCCTCCTCTGTATCTTTCGGAACATTTCTAAATGCACCTATCATAAACCATGTCGTTATTGGTATCGTGATAAGTGGATATATTAAAACAAGCCCTCCAAGGGTATCGTGTAAGCCTACTGTCTTAGTCATGATCACTAGAGGATATAAGACTGCTACTGGTGGAATCATTCTTAAACTGAGAATCCAATTTGCGAAACCCGTGCCTCCAACTTTATACCTTAATAATGCATATCCTGTCATGGCGCCGAGAAAGCTGGTAACAAATGCTACGCATACGGAGACTATGATACTATTAATTAGATATTTAAATATTGGAGGAAAGTGGCCTCGTACTCCATAAATCCCGCCTGTAATTAGGACCTCGACATAGTTTCTTAAGGTCGGATTTTGTGGATAAAGGATAGGTAGACCCCATTCACCTATCGGTTTAAAAGAAGTTCCAATCATCCATATGAATGGTAGTAGATAGAAGAAAACAGTAGTCCAACCGAGTATGGTTATTATAACTGCAAAAATAGATTGTCTCCTCATACTCTCACTCCCATATCACCTTCCTAACATTGAATATCCTCATTAAAGTAGAAACTATTAGTATTGATGCTATGGATAATAAGATTACTGAGAGAAACGATGCATAACCTAAGTCAGCACGTGCTGCTGTCAGAGTAAAACCAACTTTATAGATGTAAAATGGGAGAGATGTCGTAACATTTCCAGGACCACCAAAGGTAAGCATGTAAATTATATCGAATATCTTTAATGAATCTATTATTCTGAGAATGAATATTATTATAATAATACTCTTCAGCATCGGTAAAATTATTTGTCTTAGTATCTGTATCTCAGATGCACCATCAAGAGAGGCCGCTTCCCTTATATCTGTCGGCGCACTCTCGATACCACTTGCAACAGCTAAAGCTATGAAGGGTGTCCATTGCCATATGTCGAGAACAGCTAGACAAAAGATAGTATTGAATGGATTACCAAAGGGTGTACTTAGCCATGGTTGGGGTGATATCCCAATCGATTCTAGAAACGCATTTAGAGGACCCTTAGTAAAGAAGATCATCTTCCAATTCAATCCTATTATAACTGCAGGTATACTCATCGGAATTATAAATAAAGAAGTAAGGATCGATTTACCATGAAGATATTTTGATGATAGAAGAATTCCGAATAGTATTCCAAGACCTAGCTGTATAGGGGTGGTGATAGCAGTTAATAATAACATTATCATTATGGCATAGTGTGCTTCACTATCACTAATGAATACGAAGAAGTTTCTAAGACCTGCAAAACGTGGTACAACATCCACCAGCGGATTAAATGATTGGAAAATCATATAGAAAATGTGTACTGTTGGATATATTACAAGCATCAATAACAAGATCAAAGTGGGTAAGACGAGAATGAAGGTAGACCTTTTCATAGACGTATCACACTACTGCACTCTCAAATTTATATGACGAGTCGCCTTTTTAAAAATATTAACCTAAAATTTAAATATAATAAAAACATATTATTTTTGTATGTATGAGGAAAATCTGAATTTAAACCGAATTAAGTTATCACGTAGAGAAGCTCTCTCTAAAACCGCTAAGATTGCAATAGGTGCTATTGTTGCAGCGGCGGTTGCAGGTGCAGGCGGGTATTACGCATACACTTCATTATATAGACCGCCGGCTCGTATAAAGGTTGTAGCTATTGCTCACTCTGCTCCAGGTATGAAGGCTGTTGCTGAAGAAGACTTCATGAAGAAGTATACTAACATCGAGGTTGAGACACTCTTATTCGATTGGGAGACTGGAAGGGATAGACAGATTCATGACTTCTCTACGAGAGCAGGTGAATATGATGTTTATATGTGGGACTGTATATACACGGGAGCATTTGCTCCCCATTGTTATCCTGTAGAAGATCTGAAAGCAAAGTATCCAGATGCAGAGATCTTTACTAATTATGCAGATTTCTTACCCACCGTTGATAAAAGATATTGTCATTGGGGAGGTAAGAGAATAGGATACACTATCACCGCAAACGTTATGGCGATGTTCTATAGAAAAGATCTCTGGCAAGATACAAAGATAAAAGATATGTATAGGAAGTGGATAGATAAGAATATAGATGATCTTAAAGCAAAAGCTCCAGAGATTGGGTTAGATCCGAATAAGATTCCAATGGAGCTTGTCGTTCCAAAAGTTCTTGAAGATGTATATGCTATCGGAAAATTCTTTACTAGAAAGTTTAATCCAGATTCACCGGTAGAAGCAGGTAATACGATAATGGCTATGAGAACCCATACAATACACTGGGAGTATTGTTGGCTCTTCGCTCAATGGAGGAGGTCTCCAGAAGGTATGAGAGTCTGTGGAGAGGTAGTGGAGCCTTGGGGAGACTTATTCACTAAAGATGGAAAGATAGCATTCGATCCAGAAATAACCGATATGGGTATAAAGGTGATGAAGATGTTTAAAGAATTTTGCGAATATGTTCCGAACCCGATGCAGACAGAATGGTCTGAATGTATGGAGCTTCTAGGAAGAGGGCATGCAGCAATGTGGGCTGGATCATGGGCTTCAACATTTATAGACTTTATCGAGAAAGCTCCTGAGACATATCCGGAGGTAGCTGGGAAAATAGGAGTTTCACCAGCTCCAGGAGTTCCGATAGATGGTACATGGCAAGTTGGAGTAAGCAAATATTCTAAGAATCCTAAAGAGGCATGGCTTTACTGTCAGTACCTGGTATTGAGAGAATCTATGATAAAGCAGTGGAAAGTATCTTCTTCATTCCCTGTAGCTAGAAGTGTGATAGAGGAGCTTGCTCCACAATATCCAGGAATATTTAAAGAAGTATTCTTAGAATCTCTGCTTAAAGCAGGGTTCAGAAACTTTGTTCCCGAGAATCCGTTACTAGAAGACTCTATAGCTAAATGGGTTACTGAGTATGTAGCTGGCAGAATAGATGCAGAGACAGCAACTATAGAAATGACCAAAGAATGGAAGCAGATCCTCAAATTAACTTACTGAAAACTTCATCTTTCTTTTATTTTTATTATTAAAAAATCGGTTATGAAACTTCTTCTATTAGATTATTTAGATTATGATAGTTTTTATCCCTAGTATTTTACATGCATCTCTTATCGGTTCAACATAGTCTCCATGAATCATACTTGCGTGATGGATGAAACCTTCCTCAACTAGTGTTCGGTATAATTTATCTAGGTTTTCAACTTTAACCCATACCCAGCTACCTCTAAATCCTGTTTCTTCCTGCAATGCTTCACCCTTTGTGATCAACATCTTGAACTCGCCTTTGTATTCAACAAGCCTACATATTGTAACTACTCCTGGCTTTAATCTAAACTCTGCAGTGCCGTAAGAACCTTCTTCACCTACATCCTTATGTAGTATACTATGATAAAGTATTGATGGTTGGCATCCAGTACATGCTAAAGCTGGAGGAGCGTTTCCACAGTGCCATGCGAGGAACACGTTTGGATCTTTAGGATGTTGTATAGTCCAGTCTATGAAATGTGGTGGTGTCGTTTGTAGTGAAGCATAATACTGCATAATCATAGTTAATGCACCATAGATATCGACCTCGCATGAGCACATTATTCCAGATTGAGTTATTCTACCCATTGCATAACATGGACTTACACCATAATATCTCTGTATCTCCGTCCAACAACGTACACCCATACCTGAAAGATTAGATTCATCAGCAATCTTTCTTAAAACAACTTCAAGCTTAGCTATCTTTAATAATGTTTCTCTTGGAGTTCGTGAAATATCGGCTGAAGATTTTATATCCTCAATAATTTTGATAACTTTTGGATCATCATCTTTTAACGACCTAGCTTCTTCAATTACTCCAAATAGGGATCTATGGACAACTCTCTGCTTAAATTTTCTGGCTAGTAGAGCTTCATTAAATGTAACTGTTTCAAATCTCTCTGGGCGTGGTCCGATAAGCCCTATTCTAGCACCATAAAATTTTCTAACTATAGATACGACTCTTACAAAGTTTTCTAATCCTCTTCTAAAACTTTCTTCCTCTGGAAAGAATAATCCAAGGAATATAAAAGGAATATCTCTACGGTAAAGGGCAGATGTTAGTGAAAGCGTTCCACAGAAGGAGTCAGACCTCCTAAAGCCTCCTGGTAACATCTCCGGCTCCTTAGTTCCAAAGATGGCTATCGGATAATCTTTAAATTCTTCTGCAACTCTGGCCCCAGCAAGCTCATCACCAAACGTCATCGTACCTATTAATATTCCTTCAACATTCTTTTCTCTAAAAAGTTCAATAGTTCTCTCTGCATCATTATCATCCCAAACCAAACCTCTTTTAGTAATATCTTCACTAGGATATATAAGATCAATAAATTGAAGTTTCGATATCTCTTGGACAAACCTCTTTTTTAATTCAACACCCCATTCTTCATCGAAAGGGTACCTATGTAGCGGGACAAAACCTATTCTAATTTTATTATTCATGATCTCATTTTATTGATTTAATATAACAAACATATAGGTTTTTCTGAAAGAAAAATATCTCAGTTAAGAAGATAAATTAATACTTTAACTTTAAAGCCTTAAGTCTCTAAACTCTACTTAGAAAATTTTGACATCTAGTTTATTATCTTATTGTTATGCTATTGCTTGCTCAGTCTTTGCGTCGAATATATGGAATCTCTCAGGCGGGAAGTAGATCCATACCTTCTCTCCCAGTGGAGGTAGACGTACTGTGGGCGGTAGGACTGCTTTAAGAAGCCGTTCCCCAACCTTTAGGTCAACAATAATATTCGAACCCATGGGCTCAATAACGTATAGATCTGCTTGGAATAATGCTTCAGGTCTTCTCTCCATGAATATTGAGATATCTTCAGGTCTAAAGCCTAAGATCACTTTATCGCTGGTAGCCTTATTCTTGATGATTTTTGCCAACTCTGGGTTTAACGAGAATCTGAATATCTCTGCATCGAGAAATACTTGTTCATCATGCTCTACGATGCTCGCTTCTATAAAGTTCATTGGTGGTGCACCTATAAATCCGCCGACGAATACATCTGCAGGTTTATCGTATATTATGTGAGGGGGAGCATATTGCAATAATTTACCCTTATTCATTACAGCGATTCTATCAGCCATAGCCATAGCTTCGGCTTGGTCGTGTGTAACATATATCGTCGTTATCTTTAAATCTTTTTGAAGTTTCTTAAGCTCCGCTCTCATGTATATTCTAAGCTTAGCATCAAGATTGCTGAGAGGCTCATCCATAAGCCAAACCTTTGGATTTCTGACCAGAGCCCTACCCAATGCCACTCTCTGCTGTTCTCCACCACTAAGCTGTCTAGGCTTCCTATTGAGCAAGTGGTCTATTCTAAGCATCTGAGCTACTTCTTTAACCCTCTTACCTATTTCTTCTTTCGCGTACTTTCTCATCTTTAATGGAAAGGCAAGATTATCGTATACGGTCATATGTGGATAGAGAGCATAGCTTTGGAAGACCATTGCAACGTCTCTATCTTTTGGAGGAAGATCATTTACAAGTCTATCACCAATGTATATCTCACCTTTGTCAGGAGTTTCCAACCCCGCAATACATCTTAATGTTGTAGTCTTGCCACATCCAGAGGGGCCTAAAAGTACTACAAATTCTCCATCTGAGACTTCGAAAGAAACACCATCCACAGCAACCGTCTTATCAAAATTCTTGTGAAGATCGACTACTTTAACTCTTGCCATATAATATCACTGAATGCATAAAGGAAAAAGCCATATAAAAACATTTACTTCAATAAAAATAACTTTTTGATCTTTAAAGTATAACGATAGTGTTCGAGTAAACATTTCCAGTAATCACTTATGCTAAAGATAGGCGCGCTCTGGACCTGTATACCAGAGAGGGCTTCGAGAGTTTTCATTTATTTTAGATCTCCCTATGTTTAAAGATCTTCCCAAAACTTGACGTAAGCCACTAATCTTATAACTGATAACGCTCTATCATGCATCTCATGTGATGCTATCTTTCCAGCTGACGTTTAATATTCAACAATTTCTTTAAACTTCATGAGAGAAACTAAATATAACAATATCATGAGAACGTTATAGAATTAAAGTTCTTTTATTAATCTCTCTTCTAGGAGAAGTTTAAAGTTTCTTAAATTGAAAGCCTTTACATATTTTTTCAGAACATCCCAGATTCTCATCCTAATTCTCTCATCCGCATTGATACCGTAAGTTTCTAGAGATTTGTAGAGTTGTTCTCTAAGTTTAAACGTTTCAGGATGAGATAGAAAGTATCGAGAACACGTTCCTAGAAGCCACCTCTTCCTCTCGGGCGATAGTTGAGAGAACTTCAGGTTTCTTTCTCCTCTCGTCAACCATTTCTTCCACCTATTATCGTTGATTATCATCTCATTCAATTTCTCTATTATCGATGATGTTTCCATGATATACTTCTTCTCAAAGAGAGTCTCTTCAATCGTACTCAGCTCTTCAATAGCCAAGTATTCTACATATGCGAGTTCTGGTCCAATATTAGCTCCACCTATCTTAGCTTTTGGATATTTCTCTGGGTTTACTACAAAATCAGTATAGTGCCCTTTTAAGTAAAGTCCATACCTTCTCGCTATATCTACCAGCATCCTAGCCTCATCGTACTTTAGTTCATTCTCTATGGTTAGATTCGTCCCTATGTTGCCTACGATAAAACATGGCCATACATCTTCTAACCCACTCTCTTTAAGTTTAATCTTTAACCTTATTATGAATTCTTCAAATAATCTCGGTGAGGTTAAACCACCGTGAACCTCCTCGGTTCCAACTTCATAGTCTAATCTAGGGATCCCCTCTTCCCTCCTTACAGTTTCAGCATATTCTATAAGAGATACCGTCCTCTCGATTACTACGTCCATTCCTAAAGATTCTTCTTGAATCCATATATCTCTCGTAGCATCTATGTGTAGTAGATCGTATCCTGCTTTGATGCATGACTCGATTGATTTTCTCGTCCACTCCATCGCATCTTCAAGACTTAATCTTTCAGCAACATGTCTATCTTTAAGCCAAGGTCCACCATGGTCTAAGGCTATGATAACCGGTCCCCAAAAACCTAGTTTTTCACATTCTCGTCTAACCAAGTTGATGAAGTCTTTATGTGTTAACCCTGTATATCCACCATCTATATCAACTTGATTTAGTGTCGTAATGAACATTATGGGAGAACACATGAACTTTGCAAGCTCGATAGAAGCACTTACGGTAGATCTAGAAACTGGGCATATCCCGAGAAGCGTTACACCATCATCGATACTATTCCATGATAACTTGTAATATGTGTCTAGGATAAACCTAACTATTGAAATCTCCTTCTTGATTGATATGCTTCTAACAAAACTTCTATCGAATGGATGGTCCACTTCTCCAACCTCCATCAAACTTATAGATCAGCGCTCATTTCTCTCAAAAAGTTTTCAATCTCATGACGAGATACAGGTCCCTCCATAGGGCCGAATCTAGTTACCTTGATTGCGCCCGCTGCATTGGCAAATCTTAGAATCTCTTTAAGAGACCATCTATTAAGCAGTCCATATATGAAGGCTGCATCATATACATCTCCAGCCCCTGTAGGATCTACCTCTTTCACCTTTATCGCAGATGTCTCAATAACTTCATCTCTAGTTACTGCTATCGATCCCTTCTCACCCATCTTTATTACGACAATCTCAGGCCCATATTCAAGAAGCCTCCTTCCCGAGTTTATAGGATCCTTAACACCCGTTAGAGCCTCTGCTTCAATACTGCTTGGAAGAACTGCTTTTGCAACTTTTAAGATAGGAGCACAGATATTTCTTATCGTTGAAACATCTAGAAGCTCTGGACGAAGGTTGGGGTCAAAGGTTATCATCAGCCCTTCATCATCCGCTATCTCTACAGCTCTATAACAGGCTTCTTTACAATTTTCATTTATCGATAAACTTGAACCCATCAAATGTAGAAGCTTTGATGCCTTGATGTAACTTGGATCGATGTCCACTGGAAATATTTGACCTGAAGCTGCATGTCTTAGATGATAGATAAACTGTCTCAAGCCTGACGAGAAGTAAGTTACGAATGCAACCCCAGTGGTGAAATCTTTTAAAATCTTAACTCTACTTACATCAACACTGTCTCTCTTAAGCCTATCTATCAAGAGTTTGCCAAAGGCATCATCTCCCACAGCACCGATTATTCCTGTTTTTAGCCCTAGTCTTGCACAGGCATCTATGAATATCGCGGGAGCTCCACTAGGATAAGGTCCAAGGTAAACTCCAGGAACATCATGTGGAACATCTCGAGATTCTCGCATAATCTCCACCAAGCACTCTCCAACGGTTACGACATCTAATTTTCCGAGACCAGCTACACTGTTTATCACGACGTATATTTAACCTAAAAGTAAGAATATAAGTTTTAAAAATATTTGGAAAGTCTCTGATAAGTATGCTGAGAAAATTACTTCACGTAGTTTTAGTGTTCTTCGATTACTAGATATCTAACATTATCAAGTCGAGCACGATCTATTATCTATTTATTAATTGTTTTTCTCCGATGATCATCTTCTAGATCCCGATTATGACAGTTTTATTAATTAGATTTTAATTCTCGACCAATTAACTAGACTACATCTTCAGAATTATTTCACGTTCCTCTAACCATGTTTGGGTGGTTGGTTCATATTAGCTTATTTCTTAATCGTATCATAGGTTTCAGAAGACATACGGTAATAGTAGATAAATAGATGAGGCTTAAAATTACTCATGTTTAAAGATCTTCCAAAAATATCTAGTCCTACATACAAATGCATCTATCTATTTTACTCGTAGGGTCAGAGTCTTCGAGATCAGAGAGAACGCCACGAGTTTAATATCTAATAGGTGACGAATAGTTTAGTAGTTCTTCTGTTGATAAACACTTCTCGAGGATGTATGAATGTTTATAAATAGGTTTCATGGTAAAATCTAGATGACCCAGGCATTTTTAGGCATAGATGTTGGTACAACTGGTTGTAAGATTATCGCGATCGACGAGGAGGGAAAGGTGCTAGATAGCGAGATTGTAGAGTATCCTATTTACACGCCTAGAGTTGGATGGACAGAGCAGAATCCAGAAGATTGGTGGAATGCGGCAAAAGAAGCTATGAGGAGGATAATTTCAAGAAAGAGGGTTCCTTCAGAATCGATCCAGGGGATAGGATTAACAGGCCAGATGCATGGTCTCGTCATTATAGATAATGAAGAAAAAATTATAAGACCTGCCATATTGTGGAATGATCAGAGAACTTTTAGAGAAGCTGAGTTCATCAATAATAAGTTCAGCATAGAGTCTATAATCAAGATAACTGGAAGCATTGTTCAAACAGGTTTCACGGCACCTAAATTACTATGGGTTAAGAATAATGAATTAGAGAACTTTCGAAGGATAAAAAAATTCATGTTACCGAAAGATTACGTAGGGTTCAAGCTAACTGGAGATGTCTACACAGATGTGAACGATGCATCGGGAACATCACTATTTGACGTTGAGAGGAGGAGATGGGCTGAAGATTTAATCACGGAACTGGATCTTTCCCCCCAAATTTTTCCAGATGTCTTAGAGTCGAGCGAGGTTAGAGGAGAGATAAGTAAAGAGGTTGCAGATGAGCTTGGGCTAAAACCTGGGACCATTGTAGTTGCTGGAGCTGGAGATCAAGGTGCAGCAGGTGTGGGAGCTGGAGCGGTTACGGAGGGTATATTATCTGTGAATATAGGTACATCGGGCGTTGTCTTCACATCTAGCGATAAATATAGGTTCGATCCTAGGGGAAGACTCCATGCATTCTGTCATGCATCTCCCTCCAAATGGCATCTGATGGGAGTGATGTTGGCTGCAGGGGGTAGCTTGAGATGGTTCAGAGATACTTTCTGCCAACTAGAAAAGATCATAGGCGAGCTTATCGATGAAGATCCATACAATATAATAGTGAGAGAGGCTGCAGGTCTCCCAACCGGATCGGAAGGATTAATATTTCTACCATATCTCTCTGGGGAGAGAACACCCCATGCAGATCCATATGCAAGAGGCGTCTTCTTCGGCTTGTCTTTAAAACATGGTAAGGGACATATTGTTAGATCTATCCTTGAAGGCGTTGCATATGGATTAATGAACTCTCTAGAGTTGATGCGGGAGGTAGGTGTAACTTTTAGTGAAGTTAGACTTCTAGGTGGAGGTTCTAGAAGCCTCCTCTGGAGAAGAATAATTGCAGATGTCTTTGGGCTTAGAACATCTTTACTAAAAGTTGATGAAGGTTCATCTTATGGAGCGGCGATTCTCGCAACAGTTGGTGTAGGAGTTTATAGAAACGTCGAAGATGCAGTAAGCGAGATAGTTAGAACTGTAGAGCCCTTAGATCCCGATCTTTCTGAGCATGGAAAATACAAGAAGTATTATGAATTATATAATAGACTTTATAAAGTTTTAAAGGATGAGTTTAGGAGACTTGTAGAGATAATGTAGAAGTTTCTGAAACCATGTAAATTAAATCTTTCTATTTCGATCTCAAATTATTTC
This sequence comes from Candidatus Caldarchaeales archaeon, assembly GCA_039630055.1. Lineage (GTDB taxonomy): Archaea > Thermoproteota > Nitrososphaeria_A > Caldarchaeales > Wolframiiraptoraceae > Geocrenenecus. The sequence goes on along the minus strand of JBCNVN010000006.1, from coordinate 18,508 downwards.
AGATAGTTTCTCATAAACTTTAAGATATGTCTTGTATAATCTATTATAGCTATCAGTATAGTTTGTTGGTTTTATTATTCTCCACCGATAATCGATATTCTTTATAGCTTCATTAAAAGTTCTAAAATATCCTACTCCCTTAAATGCAACTATTGCCGCTCCTAGAGCTGTCGTTTCGAAGAATCTATTGACAACTACCTCCCTATTGATTACATTTGCACGGATAGTATTCCAGAGCTCATTCTTAGACCCGCCTCCAACGATCGTGATTCTTGGAAATTCTATTCTAAATGCTTTCTCTAACAATTCTATAGCTAACCTAAGCTGATAAGAAAGTCCCTCCAGTGCTGCTCTATATAAATGGGCCCTCGTAGTATGTAATCTTAATCCAAGAACCACTCCTGGAATATTATACTTGTATGTTGGACCAGATCCTGGGAAGAGGCTGGGTAATAATATCAGATTGTCGGAGCCTGAGGGTATCTGTGATGCTTCTTCCTCCATTAGATCGTATCTTCTCTCAGCTTCTGGATAAACCAGTCTCCCCAACCACTCTAGTACAGCTGAGGCGATCATCAAGAATTGTGGATTCCAGAAGCCCTTCTCAACATCAAGTTCTATCACGACCCCATTCTCGAAAGCATCTCTACTTATAATGTAATCTGGACATCTAAAAGATAATATCTCCCATGTACCACTCGATAGAATAGCTTCATTCTTCTCTCTTCCTGCTGCAAATATCGCAAACTGTGTATCATGACCCCCAACTACTACTGGGAGACCCTTTTTCAATCCAGTCTCATTACAAGCTTTTTCGGTAACGTAACCTGCTATCTCACCTGGCTCTTTCCACTCTGGGAAGAATGAATGGTCTAGACTGACCAAGCATAGCATTTCAGTTGACCAATCTCTCTTTGCTAGATCCATGGCCATAGTTGTAGATGCATCCGTGGGCTCGACAAAGAACTCTCCTGTAAGCTTGTAAGTTATATAGTGAGGGATCATTAGAAAGGTCTTAGCCTTCTCGATAGCTTCAGGGACATTCCTCTTAATCCAAAACCATTTAAAGAAAGTATTGAAAGATATAAACTGGTATCCAGTGATCTTGAATACCTCCCAAGGATCTATCAATCCTCTCACCTCGTTCATAGATTCAATGGTTCTCGAACATTGCCATGAGATTGCAGGATATGTTGGTTTACCTTCTCTATCGACGAAGACACCATCAGCCCCCCATGTTACGACTATAACTCCGACAACTCTGTAGTCTTCGTAGAGTTCTTTCAAGACGTCCCTTGTAAGTTGACAGAGTTTAAACCATATCTCGTCTAAATCCCATATCCGCCATTCAGGTTTCTCAGGATACTGGATCTTGCTAGAATTTGAAGTCGTCCTCTGAGCAACAATATCTCCAGATGATTTGAAGGCGGCTACGCGTAGATTAGTTGAGCCACAATCATATACAATAACAACATCTTCCTTCATAGATATTCTAACTATTAATTCGATCGCTATATTTTAAACCTGCTTCTCTGTCTTCGAGAGTTTTTGAATAGCAGCTAACTCTATCGAGCTACATGTTTGCTGGAAGGGGTAAGCGAACCCTCAAAGGATCCTTATCGTCGACGGGATCGTGCTGTCCTACTCGAGCATTTCCCAGATTTGTCCAGTCTTACCTTCTCTCGATAGTAGAATGGGCTTTATGCCCGCTATATGACAGTAATTGAGAAGTTTCTCTACATGGTCTCCGGCGACGCCCAATATGTGGTTTGAGGGGAATACAGACACGAAGTCTTCGAATTTGCTGTCTAGCTTAACGAAGACATGTGGCCAGGTCGGGTTCGTCATCCGACTCAATCTTCTTCTCTCTTCTTCTGGTAAGTCTAGAGATTGCCCCTTCACTATGACCATGTAGATTTTATCTTGCCATATACCGGTTCTAGCAAACGTCATCTCACCTGGGGCTGCGTCAAACTCGACCGATGCTCCACCAGCTCTAAAATACAGTTCCAATGCTGGATGAAGAGTTACCTTCTTAAAGTTATCTTCAGGATTGTAGCTTCTTGATGCATACCAGCTAGAGTGATTTCCCGAATTACAGAAATCCCATATGTCCATATCAGGATGATATAATCTGACGTCAGCGAAGAGAACGGGCATTCCGCCACTAACATATTTGAGAATCTGCATAGTTATAGCAGCTAGTGAGTCAGCCTCGGTAGAACATACGAACGGCTCTTTCGGTCCATTCCAATCATACGGATCATTTAGTAGCATCTCTGCAACATCTGTTATACAAACATATTCTGACATCTCCCTTTGTCCTTTTATTCCACAGAAATCAAAACCGTATTCTTCATTCGTTTTATTCATCGCAAGGTACAGACTTAACTGTTTTTTCAACGTTTCCGGTGTAAGCATTTTTCCATCATATTTAATCCGATCCTTCAACATATTGTTGAGCCACCTAAATCCTTTCTCTACTTCTTCTTCTGGAACCTCTTTCAATCTTTCTACCAGCCATAATTGATCTATCTGATAGGTAGTTATTCCGAAGACTCTTTGGATTGGAATCATGTGAAAGTATCCTGTCTCCATACCCATTGAGTGCCCACCATACATACCGTAGACCTGTCCTCTCATCGAAACATAGGCTTCAGCGGCCATGATCCAATCTATTACTTTTTTCTGTATCTTTGGATCTTCTATATCGCCTATGATTCTACTTGTTGTCAAGCCTGACTGTCTTAAAGCTCCATCTGTAGCTAGTAGACCAACATTTCCTGGATACTGTCCATCATTATTTGAAAGATTTAAGATCGGCTTATCTTTTCCTATAGCATTTATGAGGGGCCAAACGAGATAAGGATAATTCCAAATGTAGTAAACTAGTATCACGATCTTGGCGCCTGATTTGGAAAGCTCTTCTCCAACTTCTTTAGAAGTTTTTATTGATGTTATGATCTTCGAACCTACAACTATTTCAGGTTTATTATATCTATACGATTCTGACAACTTCTTATTTAATATGTTGACAACCTTGCTCAGATTCTCTTCACATTTAGGTAATAGCTCAGAGTGTAAAAACTCTCTTTCATCACCCAACATAGCTATACCGATCGGATATAGTTTCATGGCATATAGTATTGTCTAGTGTTTATTAAATTTTTTTAGATATTTTCAACTGTTTGTAGGTTTGGCAAAATTATTTGCACATACACCATTAACACATTTACTCATCTATATCCTTATAGAAGGAATATATGAAAAATCTTATATGGAACTTTGAAGTAAATTTCGTCATGAAAAATAAAATCTCTAGAAGAGAAGCTATCTCTACTGCTGGTAAAGTTGCAGCAGGTGTTGTTGCTGCAGGTATAATAGCTGGTGTTGGAGGATATCTTGCCGGTAGCGCCACTGCAGCGCCGACAACAGTTACAGAGACGAGAACAGTTACCGCGGCGGCTGCTACGATTACGGTGCCGACGACGGTTACAACCGCGGTTACCCAAACCGTTACTAAAACTGTTGGGATGCCCGCTGAAAGAGTTAAACTATCTCTAGCATGCGATGCAGGTCACAATTATCTTCCATGGTTTGATCCAGTTGAGGCTCCGATGGGTGGACATTATGGGCAAAACCAAGCTCCAAAAATTTCAGAAGCTCTTGGTATAGACATCTCTGGAGAAGAGGTTGATCCTGGGACAGAGTTTTCCATCTATATGGCAGATCTAACTGGACCAGGAAAGTACAATATCATCGTATACTTTCCAACATATAATGGAGATATTCTGGGCGGTGGATGGGCGGTACCTCTGGATGCATATATAGAAAAGTACAGGGTTAATCTAGATGATCTGCCCCCCGTATATAGATACTTGTACTGTAGTTGGGCTGGAAAAGTATATGCGTTACCATACGATGGAGATTTCCATGCATTATACTATAGGAAAGATATATTTGCTGATCCTGAGATTAGGAGACGTTTCAGAGATAGATTCGGAAGAGATCTAGAACCACCGAAAACATATGAAGAATATCTACAGACCGCTGAATTCTTTAACGGATGGGATTGGGATAAAGATGGAGAGATAGAATATGGAACAGTAGAAGATTTTAAAGACCTAACCTGGGGAATATTCTTTGATAGATTTGCATCTCTCGGTGGCCTATGGTTTGATGAAGAAATGAATCCACTTGTACCCAATGATGCGGCTGTAAAGGGTCTTGAAGACTTAGTGAAGATCGTAGATTACATGCCGCCCGGAGTTCTTGAATTCGGAGCTCTAGAAGTATTCGACTGCATGACGAAAGGAATTACGGCCATGACGTTAACATGGCCGGATGTCGGACCTAGAGCCGGTAGTGGCGAATTCCCAGTCAAAGGTGACCAAGTTGGGACAGCACTAGTTCCAGGATATGTTGTTGGAGGAAAACTGATTAGATATAGTTGGACCGGTGTAGGAAGAGTTATGATAATAACTGTGAATACTCCAGAAGATAAGAGAGAAGCAGCTTTTAGAGTTCTAAAGTGGATGTATGATACATCTGTGTTCTGGGTTCCAAGCGGTCTTAATGGAGAAGACCCATTCGCATACAGTCATACAAGTCCAGGTGCCTTACCACATTGGAAAAAGGCTAATCCTGCATGGAGTGAAGAGGGAATCCTAGATTATATTAGAGCATCTGCTGAAAACTTTGCACGTGGATATCCAGACCTCTACCTTCCAGGTGCAGCCCAATACACTGATGTATTGAGTAGGTATATTATGATGGCTGTTAAAAAGGAGATATCTGCTAGAGAGGCTATATCGAGGACTGTAGAAGAGTGGAGGTCTATAACAAAAGATCTCGGTGAAGATAAGCAGAAGAACCTTTGGAAACAGCAGATCGTAGAGTATAAACGTGCTGGAATATGGCCTAGATAGAGTTGGGGAAGAGGCTGATGAAGAAACAAACCTCTCTCTATTTTTTTATACTTCCCGCTTTAGTATTATTAATAATTATAGTGGCTTTCCCATTCGTCTTTAATCTATATGTAAGTTTTATGAGATGGGATCTAAGATTCAGAGGGGCAGTCCCTGAATTTATAGGAATAAGTAACTATTTGAAAGCCTTTCAGGATGCTAGGTTTATCAATTCTCTAAGTAAGACTTTTTACTTATTATCAGTCGCTGTACCTTTAGAATTTTTTATTGGTCTGATACTCGCAATGATGTTTTTCGAGCCTTTTAGAATGAGAAGATTGCTCAGCGCGGTAATCTTATTTCCACTTGCTCTTAGCGAGGCGGTTGTAGGACTGGTCTGGGGATTGGTACTGGTGCCCACCTATGGACCGTTAGACTTACTAATGAGAACATTCGGCCTATGGGATCTGCTTGGTTTTAAAAAACCGATAAGCTTGGTAACAACCTATCCGATGGAGATGATAGTACTTGCAGATGTATGGCAGTGGACACCGTTTTTCTTCCTCGTCATACTTGCAGGTTTTGCATCGATTCCAAAAGAAATTTTAGAGAGTGCAGAGATTGATGGTGCAAGTAGAGCCAAAATAATGAGACATATGATGATACCTCTTATCAAACCTATTATAGGTGTTGCATTAATAATAAGATTGATGGATGTTTTTAAAGCCTTTGGGATACCCTATGTTATGACTAAGGGTGGTCCAGGATTCGCTTCAGAGGTTGCATCACTGTATATATTCAATCAAGCTCTCCAGTTCTTAAACGTAGCCTATGCCGCTACATTAACAATACTAATGATAGTAATAATAACAATAATCTTAACCGTATTTGTTAGAGGATACGGGATAAAATTCTGAGAGGTGGAAGGATGGGTCTGTTAAAGTTTAACACCATAAGATTTATAATAGTTACGCTTAGTATAATATTCTTCGCGTTTCCATTATACTGGATGGTGACGATGGCGTTTAAACCTGAACCAGATTGGGCATCATTCCCGCCCAAACTAATACCCGACCGACCGACTCTCGAAAACTTCTATAAGGGATTATTCTTGATGGGTGGTCTTCAAGGTTTAATGGACAGTTTCTTGATCGCCGGTCTAAACATGTTAATAAGTTTAGTGATAGGTAGTATGGCTGGTTTTGGATTGTCAAGGTATAGAGGTGGACGGAATCTAGCTTTCTTTATACTATCTCAAAGATTTGCTCCTGCAATAACATTTGCTCTAGCATTTTTCATCATGTTCAACGTCTTAAAGTTGTTAGATACCCATATATCTGTAATAATCGCCCATCTAACTTTTAACATACCATTTGCCACATGGATTATGAAGAGCTTCTTTGACGGCATTCCTAAAGATTTTGAAGAAAGCGCTCTTATCGATGGATGCAGTCTTAGAAACGCATTCTTCAGGGTCGTGCTACCTATAAGTCTACCAGGATTGATCGCAACATCAGTCATGTTATTCATGTTTAGCTGGAATGAGTTCTTGATCCAACTTTTCTTAACAAGATCTGCCGTGAAGCCTCTTCCAACCCTTATCCCCCGATTTTATGGAGGTCATGATATACTCTACGGTGTTGTATGTGCTATAGCATTTCTTGCAAGCATTCCACCGATCGCTATTGTAGCAATCTTCCAAAAATATTTGGTTAGAGGTTTAACGATGGGTTATGTAAAGGGTTAGAAGTTAAAAATAAAATTATAAAGAACGAACTGAAATGATGTCATAGTTATGAACATATCTTTAAATAGGATCTAAATCTATTTTCCATAGATGGAAAGTTTCGAGTTATTTCCAGAAGAAGAGATTAAAAACGAGATTATTAGAGTCTCGAGAGCTCTCTATGATAGAGGCTTAATCACAGCTCTCGGTGGAAACATAAGTGCAAGGATCCCTGCTGGAAGCGAGTTCTGGATAACCCCCAGCCAAGTATTTAAAGGTGCTCTAAGAACTGAAGATCTAGTAAAGCTTAATCTCGATGGAGAGATAGTTGACGGTCTTTTAAAACCTTCTATAGAGTGGCCTATGCATGCTGCAGTATACAAGATCAGGCCCGATGTAAATGCGATAGTTCATGCACATAATCCTATGGTTCTGGGACTGACCCTCGCTGGCAGGAAGTTGAAGACGACAATAACCGATGAAGCCGTAATCTTGTTGAGACGCATAGAAGAAGTAGATTTCAAGTTTCCCGGTACGACATATTTAGCCGAATCAGTCGCCTCAGTAGCATCTAGAGGAGCTAGAGCAATTATCTTGAAGAATCATGGTGTTCTAGGTCTCGGCACAAATCTATTAGAAGCCGAGGCCATTGTCGAGCTACTTGAATCAATAGCTACAATAGAATTTGTATGTTATACTCTCGGTGTTGAACCACCAGAAGTACCTCCGGAAGAGATTGAGGTAGCCAAGAAGTATTGGAGGATATAGCATTATGTCCATGAAATGCTATCGTAGAAAATTATGTTACATAGATCTGACTAGAGAGGAAGTGAAGATCCTAGAGATACCTGAGAACGACATTCTAGACTTTATTGGAGGAAGTGGACTGGCAGCTAAGATAATCTTTGATTTATTAGATCCGAGAATAGATCCATTCTCTCCAGAAAATGTTCTTGTCTTTATGACTGGGCCATTAACCGGAACGATAATGATAACCAGCTCAAGATTTACGGTCGCCGCTAAGTCTCCTCTAACAAATGGTTGGGGTGAGGCACATGCAGGCGGATTCTGGGGTGTAGAGTTAAAGAAAGCTGGATACGATGGTTTAGTAATAACTGGTAGAGCTTCTAGCCCCGTATATCTCTACATACAGGACGGAGTTATCGAGGTAAGAGATGCTGAAAAATATTGGGGACTAGACACCTATACTGTAGATATAAAGTTGAGAGAAGAGTTAGGTAATTATGTAAGATGTGGGGTGATAGGCCCAGCTGGGGAGAATCTTGTAAGAATGGCTGGGATATACTTTGATGTGAGACCGGATGGTCCAAGGTCTGCTGGCAGATGTGGTCTAGGAGCGGTTATGGGTTCAAAGAACTTAAAGGCGATCGCTGTTAAAGGTTCGGGCAAAATCGAGGTTGATGATATCGTTAAATTTAGAGATTATCTAAAAAGGATAATTCCATCTATAATGTCTTTTCCGACGACTCAACTCTACTCGACATACGGAACACCGTCAGAAGTTGAGCCGCTGTATTATTATGGTGACCTCCCAATCAAAAACTTCTCATTAGGGTTATGGGAAAACGTATTAAACTTAAAAGCAGAGTCTATAGCTGAGAAGATAGTTAAAGGTCATAGAGCATGTTTCAACTGTCCTATAAGTTGCTGGAGGTATGTTAATTGTGAAGGTGGTTCAGAAAAAATAGTAGGAAGAGCGGTAGAATACGAGAGTATAGGTGCCTTAGGATCATTACTAATGATAGATAACCCTATTAAGGTGGCGAAACTACATCAACTATGTAATAAGCTAGGTTTAGATGTAATCTCCACAGGTGTAACTATAGCATGGTTTATCGAAGCATGTGAGAAGAATTTAATAGATAAAAGCATGCTTGAAGGATATGAGCCACAATGGGGAGATCATAGATTTGTAGAAGAAATAATAAGACATATCTCTGAAAAGAAAGGCATAGGAGAATTATTGTCTAATGGTGTAAGGATGGCTTCAAAGATGGTTAAGGGTTCTGAATCATTTGCCATGCACTCAAAGGGTCTCGAGATACCTATGCATGATCCAAGAGCATTCAAGGGGATGGGTTTACAGTATGCTACATCTAATAGAGGAGCATGCCATCTATACGGATTCGTCTTAAGGATAGAACAGGGAGAAAGAGTAACGGACCTCGATATACATGAGAGGGTTGAGAGATTCGACACCGATGGAAAAGCAAGAATAGTCGCAATAATGCAGGATTGGAGTGAAGTAATAGAATCCCTCGGCGTATGTAAGTTTCTCCAGGCAACTCCTGGTCATCTCGCATCGATATACTCTCTAGCAACAGGGTTGAAGACGACAGCGAAAGAGCTACATGAAAAGGGTACAAGAATATTCACATTAAAGAGGTTATTCAACTTGGCATCTGGAATGAGTAAAAAAGACGACAGCCTACCAGATAGACTAACAAGAGAGCCATTAAGGGAAGGTGGTGCAGCTGGGCAAGTAGTAGAACTAGAAAAAATGCTTCCAGAATATTATAGTTATAGAGGATGGGGTGAAGATGGTTATCCTAAAAAGGAAATCCTAGAAAAATTAGGATTGATGAAATATATAGAGAAGAGTAAGTATGAATCATATAGAGAATTGTTGAAGAGAGCATGATTTAGAAAGATTACATGTAGTTATACGTAGATCATCGCGAAGAAAACTCAATATATTCTTCAACATAATTCATCAGCCTATCCAAGTCTATATCAAGCTTCCCAACCTCCTCTACAGGTAGTCTTACACTTAGCTCCCTTAGACTTACACCTTCTATCGCAGATTTACAACACATAGCAGTACCTAGTGCGGTCGCCTCTGGGAAAATAGATCTAAAAACCCTACTATCATGGAACAGTGTAGAGAGGAGTTTAAGATAGATCTCATTATTAGCAAATCCTCCTATTATAAGAATATCTGGACTCATTTCATGTACAATCAAATTTACTGCTACGTATGATTGTATCGCTAAGCTGAGGTTCAAGATATGATATGCTGCGACGGGATCCTTAGTAAACATGCTGCCAATTATCCTTGACCTAGACTTCTGAAACTGTCCAGCACCTTCAATCAATCCAGGAGTAATAAAATCTTCACATCTTCTAAGTATCTCATCAACTAACTCTACATTCGGAGAGATCTCTCGATAATCTATATTGAATTTATCAGATATGATCTTTAGATAGTGATCGTGCTCGTATCCACCTGCAAATCTAGAAGACCTTACAGGCTTTCCATAGACATTTACATAGTATACTACATCTTTATAGAGGTCCTCTGGGGAGGGTTTAAACTCAGCAGTAGGATACATGAAGACACACCAAGTCCCAGTCGATGCAAACACTATGTCTTTACCTTCCCTATTTAAGAAGGGCAGGATAGATGCATTAGAATCATGAATCCCCGGCACAGTAGTTATCTCTAAACTATCTGTCCTAAAACTTCCTACTCCTCTCCACACATCTATGATACTAGGGGATAAATCATCAACGTTAAGTTCTTCCGCTACGATACTCCAATCCATTCTTCTAAGATCGTAAAGATATGTATGGCAACCTATACTCGTAATCTCACTGGTCTCGATCCCAGATACGCTGAACAATAAGTACTGGGGAAAGAAGAGGATTCTATCGACTTTAGAGTATATTTCAGGATATTTTTTCCTGAACCAATAGATCTGCATGCCAGCAGTCATTAGACGTCCATAGGGAGGGGTGCCGGTAATCATGTAAAGCTCAGATGGTGAACCGAACTCTTTATAAAATTCCCTCCTAATCATAGGTTCAATATCATGATTGTATGAGATTACTGGAAAAGCGAGCCTCTTTCCAGATATATATGAGAGAGTTGCTCCATGTGTTGTCATACCTAATCCTGTCACCTTATACTTACTAGAAACTTCCTTTAGCTTCTCCTTAACCCATGCTTCAATGCTCTCAATATCGTCGCATAGTATTCCGTTCTTGTATACTTCACCTATCTTAACACTATCAACGTAAACAGATTTGAAGTCTTCAGAAAATAGTAGGAATTTCTTATTGGTTTTCCCTATATCGAAGACAGCTATATAGTATTCCATGCCATTATTAGATCCCATGGATGCCAGAGTTAATACCTTAATCAAGTTATATATAGGCCTCTCGACGGGGAAAAGCACTGTACAGCATTCTGTTAAGGTATCAGTTGAATTCTTATTCTCATAAATTTTCTCAATACTTTAAACTAGTTGAGAGGTATATAGCGAAGTCTGTTGATGAAATAGTCTAGAAAACCCTTGATACTCTAATACATTAAAATCCTTCATCTTAAGTTTTGTAAGCTATTCTTAGAAACCTTTTAGAAAGATTCTCCAAACGGTCTCTAAAGCTTCATAGGGGTTGTCCAGTTTAATAACATGGCTTAGTTCTTGATAATGCTCCTTAACAGTAGTCAATATATAGTCCACGAATTTTATACTCTGTTCACATGCTTTAATAGGGTCTTCTCTATAAGGGTATATGTCGAGATCATACCAACCATCATAGTTTATATCGTGTAGAGTATGGAAGAATTCTATAAATCTAAGCAGGTTTATAGAGCCGACAATCATATTCATATCATCCTTCCAGTATATATTCATCGTTTAAGTGAAATGCCAACTACATTTCGGTTATCATGTACCATATATAATGATTCGACAAGATTTTCATCTACCATAAGTGCATGACTAGTATCCATGGTCCAAGACTGTCTAGATCAGTCCAATAGATTATGTGAAGAGCCTTCTCTACATTTGAGATCGATAGATGGATTCGGAGGATCTTTATCCTAATACTCGAGAAAGAGCGACTAATCTTTCCTGTTATTTACGAAAACTCAATAGATCCATTGTCATCTCACCACCTGAGCAGGCGATTGTTACATAAGTCTTAATATCACGTAATTTACGGTTGTAGGAGATGAGAACCTTAATTATGTCCAAAAATAGTCTTATGTCAAAATCAATTAAAATCTGATGACTTCAATACTTAACATTATGATTTTAATAGGTATAGACAACGGTGAGCACTATTTCATATGAGATGACAACGATCTATTTCCTAAAAATAAATTGGATGAGTGAGTATAGGAAATTTTCGAACTAGATCAATCTATTATCGTAATCTCCATGATATCGGATTATTTTTATTCTAAAGATATAATCGACGCCTTCTTTCATTGCTCCGAATACGATCTAAGAATTCACAATATTCTATAAGGTCTGTCTGAAAACTTCCTTCTCAAAGACCCAGCTTCATGGACTTATGTAAAACAACTGAATAAAAAATTAAAAATTTATATTAGGCTTTTATATTATTACATTCTTTTACATTATTAAACTATGAAAAATATGAATGAGTGCATGAAGAAAGAGGGGAGAAGAACCATTGTTATCGAGAAAGATGAGTAGAAGAGGGGCGATAAGTGTTACTGCCAAAATCGCTGCCGGTGCTGTTGCCGCAGGTGTTGTAGCTGGTGTGGCTGGCTACTTTGCAGGAACTGCGACAGCAGCTCCACCAGTGACGATAACTGAGACCAGGATTGTGCCGACTACCGTAAGATAAACCATTACGCTCACCGTCCCACCGACACCTACACCACCGCCTGTAAAAGTTTGGTCTTATAAGGAGGTTGCTAGGCCTTATAGGGGGACAACGATCCGAGTTGTAACGGAGAGTACGCCTCCTGCAGTATCACTTAAAGAAGTTGTTGTACCAAAATTTGAGGAAGAGACTGGAATAAATGTTGAATGGGAAGTAGTGAGTTGGGGCATGATGTATGCGAAGGAGATAGTGGATATGGAGGCTGGAACAGGGATATATGATGCGGCATATGTTGAGCAAGATATAATATACACATATGTGGGAAGAGGTTTTACAATGTAGAAGATGGTCTAGTAGAGAATCATTGGATAAGGTTGATTTAATAATCCAAACTTTGATCACGGTTTCCGAGCAAGGGAAACTTATGTGATTTCTAGAATAAGTTAGCAGTGAAGATTTATTAGCGAAAAAATTTGATTTCAGATTATGAAGGCTGCAGTACTTTACAGCCCTAGAAACATGGGGTTTGAGGAAAGAGATTATCCAACGATAAAGTCTCCAGATGAAGTTATTGTCGAGATGAAGAACGTAGGTATATGTCATTCTGACGTTCATTACTATGTTCATGGAAGAATTGGTGATTTTGTAGTAAAGAAGCCGATCGTACTGGGTCATGAGTGCTCCGGCGTCGTCGTCGCTAAAGGCGACTCCGTTAAACATTTAGAGGTAGGTGATAGAGTCGTAATAGAGCCGGCGGCACCATGTAGAGTGTGCTTTTACTGCAAGTCAGGCAAATACAATATTTGTGACAATTTAAGATTCATGGGGACGCCGCCTGATGATGGTGCATTCAGAGAATTTCTTACATGGCCTTCGGATTTTGTCTATAAGATACCTGAAGAAACGAGTAGTGAAGAAGGTGCTTTAATTGAGCCCTTTTCAGTCGCCTTATACTCCGTTAGACGAGGCGGATTAATGCCAGGTAATAAGGTTATGATCCTTGGAGCAGGAACTATAGGGTTGATGACCCTCTTAGCGGCGCGTGAATCTGGAGCCTCAGATATTTTTATTACGGACGTGATAGACCGTAAATTAAAGTTGGCGAAGGATTTCGGAGCTACAGCAACCATCAACGTAAGGAGCGAGGATCCTTTAAAGACTATAAATTACCTGACCGATGGACGTGGTCCAGATATAGTGTTTGATGCTGTAGGGATCGAGGAAACCTTCAACCTTGCCCTTAAATCAGTTAGAAAAGGTGGAAAAATAGTGGTCATTGGACTTGGATTCGAAGAGCTGACGAAAGCTCAGATAATAAACATACCGACTAAGGAGATTGATGTCATCGGTATTTTAAGATACGCGAATGTATTTCAAGATGCAATTAGACTAGTATACCGAAAGAGACCACAGATCACTAGATTAATAACTCATAGATTAAGTTTCTCAGATGTGATAAAAGGTATGAGGCTTGCTGCAGAGGGTGGGGAAGAGGTCGGAAAGATCATGATAGAGATTAGAGGAGGGAAGTAAGTTGAGGGCTATGGTTCTTACCGGACCAGAGAGGATCGAGTTAAGAGAAGTTGAAGAACCTAAGCCTTATCATGATGAAGTCGTAGTAAAAGTCGCTTATTGTGGTGTATGCATGACAGATGTACATATATATTTCGGCTCTTTTCCAGTGAAATTCCCTGTCATTTTAGGTCATGAATGTTCAGGGATAGTCGATGGAATTGGAGACCAAGTTACTCAAGTGAACATAGGTGACCGCGTCGCCATAAATCCAATAATATACTGTAACAGGTGTAGATATTGCCTAAGTGGGAGAACGAATCTATGCGAGAACAGTGTGGTTTTAGGAGGAGCTGGAGAAGTCGTTATAAATGGTGCATATGCTCAGTACGTAAAGATACCGGAAAGAAACGTTCTAAAATATAATGAAAAAACCTCACTAAAGCATGCGGCGTTTACAGAGCCTCTTGCATGTGCTATTCATGGAATAGAACTCGTAAGAATAGATCCCGGAGATGTAGTCATCGTAGTCGGAGCAGGACCTATGGGACTCTTACTAACCCAATTATCGAATCTCTGTGGAAGTTCTCAGACAATAGTATTAGATTTAATTGATGAAAGGCTTGAAATAGCACGACGAGTAGGTGCAAGTGAGGTGGTAAATCCATCAGCTTACAACCCTCTAGAAGCAATCAAGAAGGTGACAGGGGGTAAATTCGCTGACGTAATTATCGATACTACAGGTTCTGCGAATGTATTTCAAGACCTATTTAAATATGCTAGAAAGGGTGGAAGAGTGCTACTTTTTGGGGTGCCGCCAAAGAATGCGTTAGCATCAACTCCACTATTTGATATATACTTTAGAGAGCTCAGAGTCGTAGGCTCCTATGCACTTTCGGGGGATAGTTTCGTTAAAGCACATTCGTTAATACAGCAGAACCGGCTTAATTTAGACTCCATAATATCAGAGATTTATCCTCTCGAGAAACTTGTTGAGGCAATAGTAAAGACTGAAAAGAAAGAGGGGCTAAAGAAACTCATACAAGTAGCTAAAGACCTTCCATCTTAATAGTAATCCCTAGATCCTTCTCGATATAGAAAAGGTCTATTAACTTTCTACGGACATTCTTTTGTATCAATATGTGTTTACCATATAGTATAGCCGCCATCAATAATTAAGTTCTGTCCAGTAATATAACTCGCCGCATCTGTAGCTAAAAATATTACCGCTCCCACTATGTCTGTAACCTCCGCAAAACGGTTCAATGGGATGAGACCTCTCCAAAGATCAGCATATTCCGGTTTTTCTTTAATGAAATTTTCTAATTGTTGTGTGAGCGTATAACCTGGACTTACGCAGTTAACATTTATGTTATATTTCGCCCATTCTGAAGCCAAGCTTTTAGTGAGCATTATAACTCCTGCCTTAGACGTATTGTAATGCAACTGGGGCTGAGGTCGATTAACTATCAGTCCCGACATTGAAGCTATGTTAATAATCTTTCCATATCTCTGTTTAATCATCTGCCTGCCGACTGCTTGACACATTAAAAAAACTCCTTTTAAGTTAACGTTAAGCATTCTATTCCAATCCTCTTCGTTCATCTCTTCAGCTGAGACCCATTGAAATATGCCATGACTGTTCACTAAAATATCTATCCTTCCATAATGATTAATGATTCTCTCTATAGCCTGATTTACATCATTAAGACTTGTTACATCGGCTTGGATAATAATACTATTAGAATATTCTTTAAGCCTGGAATGTATTTTTCTTAAAGCTTCAGCTTCTTTATCGATAAGTGCTAATTCAGCTTTAAATTCAGCAAACCCAAAAGCTATAGCGCTTCCTATACCTCCTGCCGCACCCGTTATGACCACCTTTTTACCCTCCAAGTCAAACAATCTTTTCACAGAAACTCGCATATCCATTGATCCATCCCCCTTGGAATTTTAATTTAGATTTGTCTAATAAATGTTTTCAAATAATTCCCACACAATTCTCAAAAATAACGATTAAGTCCTATCTGGGAATCGACGGTTCCTGTATTCTGAATAGCAAACTTAATATGCGTTTCATCAGAGTTTCTATTAACGCACATCGTATTCTGCATTATAGTATAATTAACTCTCGCCACTAATTTATCTATAAAAAGAGTAAGAACATATTATATAACACATATAGCTAGAGATAAATTAATCTACCTTGTTATGCTTGTCGCCTTAAACTTAAGCTTAGAACCCATTTCACGAAAACCAAAATCCTCCTCATAGCCGATGCAGGGATCAAGAGAATCTATGCCTCTAATCACGCATCGGACGGATCCTCTTACATTCACAGTATACTCGCAACCTAACCGTTGTCCTCCAATATCTTACATAATCTCAGAAGAGTTAAATATGCCGATCTACACAGATGAATTCCTTAGACTAAATGAAGTCTTCCACTATATACGGATAATATTCTGGACATACCTAGTCGTATTAAACCATTCTAACGGGATTCTTCGAGAAGACAAGCATCGATCATCACATACGTGATATAGTTCTAATAGTTAGCTGTGAGGAATGTGGGGATCGGTAACACTGGAATGAAAAATCCGCCTTTACTTTTTCAAGGATCTGCTCTAGCAGGACACGTAATTAGGAATAAGACTTGGAACTGGATATCCTCGGTCTGATCTAGGGTACAAGCTTGATATTATCTCCACCATAGTCGTGGGGGGAGCGGTCTTAACAAGTAGTACGTGTAACCTAATAACAACGGCCATTGGTGCCTTTATGATGACCTCAATACTTAATATCATGGTTTTAGCGGGCATTAGGTTTACGAAGGCCATTAGATAGTCCGATAATCCCTCCAATGGTAATCACTAAGAAAATGTCCAATATATGGGGAGAAGTTGTACTGTTATATCAACATGGCAGCTACAGTATTGGATAGTCTAAAAATAGATTCAACCTAAAGACCTATACTTCTCGATAGGATAACAAAGGCTTCTTCAATAGCGGTGATTGAGATAACGCTTCCTTGGTCGAGAGGATGCTTGAATCGACGATGGTAAGGGTTTATCAGAGGACTGTGCTGAGGATGTCTCTTCCATATTCTTATGAGTCCAAGTTTGTTGTAAATTTATTCGTAATAATTGGTCCACCGTTTCTTAAATCTCAAAAATTCACGGTCGCTCCAACATTTGTAGAAGTGATTGGTTAAACTAGGAGACATATTTAGACGATTCTTGAATGATTTTACTACCTCAATGAATATTTTTTAGCCATATTCTTCAGAAATTTTAATCCTTCTACGGCTATGGCATCAGCGCTTGGAGCTAGACTCCTCCATACAGCTGCCGAATATGCTATCTTTCCCATCTCGGGTGTGAAGGATTCTATTACCAACCATCTATCATAGTCTATCTCTGAAAGTGCTCTGAAGACCTCGTCCCAATTTACATGTCCTGTTCCAGGTGTTCCCCTATCGTTCTCACAGCAATGCATGTGGAACAGTAATTTTCCAGCTATCTTTATAGGATCATAGAAGTTCTTCTCTTCTATATTTATATGGAATGTATCTAGATGTATTTTTGCATTCGGCTCTCCAACATCTTTTGCAAGTTTGACGGCGTCCTCAGCAGTATTGAGAAAGTATGTCTCAAATCTGTTAATTGGTTCTATTCCAAAGTTTACTCCATAATCTCTAGCATACCTGCAGACCTCTCTTAATGCTTCTACACTTCTCTTCCATTCTTCTTCCGTTCTACTTCTCCCAGTTATCTTTCCCCATGCAGTATATACTACACCATTTATAGCATCGCCATCCAGCTGAGCTACAACATCCACACAACGTTTCATGAAGTCTACACCTCTTCTTCGAACATTCTCGTCATCGCTCGTTGTATCCTTGTCGATGCTTAGACCTAAAGATCCCAAAGCCTCTACTCCATGCTTTTTTAATTCTCTTCTCGTAGCTTCAACATCTATGAGATCTAGCTCCATTAAAGGTATCTCAACCCCATCGAAGCCTAGTCTCTTGGCCTTCTCAATCAAATGTAAAGCTGATCTATCGAATCTCTCAGTCCATAAGAAAAGATGCACACCATACTTAACCATGATGATCACACATTTTCAAGAGAGATGGAGACCAGCATTTAAATCTATTCTCTTTTAAATAAGCTTTCTCAAAGGAAAAGCTTAAAATACCCAAAACACATACTGCAATTTAAGGTTATGGATGGTAATGGATAAGGGTGTGTTGGCTAGGAAGGCTTTAGAAGTTGGAGATGGCATAGTTCCTCTTGCTCCTACGTGGGTTCCTAGACCTTCAAGTATCGGTGAACCAGGTAAGAGGCTGAGATTAGCTGTGGAAGACATTTATATACTCGGTACATCGAGAGGAGCCATATGTGAGAGATGGATTGCTTCTACAGTTAAAGCGGATAATCCCGGAGCTCCCGAAGATGAAGGAATGAGCTATATAGTGTTTAGGTATGATGACCAGTTGAGAAAAATATTATTGAAGGATGCTATAGATGAGCTCGGTGATGATTATTTAGGTAAACACGTAATGCATAATTATGGTGGGCTTAAAGCATATGCAAAGTTTTTTGATTATGCTGGACCTCTACCCTTCCATCTCCATCAAAGAAAGCAGCATGTTGAGAGGCTTGGTAGAGAGGAGAAACCTGAAGGTTACTATTTTCCACCTCAGCTTAATTTCCATGAGGGAAGATTTCCCTACACATTCTTCGGATTAGATCCC
>JBCNVN010000059.1:0-1112 GCA_039630055.1 Candidatus Caldarchaeales archaeon | reverse complement strand
AGATTTTAGCTGAACCTAGACATCTATATCTTTATGATGGAATGGCAGGCTCACATTAACCTAGGATCCATCCTAGACGTAAACGGTGTTAAGACCTTCCACTTAAGCTTAGGAGACAATCATCCTCTCCTCTTGATCCATGGATGGGGATCCTCCTCCTATAGCTGGAGAAGAAACTATCCAGACTTATCTAAAACCTTCAAAATAGTGGCCCTAGACCTGCCAGGCTTTGGAAACTCAGCCCCTCTACCCAGCGGGATAAATCTCGACTCTGTATCATCCCATATCTTCAACCTATTAGATCAGCTCGATCTAAGACAAACCTATCTGGTCGGTCACTCGATGGGTGGAGTGATCTCAGCCTATCTCGCTGGGAAGAGGCCGGAGAGGATCTCTAAGTTGGTCCTCGAAAGTCCAAGCTTTCTCGGTAGAAGACCATTCTTTACAGATCTAGTTAAGAACAAGGTTATTGCGAAGATCTTGATTAGGTTTTTGATAAGTAAGTCTTTTGTTAGGAGAGGCTTGAGAAGCTCTTACGGAAACCCTGACCTAATTACAGAGGAGACTATTGAAGGATATTACCAGTCTGTAGTCAAGTCAGGCTACACCCTTCTAGAAGCATCCGACATACTGAAGGAGTTCGATATCGGTATTTTAGAAAGGATTACATGTCCCATCCTATTCGTGCTTGGAGAGAAGGATAAGTGGATTCCGATCGAGGAGACCATGCGGATAGCGGATAGAATGAATGCGCAGATAGCCGTGATCCCTGGAGCTGGCCACATACCCCATGAGGAGAGACCTCAAGAATTTAACAGAATTATAGTAGAGTTTCTACAAGGTTCTGGCAAATCTATAAGAGTTTAGGTCTAGGAGATACTTGCGAGAAGAGATCT
This sequence comes from Candidatus Caldarchaeales archaeon, assembly GCA_039630055.1. GTDB lineage: Archaea > Thermoproteota > Nitrososphaeria_A > Caldarchaeales > Wolframiiraptoraceae > Geocrenenecus. Next base: position 216 of record JBCNVN010000059.1, on the reverse strand, counting down.
GATAAAGATTGTTATAAGATTCTTAATTCAAGCATTTTTATAAACTATTCATGAAATCTAATTATTTATTGGAGGTTTTAAAGAGGATTTTCAAGATTATTCTATCCACAAGTATATTATGGTTTACTGTGTTTTGGCTTAGTCATAGAGGGCCACGATGTAAGGAGGAAGATAATGATGAAAACCTAATACTCTTATCCTATTACCATTCTCTCT
>JBCNVN010000058.1:0-1119 GCA_039630055.1 Candidatus Caldarchaeales archaeon | reverse complement strand
GTTTTTTCCAGAGCTCTCTGCCAAACTTCTTCCTCAGTCGTTTATACATCATATATTCACTACTTGTTAACTCTAATGTTATATTCATTCTTCATCACCCTCGAAATGGCTTCTAATATAGACGGGTGATCTGTTTGTTCTCTGCATATAGTCGGCGACGCATTTTGTGAACATGTCCATCATCTGCGTATAGGGATTCAAAGGTCTAGTGGATGTTTCATTTCTTTTCTCGAATTCCTCTAAACGGGTTTGAACTATCTTTTCCACTCTCTTACACCTCAGTATAATATGGTGTTAAGCAGTATAAAAAGATGTAGCGAAAATATTATATTCTAGTGTCTCGACTTATATCATGGTATAAAAATGTCTACGATAAAGATAAGTGAGGAGACTAAACGCAGACTCGAGGCGTTGAAGATTCATTTTCGAGAGACATATGAGGACGTAATTAAAAGGTTGATTGAATATTATGAAAAAATGCAGAAGAAGGCTTAAGCTATTAATTATCTTTAAGCCTCGAAGGGGGGGAGGCTGTTAGTCTAATCCTAGGATCTTTAACAGTCTTGGATTATTCTTTGCGATATGCTCCATTAAGCGTTCATAGAATTCTACAGCATCTTCGAGGGCTTCGAGCTTCTCTGAGGCCATAGGAGTATATTTTGCTCCAAATATCTGTAATGTTTTCTCAGCCTTTTCTATCTCTTTCTTTACATCGTTTGGAGATGGCATAAAGTAGACTCCCTGGACTCCAGTATCGTGACCCATCCAGCTCATTATGAGCAGTCGATTGACGTTAGCCATTTCGAGCTGTGTCTTGAACCATTTTCTCAGGCAGTGGATATGTAATGTATATCCGACTTCATCTTTTTCATCTAGATTAAGTTTCTTCAAAGTATACCACCATAGCTCGTATACGTTCTTCTTTCTCCAAGGCTTCGACGAATTCCTCTCATTAGGAAATAGGTATGAGTCTTGTCCAAGCTTCATGTCTTTGATGTATTGGTTTAACGCTTCTTTTAATTCGCTTACTAGAGGTATTTGTCTAGGCTTACCATTCTTAGTTGCTGCCCCCGGAAGAGATATCACGTTATTTTCGAAGTCTATATGCCTAACCTTTAA
>JBCNVN010000057.1:0-1126 GCA_039630055.1 Candidatus Caldarchaeales archaeon | reverse complement strand
GGTTCAAATGAATCTCATAAAGAGAATTGAAAGCTCAAGAGGATATGAGCTAGCAGTCCAGACAAAGAACCGAAGAATCTCATAAAGAGAATTGAAAGAGTTTAACTATTCTTCTCATTTGTTCTCACCAATTTCTTCAGTGAATCTCATAAAGAGAATTGAAAGTCCAAAGCCTTTTCAGCAAAATATACGGACTTTGAAGAATCTCATAAAGAGAATTGAAAGGAAGATGCCACTGTTTTTATTAGCCCCATTTTTTCCGCGAATCTCATAAAGAGAATTGAAAGTGGGTCGGTCGTCTTGGCATAAGCATAGATCGCTGGATACCGAATCTCATAAAGAGAATTGAAAGCTATTGACAGGGGGGAATTATTAAAATTATTGGTGCCATATTGAATCTCATAAAGAGAATTGTAAGTGCTTGCCAGTAGAGCTCTGCCCCCACAGGTGTGTTTGGGAAGAATCTCATAAAGAGAATTGAAAGTGAACAATGCTACTGTCAGCGTTTTCTAGATCCGTTATAGGAATCTCATAAAGAGAATTGAAAGAGGAGGTAAGAGGGTGAGAGTGAACCTCTATCTAAAAAGAATCTCATAAAGAGAATTGAAAGATTGTGAGGAAACTGGTGGAAGTAGTAGTATAGTACCAATCTATCAGAATCTCATAAAGAGAATTGAAAGTCGTTTGGATTTCACACCCCATAAAAACATTCCAAAACTAACGAATCTCATAAAGAGAATTGAAAGAACACAAATCAGGGAAACACTGCTACTTATACATGAATTGGGGAATCTCATAAAGAGAATTGAAAGACATAATTGTATGAGTGCGTCTTCGACAAATAGTGAACTTTCGAATCTCATAAAGAGAATTGAAAGAAAAATTTCATGGATTTCTCTCAATTCTCATTTCTTCAGAATCTCATAAAGAGAATTGAAAGTATAGGTTAGGGCATTCACGGCACTGTAGACGTCTATGTCACGTGTGGAATCTCATAAAGAGAATTGAAAGAATAACCAATTCAAGTTTCTGCCCAACCACAAATCCTATGAATCTCATAAAGAGAATTGAAAGTCCTCAACCTCTCCATGCTCATACGCTATCTCGAGAAGCGAATCTCATAAAG
>JBCNVN010000056.1:0-1289 GCA_039630055.1 Candidatus Caldarchaeales archaeon | reverse complement strand
ATGAGATTCGTGGTTGGTGTGAACCACCCCAGAACCGTCTGGTTCGTTTTCAACTTTCAATTCTCTCTATGAGATTCGCATACAGCTTTTTCACTATCATGAACTAGAACTAGAATATCTTTCAATTCTCTCTATGAGATTCCCCCACTTCACTTTCTATGGTTTTTGCCAGTTCTGGGTTTTCCTTTCAATTCTCTCTATGAGATTCTTAGGTGTGTTTGAGGCTCATGAAGGCTTGACTTTACTTTCAATTCTCTCTATGAGATTCTTGAAGGAGAAAAGAGGGTTAGATGGATTACGGCTGAGGATGAACTTTCAATTCTCTCTATGAGATTCAAGTTTTTGAAGAAGCGGAAAAACATATTTTATATGGATGTCTTTCAATTCTCTCTATGAGATTCCTACTAGGAGGATCAAGGATCCCGCCACAGGCTGGGTTAACTTTCAATTCTCTCTATGAGATTCATTATAATTAATCGCCAAATCCTGAGACAACTGGATGTTTACTTTCAATTCTCTCTATGAGATTCGCAATCTTTTTGACGTCCTCATATGCTTTCTCGTGGCTGGCCTTTCAATTCTCTCTATGAGATTCCAGGCTCAGGAAGCTGCTGAGAAGCTGGCGGATGCTCAGAGCTTTCAATTCTCTCTATGAGATTCTGCCCAATTTTATCAAAATCTTCAAGTCGAGCTTGTTCACTTTCAATTCTCTCTATGAGATTCTTCATTGAAACTTGACAGAAAAGTCTTACTTAAAGCCTTAATACCGTTTCTCTTTCAATTCTCTCTATGAGATTCTGTACCCCCCTCAAAAGAACCTTCACTTCCTTCACATCCTACACCTTTCAATTCTCTCTATGAGATTCCTCAGAGCAAAGAGCTTTTCAGAAAAGTAAGAGAGCATATAACTTTCAATTCTCTCTATGAGATTCGTGTTGGAGATAAGCCAGCATATTCAGGGATTAAGAATCTCCGACTTTCAATTCTCTCTATGAGATTCTCCACAGAAGAAGTAAGAATTGAGAGAAGACGTGGAAGACCAACTTTCAATTCTCTCTATGAGATTCCTCCAATATATTGTATTAATCCCCTTGACTCTGCTTCCCCTCTTTCAATTCTCTCTATGAGATTCCGAGGGCGGGGAAAGAAGTTTCGAACACGGGTGGAGCCAGTGTGGCGCTTTCGATTCTCTCTATGAGATTCGCATTGCTTGGAGGCGTAGCCGTCGCCAGCGAGCTTACATCGCTTTCAATTCTCTCTATGAGATTCTAAAGCATGATGAGTACGAG
>JBCNVN010000055.1:0-1297 GCA_039630055.1 Candidatus Caldarchaeales archaeon | reverse complement strand
TCTCATAAAGAGAATTGAAAGAAAAAGTAATGGTTTGGTGTAAACAACTATTAGGATAAAACTGAATCTCATAAAGAGAATTGAAAGCGTATGTGGGGGCGAGACCTAGAGAAAAAAATTAAATCATGAATCTCATAAAGAGAATTGAAAGAAAATCTCAGCTGACGAAGCTAAATCCAAGGCTGAGTCTTTGCGAATCTCATAAAGAGAATTGAAAGATAAAAGAAGTATTTGTTTATCCAAGGGCAAAAGACTCTGAATCTCATAAAGAGAATTGAAAGTAAGGTTAGGCCGAATGCGTGTATATGGCTTTTTGGGAGAATCTCATAAAGAGAATTGAAAGAGCCCCATATACCTGTTTGGCGTAGCCATCTCGAAGGCGAATCTCATAAAGAGAATTGAAAGTAATATATTCTAAGCCATCTTGCAAAGAGTTCTGAGGTGGGTAGGAATCTCATAAAGAGAATTGAAAGCCCTTTGAAAAAACGGTTCTGGGGTGGGCCATCACATGCAGGTGAATCTCATAAAGAGAATTGAAAGACCCCCAAGATTATCGTGTCCCCAGCTGGCAAATACTTGAATCTCATAAAGAGAATTGAAAGAAAACCATCTTGAGTTTGTGTCTCCTATCCGCGTCATCTTCCCGAATCTCATAAAGAGAATTGAAAGATATTTCCAATTCATCCTTTGATAGTTTGTCAGAATGTTCGAATCTCATAAAGAGAATTGAAAGTTAAGTATAGTTTCTTCTGGTAAGAAAAATGACTTTAGCAGAATCTCATAAAGAGAATTGAAAGTTTCTTCTGCCAGTCATAGAGAACTATGTTACTTCCTGAGAATCTCATAAAGAGAATTGAAAGTCATCGCAAAAATATAATAAGAGGATGAATGTTATTAAGAATCTCATAAAGAGAATTGAAAGCTAAGATGCTGTCCGAGGGGCACGTCAGTATATATTCCCTTGAATCTCATAAAGAGAATTGAAAGTCCTCAACCTCTCCATGCTCATACGCTATCTCGAGAAGCGAATCTCATAAAGAGAATTGAAAGTGACTTTAACAAAATAAGCATCTAGACTCGTTATCTTCTTAACTGAATCTCATAAAGAGAATTGAAAGTTCCAATTGACCTAAAGTTAATGCTAATGTAATAGTAACGAATCTCATAAAGAGAATTGAAAGTTAACGAGGCTATGGATTTTAGGAATCATGTTGGCTCAGGAATCTCATAAAGAGAATTGAAAGGTATTTTCCTCTAACCTAGATGGAACTGCACTTGTTTTTAGTCTTATAGAGGG
>JBCNVN010000054.1:0-1341 GCA_039630055.1 Candidatus Caldarchaeales archaeon | reverse complement strand
AAAGTGTTTCAACAAGCTTACTCAGACTCATGCACAAACACCTCGACGAATCTCATAAAGAGAATTGAAAGCTGTCAGGCTTATGTTTCTCCAAAATAACTTTTACGAATCTCATAAAGAGAATTGAAAGGGGTTTACTTCTAATCCATGCAGTTTGTCTAACAATATCTGAATCTCATAAAGAGAATTGAAAGATGAGATAAGAGTATATGATAGGGTTCTAGACGATGGGAATCTCATAAAGAGAATTGAAAGATTTTGGAAGCTATTCTACGAATGGAAGACATTATAGTAGAATCTCATAAAGAGAATTGAAAGTCGACTTCTCCATGCTCATACGCTATCTCGAGAAGCTTGATGAATCTCATAAAGAGAATTGAAAGTTAGTGGCGTGTATCCGAAGCTTAGTAATATGCTGCTTAGGAGGAATCTCATAAAGAGAATTGAAAGTTTCCACTGCCAGATTGGAAAAACACGACCACTTTTATGAATCTCATAAAGAGAATTGAAAGATATCGGCGTTTTGCTTGTTGCAATAAGCGGCCGCTATTATAAGAATCTCATAAAGAGAATTGAAAGGGTGCCTCATTCCTCGCAATCCATAACATTTCCAAGCCCCGAATCTCATAAAGAGAATTGAAAGCTGATTATGCTGAAGGGCAGAGACTTCATCTTACTTTTTAGGTGAATCTCATAAAGAGAATTGAAAGTTACCACCTGGATCGTATCCAGCTATGCCTCCCTCCACAGAATCTCATAAAGAGAATTGAAAGTTAAATGAATGGACATGAATAACGTTTACCGATCTTATGAATCTCATAAAGAGAATTGAAAGCTATTTCCTCAGCCATTCAACCTCCACCTCCATAGGTGAATCTCATAAAGAGAATTGAAAGTTGGTGATATAGATTGGGAAAGCGGTGGTTCTCAGCGAGGAATCTCATAAAGAGAATTGAAAGATTGTTCCAAGTTCCGACAGTGCAGCCAATCCGACTAGCTCCGAATCTCATAAAGAGAATTGAAAGTTTCTTGGGGTTGCCCGCCTCCCCCTGTATCTTGGCGTGCGAATCTCATAAAGAGAATTGAAAGTCTACATCAATCTCAGACAATTCTACAAGATTACCATTCACCGAATCTCATAAAGAGAATTGAAAGTTTTTATTAGTTCGCTTAGACTCATGCACACACACCTCAAGAATCTCATAAAGAGAATTGAAAGATGTTTAACCAAGTTCCTGAAGAAAAAGTATCGATTGAGAATCTCATAAAGAGAATTGAAAGCCGCTACTTCTGGGTCACTTATTGAATATGATAGTACGAATCTCATAAAGAGAATTGAAA
>JBCNVN010000053.1:0-1486 GCA_039630055.1 Candidatus Caldarchaeales archaeon | reverse complement strand
ATTCTAGCATGCCTAGTATCCGAATCTCATAAAGAGAATTGAAAGATGTTAATAATGTTTTGAAGGCGACACATACCATGAACATGAATCTCATAAAGAGAATTGAAAGTCTTAGCGTCATGGGCCTGTAGCTCAGCATGGACTATTTCAGAATCTCATAAAGAGAATTGAAAGTAACATCAAAATATCCACTACTGATTGATTCTGATTTTGTGTTTTGAATCTCATAAAGAGAATTGAAAGTTAACCTCTTTCTTTTCCTCCCCGCCTTCAACCACAATATCGAATCTCATAAAGAGAATTGAAAGACGAGTTTCAGATAGATATCTGGGCAAAATCTGCGAAACAAGAATCTCATAAAGAGAATTGAAAGTTTATTACTTCCTTTTTGCTTGGCAATATAACATTCTTTTCTGAATCTCATAAAGAGAATTGAAAGTCACCCCCATTTTTAGCCGTGATCGTGATAGACCTTAGGAATCTCATAAAGAGAATTGAAAGATTCTATCAGACCAGACCATAATCAGCCTGTCAACAAACAAGCCGATGAATCTCATAAAGAGAATTGAAAGTTAACGATTCGCATTTTTTCTTAGTTTTCCTAATATATTGTTGAATCTCATAAAGAGAATTGAAAGCCCCCTGTCTTGACGTGCCTCGGCGGGTCTCATATATAGATGAATCTCATAAAGAGAATTGAAAGTCATCACTGACTTTATCTTAGCCATTCTTCTACCCTTGTGAATCTCATAAAGAGAATTGAAAGATTTTTCTGCATCTATGAAGTATTCGACGCCTTTGTTTGTTCGTGAATCTCATAAAGAGAATTGAAAGACAAGAAAATGAGAAACCTTGGAATGAAGACTCAATAGCAGAATCTCATAAAGAGAATTGAAAGGTTGGCAGTAACTCTTTAGGGACCTCGATCTTCCAATAGGTTACAAAGAATCTCATAAAGAGAATTGAAAGTTACTAGCCATGGCCTCTTCACTGAGCTGCACATCATATCGAATCTCATAAAGAGAATTGAAAGAAGATACCTGAGATAGCTGTGGCAGTAAACGAGCTGGGGGTGAATCTCATAAAGAGAATTGAAAGTCGAGAACATTCTGAGACATGCGGGAGTTTTCCACGGTCTAGGAATCTCATAAAGAGAATTGAAAGATCATATACTCTTATCTCATAGATGTAGCCTTTAAAGAAAGAATCTCATAAAGAGAATTGAAAGAGTCCCATACTCTACGAAGGGTGCATAGTATGGTTTCCCGAATCTCATAAAGAGAATTGAAAGATTGGTTTAGCATTGTCGAAGACCCACTTCTGGCTACGAATCTCATAAAGAGAATTGAAAGTTCTGTAATTCTCGTTCTATATCCTTTTCTTTTAGTAGAATTTTTAGAATCTCATAAAGAGAATTGAAAGATTACAACTTCTATATTGAGGCGGAGAAGTATAAGGTTTGAATCTCATAAAGAGAATTGAAAGT
>JBCNVN010000052.1:0-1775 GCA_039630055.1 Candidatus Caldarchaeales archaeon | reverse complement strand
TTCTAAACATTAGAATTTAGAATGCCCAAGCTAGGGCTTAGAAAAGCAGAAAACAATACGGAATCTCATAAAGAGAATTGAAAGAACAAGATTATCCCCAACATACACTTCATCTGCTTTGACGGAATCTCATAAAGAGAATTGAAAGAATAACGTGTCGCTCCATTTACATCACCTCCTTTTTGAGGAATCTCATAAAGAGAATTGAAAGCTTTAATTTCGATCTTACCCCTATACTGACATTATCTAAGAATCTCATAAAGAGAATTGAAAGACAAGTTGATAGGTGGATAGATGAGGCTTTTCCATGTAAGAATCTCATAAAGAGAATTGAAAGTTTTCCAGAGCTGAGTCCTGACGTCTAGATATTCACTTGTAAGAATCTCATAAAGAGAATTGAAAGGGTTTGCAGAGTTGGGGGTCATAAGCTTCAATGAGGCTAGGAGAATCTCATAAAGAGAATTGAAAGTAGTTCCAGCAGCCGCCTGCAGAATCTACACAGCATAGAATCGAATCTCATAAAGAGAATTGAAAGTACTGTTATGAATAATTCTTTTATCCCTTTTTCTAATGAATCTCATAAAGAGAATTGAAAGTTGGGTAATTGATGTAATAGTTTAGATTTAACGAATTCGAGTCTCATAGAGAGAAAGATAGATCGTTCTTCAGAGTAAGGGGTCATTAAAAGTAAGTGGAATCAATCTCAAATTGAAAAGAGCATCTTAATGAATTTTACTAAGCTTATATCTGAATCTTAGGATAACTAGTAAATAAACCCTTTACACTTTTTGAATAACGTTTTTAAAATCTTTCACTATTGGGAAGATACGTGGTAAAGCTATCAATTCTTGAACCATAACCTTCAAACTATAGTATCAGGCATCTTTGAAAAGATTTATACATCCGTATATAGTAAATATGGTCGTAGGGTGATTTGCATGTCCCTAGCACCTGTCTACTATATCACTAAACCATACTTAATATATGCTTTAACACCATTACACGCAGGCATAGGTAAGGGTTTTGGAGAACATGTTGATTTACCTGTTCAGAGAGATAGTTGGGGTATACCATGTATATGGGGTAGTAGTATTAAAGGAGCATTAAGAACAACGTTTAGAAATATTGCTAACAAAATGGATATAGAAAAATTGATTTTCGGTCCTGAAAGAGAAAGAGCTCATGAACATGCAGGAGCATTAAATATACTTGATGCTAGATTATTCTTGTCTCCAACCACTTCTCTAAAATACGGCTTTATCTATATCACTACCAGCTTATTACTAGAAAGAACGAAAATGATCTTCGAGCTATCAGGCAAACAAGATTTCGTTCACATACTCAAAAACCTCATAGAAATATCTTCTCGAAATGGTAAAGCATTCGTAAGTAATAATGAGATAGCTTTAGACAATAAAGTCTGGATAGGAGACAAGGTTTTCGAATGCGATACTACCAAATCAGAAGATGTAAGAAAATCATTCGAGAACATCTTGAAAGATGTAAACATACCTATATCATTAAACATGATAATAGACCGTATCGTTATACTCCCAGATAGATATGGTTTGCAGATACTATCCCGTTCAACATCATCAATAACGAGAATAGGAATAGACTACCGCAAGAAAACTGTGAGAACGGGTGCTCTGTGGGATGAAGAATACGTTTCAGAATCCTCTATGTTTACAACAGCAATACTAATGTCGAACCCTAGAATTGAAGAGACTAAAGAAACTTGGAATGCAGAAACATTATTTAATGATTTAATGAAG
>JBCNVN010000051.1:0-2083 GCA_039630055.1 Candidatus Caldarchaeales archaeon | reverse complement strand
AAATAATAAATTTTTAAGAAAACGATATCAAAAATATTCTGAGGAGCCAATATTTTTCAAGGTGTTAACAGATGAGGAATTACTGAGGATTAATGAGGTGATTAATAAAACATACCAAAAACGAAGACATTTCAAAGACTCAATATATATAAGAATGGTAAAATATAGAAAAGTGTTTCGACTACATAAAGAGGGATTAAGTCTCTATGAGATTTCTAAAGAGATAGGAGTAAGTTTTTCAACGATTTATTTTTGGTTTAAAGGACATCACCCACTTTCACAATACATAGTTCCAGACCTTAATTGGTACTTTGGCTACATAATCGGTGCCGCGATCGGAGATGGAGCTGTATCCCGCTCAACCATAATATTCAGTTGGTTAAAAGATAAGGACTTTGCAGATGCTATCGCTGACTCAGCAAAGAATATAGGCCTCAACGCTTGGGTTTGGAAAAAGAGAGGTTACCAAGTGGCTATGAGTAATACTATCCTCGCAGACATCGTATTAATAGGGAAGAGGCATGCAACAACTTTACTCCCACTTCTATTATCAGATAAAGATGTAAGTATTGGTGTCTTATCTGGTTGGTTCGACGCAGAAGGAAGATCAGGATTGAGTCAAAAATCTCCATATGATGCTCCAAGAGCATCAAGTACGAACATAGAGATCATTAACTTGATGAAGGCGCTCTTAGACAATCTTAGAATACACTCGACTATAATCAAGGAGAAAAGTAGAGAGTTCATTTCCCCAAGCACTAAGAAGAGATATAAACCAAAATCAGAATATGTTTATTCCTTAAGGATTCGGAGATGCTGTGTTGTAAGATTTAAACATATTATTGGCTTCAGGATCAAACGTAAACAAGAGGAACTAGTAAAGCTAACAAACACTAAATTCAAACACATCTGTCCAATACAGCCCTCAACCCCTCCCTCTTTTTTGATTAAACTTAATAATGAAAAACAAAATCAATAGTTAGCTTCAATTATTTAATCTTATCAAATATTCTTGATAATGTATATGCAACAGCATCTTTAAGCTCTAACGCTGATATTTCTTTTCTTTTCCAAGAATTTTTTAACTCAGATAAATTCATATAATAATTATTTCTAATTTCAAGTCCACCCATCCAAGGAAATATTACATGTTCTATAATATCAAATAATGGGTTCCCATCAACTACTCCCTCGGGACAAAAAGCCATCTTAATTTTATGAATTATCATCTCATTATCATCATCAAAAGTTAAAGCGTTTCCTAAGCTTTTTGACATCTTCGTTTTACCATCAAGACCTAAGATTATTGGAGTATGTATTGCTACAAACTTCCCATACCCTAATTTCTTTAGAAACTCACGTGCCATAACATGTATTTTCCTCTGATCTATTCCACCTATTGCTACATTAACATTAAGGTACATTATATCCACACATTGCATTAGTGGATAAATCTCAGAACTTACTTTATGAGATTCTCCCCTCTTGCTAATAATATCCATTGCCTTCCTCGCCTCGCTTGCTGTAACGAATTTTGATAGTTTCATAACTAATTTTATATATTCTTCATTAAACTGATACTCGGAACCATATATAAATTCAACTAAACCAACATCTACACCAAACGCCTTACAAACCCGTTTTAAAATATCCTCATTCCTCTTTCCAATCATTTTTAATTCATCCAATTCACCTTTACCATTTAACCATGCATGCACATCTGCCAACAATATCTTTCCTTTGAATCCGAATTTTAGAAATGTTAATAGAGGTCTACAAGCCACTAACGAACCAAGATGTAATGTATTACTAGGCTCGAAACCTATATAAGCCGAAATCTTTCCCCCCATTAATAGGGAAAAGAGCTCGTCCTCTGTTAATATCTCTAAAGAGGCATTTTTTATTGAAAGAAATAGTTTTTTAAGTTCTTCTTCACCATGTTCCATACAATCACACATCACATCTTTATCTTCTTCATATTTAATATTTATTTTTCCCCTTCTAATATCTGCTAATAGGAGTTTAAATCTACATCCAGCTTCAAGCATATCTTGTAGTTTAATAGCTCTCAGTATTCCGAATG
>JBCNVN010000050.1:0-2588 GCA_039630055.1 Candidatus Caldarchaeales archaeon | reverse complement strand
TTCGTGGCTTAAGTTCTTCTCTCTTAGTAAAGCTTCTAGAAGATGTGAGTAGGGTGTATGACCTATATCGTGGACTAGTCCTGCAATAGTTAAGACTTTAAGCTTATGAGGATCTAGACCGAGCTTCTCCCCGAACATCCTTGCTAGATGCATACATCCAAGAGAATGGTCGAATCTAGTATGTCTAGCTCCAGGATAAACCAAGTAGACGAATGGTAGTTGATGGATCCGTCTAAGCCTCTGAAAAGCAGAAGTATCAACAATCCTTAACAGATCTTCATCTAACACAATATATCCATGAACAGGATCTTTAACGAGCTTAAATCTATCCAACTCTATAATGAAGGATAGCAAAGAATATAAAAAGAATATCTCATCCGACGATTGAAATAGAGGTGGACACAAGGGACGATACTCTTCCACACTATGAACAACCTATCCTTTGTGATCTTCCCAACTCTACAAACAACCTTTGGCGGCCTCTATCTCCTAATCATCAAAATAATCTCCGCCATAATCATCATTCTACTCTGGGGGTCTAAAAACCCTCGTTCGGAAAAGAGCCTAAAATCAAAATGCTATAGACTCTCATTGTATATCAGAGTAGTATGGATGAACCTACATGATTGAACATTATATTAAAATATGTTATCATTTTAGTATATCTATTCAAAACTAAGCAATAATTTTAACAGAAAATATAAAACATGATATCTATGATCTAATTCTTTGAAAAATATATTAACCTCTAGCACTATGATATATACATATGGTCAAAGGAGGTTATATAGGAAAAATTCTTAGAGTTGACTTATCTCGTCAAAAAATTGGTATGAACCTCTTCCAGAAGATTCTTTATTGAGAAGATTTGTAGGTTGCTGGGGGCTTGGTCTAAAATTTCTATATGATATGTGTCCTCCAGGGATTCATCCATTAGAACCTGAAAACCCATTGATATTTATGACTGGGCCACTTACAGGAATACCAGGTATTCCAGCAGCCAATAACACCACCTTAACTACTTTAAATGGGGATACAGGATTTACAGCTGGTAGATCTCATTCACATGGATGGTTTGGTCCATATCTTAAGTTCGCAGGATATGATGGAATAATAATTACAGGAGCTTCAGATGATTGGATTTATCTCTGGATTAAGGATGATAAAGTAGAGCTTAGAGATGCTAAGAAATTCTTAGGCAGAGATACTCATGAGACAGAAGATCTAATTAAGCAAGATGTAGGAGAACCTAGAGCAAGTGTAGCAGCTATTGGACCAGCTGGAGAGAATTTATGCCATGGAGCATTAATAGAGAATGATAAGAATCATTCTTTCTCCCATTCTGGAGTAGGTCGAGTCATGGGTAGTAAAAAGCTAAAGGCTATAGCAGTCTATGGAACAGGAAGGGTTCCAGTATATGATGAAGAGAAGCTTAAAGAAGTCGCAAAAATGTGGCATGAAAATTTGTTCAAGAGTGATGTTGCTAAAGGCTTAGCTAAAGGAGGTATACCTAGAGATGAATACAATTATGCTAAATCTATGTCTATAACTTCTGCTAAAAACTTTCTAGAAGTAAGTCCACCCCAATGGGGTGTAGGAATGTCTAAGCATAAGATAACGCCTAAACCATGTTTCGCATGCCCAATAGCCTGCAGCTACGATGTAGAGATAGTTGAAGGACCTAAGAAAGGATATATAGCAACACCTGCAGGTGGAGGAGAGAATCTTGAAGGAGCAGCCTCAATAGTAGGAGTATATGATAGTAACTGGGTCTTCTACTTGATAGACCAATGTGATAGGCTTGGATTCGAATCTAGCACAATAGGATGTACAATAGCATTATGTATAGAATGCTTTGAAAAAGGGTTGCTAAAGAAAGAAGATATAGAAGGTATAGAGCTAAAATGGGGCAACCCTGAGTTAATAGATAAACTCTTACACATGGCTGCTAATAAAGAAGGAAAACTTGGAAAACTACTATCTCTAGGACCTAAAGGTGCAGCAGAATATATAGGTGGAGATGCATGGAAATATGCTGTACATATTAAAGGGACGGGGATGAACTTACATGACTGGAGAGCTGCTATGGGTATAATGCTTGGACAGATAGTTGGTGGAGGGTCAGGCTGGCCTGCACCTGCAGCAGATGCATGGGCTACAGAGCCAGATGTAGGTTACCCAAATTATGAAGACCCTGTTAACCCTAGACTTAAACCTCTTGCAGTAGCTAAAACATGGCCTAAAAAATATTGGGATGATTGTAATGGAACATGCTGGTTTGCTACATGGGGTGTTCCTGGAGTATTGAAGTTTACTTCAGAAGCAGTAGCTGCAGCAACAGGATGGAATTTTACATCTGAAGAAGCATTAAAAGTAGGTGAGAGGCTAGTACATTTAGAGAGAGTATTTAATATAAGACATGGTCTTACAGTAGAAGATGATATATGTGTTCCGCCTAGAGTAGTTGAAGCTCCACCAAGTGGTAAAGCAGCAGGAATAGCCATGGCCCCTTATGTTGAATGGATGGTTAAAGAAACATATAGGCTTCTAGGATGGGATGAGAAAACAGGTAAACCGCTAAAGAGTAC
>JBCNVN010000005.1:52456-64829 GCA_039630055.1 Candidatus Caldarchaeales archaeon | reverse complement strand
TAAAATATGTTATAGGTTAGAGTCGGGTTGACATTATCTTCTTATAAGATTCATCTACTATCCTCTTGAACCTTCTAGTTGCTTCTTCAACATCTTCTTGACCAAAGATAGATGTTCCAGCTATAATCACGTTTGCCCCCGATTCTATTATCTTTCCAACATTCTCAAAATCTGCCCCTCCATCTATGGCTACATCTAGATTGATCCCTCTCTCTATGAGGATACTTCTCAATTCTCTTATCTTATCGAACATTCTAGGTATAAACTTCTGACCTCCAAATCCTGGATTAACAGTCATTATCAAGACCATATCTACATATTCTAGGAGGTATTCGATCGTAGACAATGGTGTAGTAGGATTTAATGCAATCCCAGTCTTTACCCCACTCCTCTTAATAGAGTCTAGTATCCTCAATGGGTGATGTGAGACCTCTATATGGAAGATTATCTGGTCTGAGCCTGCATCTATAGCCTGCTCGATAATGTCTTCCGGTCTATCCACCATTAAGTGTACTAGGAAGGGAAGATCTACCTCACCCCTTAATGCTTTTACAATCACGGGTCCAAAGCTTATATTTGGAACAAAGTGTCCATCCATTATATCGAAGTGTAACATGTCTGCACCTGCTCTCTCAACCTTTTTAACCTCTTCTCTTAGGTTTCTAAAATCTGCTGAAAGTATTGATGGGACTACTTTAGGTGGAGGTATCAAGAGCTTCTTAGAGCTCATCAATTCCATGAGACCACATCCATCCTTAATGATTATCAGATAGTAAGAGGTTAAAAAGATTATCTACTGTCTTATGATGAAGATTAGATTGTTTGAACAGTGGTTTAATCATATCTTATATTTCTAGTCTTTATATAGTTGTATACTCTTTCAGCGGTCTTCTCCATTCCAAAGGCTTTTAGATGTATTAGTGTATCGGCATATGCCCTCGCTCTAATTATTTCTCTCGTCTCATCACTTATCTTCTCAAGATCATTAAAGAATTCTTTTATAGCATGTTTACTATTTTCTACAAATATCTCTGCTTCTGAGACACCTTCCTTCTTAAATTTCTCTAATACCCATCTATAGATCTTCCTGAAGAGCTCTGGTTCAAAGATCCTTAATATATCGTATAGTGATAGCATGTAGTAGGTGGCGACATTCCCCTTATTTATCATGCCTTTGGGAAATATTTCAGCTATCAAGTGGAGAGGGGTTCCACTAACACCATGTTGGACTACTCTCGTAGGATATCCATGGCTCCATAATGTTTGGACTATCTCTACCGTTCTCTTTAGATTTATGCCCAGTTGGGGGATTATGTTTCCCTGAGCATCTACTGATACACCATGTTTTGAACCATTGTTTACTGCAAGCCAATGTATATCTATGCCGTGCTCTCTCATAGCTTTTACATAGTATAATGCTTCATCAACCTCGGTCAATTCACTCTTACCGATCTCTCCAACCTCTCCTTCCCTCCCATAGTTTCTATGACCTATCCTTTCATCTAGATATCTAAATAATTCTACCCCTTTTTCTACGACTTTCTTCAACTGCTCCGACACAGCATCTTTAGTTACATCGAATAGGTATGATGTATCGATTGCAAAGCTTGTAAAACCTGCTTCAATTCTAGCATCCAGCTCTTTTTTTACATTATCTATATCTTCATCGGTTCCCTTTCTGACAACCACGTGGTCTGCATGTAGAGTATATCCAAACCATCCCACATTCTCCGCCGCTCTTCTAACCCTCTCTGCAAATGTTTTTGGAGTTAGACCTGTGTACCCACCTTTAAGATTCATCTCAGAATAAGCTAACTCTAAGATTACAATATTGCCTGTGTCTTTGGCTGCTTTGAGAACTCCCTCGATAAGCTCTATAGTTGCTCTAGGATTGACTGCTAAGATTATCTCTTTTGGAGGGGTTAATCCATCGAATAGTATGTTTCCAGGTAGAGGGCTTCTAGGTTCTTCAAAGAATGATATATACTCAGGCTTCATCTTTCCCTTTGTCATTTATGTACAAGAAAAATATAAATATTAATTAAATACACGCAACCCATAAATAAATAGATAGAGGGAGAAGAAGGAATATTATTTATCTTTGATAAAGCCTATTGAATAACAATTTAGAGAATACCATACTGTCGCTGTGTCTTCGCCATCCATGCTACTGAAAAATATTTTAATAGATTATGTAGTCCTACTCTCTTTTGAAGACCTTTCATCTGTCATATTCTTAAGCACTTCAGGAAGTTGTGGAAACTGATTGTTCATTCTCTGAGCTGCAATTTCTGCTGCTTCATCTAGTATTCTTTGAGCTTCACTATCAGAGACTATTACTGATACTTGAGCTCCTGTTACGTTACCTGCCTCGATGATTACCGTCTCAAGCATCTCATCTACTGTTCTTAAAGCGTTAGCAACTTCTGGGACTAGTCCTGATAACTCAGACTGGACCTGCTTCACTATCTTGGTCGCTGGAGCAAGTGCTCTCATAACATCGCCAAATTCTTGGACGGTCTCTAATCTAAGTATAACCTTCTCTAAAGATATCTGACTTCTAAGTACAGTTCTACTCATCTTTCTAAGCTGGGCTATCTCATTCGCATATATTACAGCTCTATCTCTATCTAGTTCTTGCTCTGCCCTTATACATGATTCAAATAGTGCTCGATCTCTCGCCAATAACCTCTGGTATGTCCTCTTAAGCTTCTCCGACTGGATCTTCAGATGGGTTAATATATTCATCAACCTATTGTTCATTAAGACCGTTATGGGTCGCTGGGGTTCTTGAGGTGGTTTCTCAGGCTTAAATCCAAAGGGAAACTTCAATCTCTTTATTCACCAAGATACGCACCTCCATCCCTCATATATTAAGCCTTCTAGAAAAACACATCCAGTATATGACAATGAGAACATCTTCAGAGATAGTCTAAGATTATCCTGGTCTGTAGATTAAAAGAACAACATCATAAAAGATAATGAAAAAATCTCTTAAAATACCAGTAATAAGATATTTATCCACCAAAGAAGAAAGATTACTGCAGATTAGGTGTCTCGATATGTTGAGAGGATTAAAGTGGTGGTCTTGGCTTTTAATAGGTCTCATAATAGGTTCACTTATCTCCCTAGGCCTAGTCACGTCTCTCCAAACTACTGAAGCCGTCAGTAGATTAGAGTATGTAGCATTAGTTGAGTTCTCTGGAACAATTGCTTATTCCGAGTCTCCACTTGCATTCTTTTCAGGCGATATACTTACACCTAGGGATGTTGAGGGGCTGGCATCTCAGATTAGAAGAGACCCATCTATAAAGGCTGTAGTATTGGTGATCAATAGTCCAGGAGGGAGTGCAGCTGCCTCAGAAGAGATTTATAACATGTTAAAGAAGCTTGGCGAAGTAAAAGTTTTAGTCTCTTATATTACTGAATATGGGGCTTCGGGAGGATACTATATAGCACTACCCTCTAGAGAGATAATAGCATCACCAAACTCTTTGACAGGTTCTATCGGAGCTATAAGCATAGTTGTAAACTGGAGAGAGCTATTAGATAGGCTTGGAGTAAAGTCTGAGATATTTAAGAGTGGAGATCTGAAGGATTTAGGGAGCGGTTGGAGAGATATGACAGATGAAGAAAGAAGAATTATGATGTCAATAGTAGACTCTATTGCAGATGTATTCGAGGAGAGGGTTAGACAGCATAGAAGAGAAAAATTAACCGATTGGGATGAGGTATTGTCTGCAAGACCTTACACTGGTCTCCAAGCTCTTCAAGTAGGATTGATTGATGGAGTCGGCACCTTAGATTATGCCGTGAAGAGGGCGATCGAGCTGGCTGGACTACCTGAAGACACACCTACAAGATGGGTGAGACCGAAGGCTCCCAGTATACTTGAACTACTACTTGGTGGAAGTTCTAGTTATGGAATGAAACTTAACTATGAAGTCTTGTTAATGTGGCCACTTCCAGATTTCAGTAGCATAGGATGCAGCCTACAATATCTGGGTGACAATATAGAAGACTAAAATGCAATTGAGGAATATTGTAGAAGTCTGCCCGCATCATGTAACCAGTTTACTAAATGTAGAGATTTAGGGAGATAATTTGGCTATTCAGCTCTCACATCCTGCTTTCTAGAAATCTTCCATCTATTATTTCATTTTAAAGTTTTTAAAATTCGTTAATTGGTAGATTGTTGGGAGATTCTTGATTAGATTCTCATCAGGAATTCTGTAAGTACGTCTGCAGCTTCAACTACTTCTCTTATCGATATGTTTTCTTCTGAAGAGTGAGCGTAACGTATCTCTCCTGGGCCATAGATTATACAGTTTATCCCTGCTTTATGGAATAGTGCATTTGCATCTGTTTCAGATTCTACGATACCTTTCTTAGGCTCTCTTCCGAGAACTTTCCTATGTGCCTCACATAGTAACTCAGCATACTCGGTCTTATTTATGAATCCATCACATCCATGGATTGGCTCGAGCTCTGCCTTAAAATCTTCCATGATATTTATTTCATTGATCTTATTCTTTAAGAATTTTAGAATATCTGAATACGATACTTCAGGATGGAAATGTATCAGTATATCGGCTTCTGCCTCCCATGGTACAACCCATCCACCATATCCTCCAACGATCTTTCCAAGATTTAATATCGGTTGCATACCATATTCACCATCTACAGTAAATCTCTCTCTGATCTTTTCTTCTAGAATAGTGTATAGTTTGTAGAGTTTCAAGATGGAGTTTTCCTTATGGATGGAGGCTCCATGCCCGCTTCTACCTTGAACTCTCAGCTTAAACTCTATACATCCAGCATTACCTATACAGATATTCATAGAGGTTGGCTCAAGGATTATGCATGCTTCAGTCTTAATCTCTTTTATCATTAGCTCTGATGCACCCCTGCCATACATCTCCTCATCCACTACGAAGGCGAAGACCACGTCCGGCTCAATATCTTTTTCAGCTAACTCTTCAAGGGTTAACAGCATAGAAGTTAATCCACCTTTCATATCGCAGGCTCCCCTACCATAGATCCTCCCATCTCTGATAACTGGATTGAAAGGTTCCTTCATATCTAGCTGTGGAACAGTATCTAGATGTCCACATATCATTATCTTATTCTCTCTACCTAGTCTTACCAAGACGTTATAACCAGTCTTATAGACTTCTTGAAGCTCAGGCTTATAACCTATCTCGCTTAGATAATCGTAAACATAATGGGAGATCGATTCTTCTCGACCTGATGGACTAGGGATGGTGATAAGTTTGGACAAGACCTCCACAGCTTTCCCATGTCTATCCATAATCTTTTCAGGATCTCCTCTATGCCAGGATAAGAAATATCTTTCGACGAGAATATCCCCAAGACTATTCTCAAATATCTACATATAGATGAAGCCTTTTCCATGATATATTTACAAGGTTTTTATAGAGGTTTACTGAGTCAGAATCTGAGTTGATTTTATAGAGGGGTTCCTCTATGCTGGAGGGGATGAGCTCTGAAACTTTGAGATACTTCGAGATGGCTAGAAGATATCTTCCGAGCAGTCTATGGGCTTCTGGAAGCATTGTAGCAGGATTCATCGTGGAGAGGGCTGAAGGATCCTATCTAATAGATGTTGAAGGAAGAAGATTTATCGATCTAACTAGCCAGTGGTCTACGAACAATGTTGGAAACGTTAATGAAGAAGTTTTACAGGCAGCGATCGAAGGCTTAAGACAATATGGATTCATAATCTATGGTCTAAATCTTCATAAAGCTGTATTCGACCTAGTAGTAGAGCTGCTTAGAATAAGACCATCTTCAAGACTGAGTAGGGTTGCTCTAGAACTTTCTGGGACTGGTGCTGTTGATGCTGCGGTAAAGTTTGCCGTGAAATCTAAGAAGAGACCTCACATAATCAGCTTCCTAGGGCAATATCATGGATACTATACGGGAACTTTAGGCTATGGCCCAGAGAGCGCTGATGCTAGAAAATATTTTGAGAATCTCTACGGGAACTCTGCTGTCCTCCTACCATATCCAGACTGCTATAGAAGACCAGAATACATGAGCTGTGAAGAATGGGGTAGATTCATAATAGACTATATTGAAGACGTTGTTCTAAGGTATCAAGCCTCCCCAGATAGGATATCTGGAGTACTTTTTGAGCCTATAGCTTGCGAGGCTGGAGTATGGATTCCTCCCGACAGCTTTATCCATGGCTTGAGAAAGCTTGCAGACAAATATGACTGGTTCTTGATAGCTGATGAGGTTATGACCGGTTTCGGGAGAACAGGTAAATGGTTCGCCATCCAGCACTGGGGGATAGATGTCGAACTCATGCCCCTCGGGAAAGGAATGAGTGGAGGCATATTCCCAATAGCCGCAGTATACGGTTCTGAGGAGGCCATGGCCACCGAACCGGTGGAATATGGTACAACCTTCGGAGGTCATCCAGCCGGATGCTTAGCAGCGATAGCAAATATTAGAGTGATGGAGAAGTATAAGGTTGTTGAGAACTCTGAGAGGTTGGGATTGAAGGTTTTGAAGAGGATTGAGGATTGGCCTGATAGATATGATATAGTAGGAGATGTTAGAGGTAAGGGTCTAGTGATAGGTATAGAGTTTGTGAAGGATAAGAGGTTGAAGACTAGGAATCCCGAGTCTGCCAGAAGGATATACTTCGAGTGTATTAAGAATGGTGTAGTACCTTTGATGGATGTTGGAGATTGGACTCTTAGAATCCAGCCGCCACTAACGATCGAGGAGGAAGTCCTTATGCATGCTGTAGACGTAATTGAAGACTCTGTAAAGATAGCTGAGAAAGAGTTCAAAAAGAAGTAGAACATGAATATTTAGAAAGAACTATATATTTCATAATATATCTTCTATTCATGAAGATGGTCTCGACACCCTATTCACGAAGACTTACCGGCATATCTAGAACGATAATCGTGATAATAATAGTCTCCATACTGGTTATAGCCGCTGTCATAGCTTATACCATACCGACTTTAACTAGACCAGCTCAGAAGATAACAGCATTCGTCTGGGAAGACTTCACAGTCCCAGAAGTAATGAATCCATTCAGAGAAAAGTATCCACAACTACCTGTCGAGTACAGTATATTCACATCACAGCAGGAGATGCTGGCTAAGCTTAAAGGAGGCTTTAGCGCAGACATAGTAAGCCCGTGCATCGATTATCTACCTACCCTCATTAACCTAGGCCTCTTACAACCTATAGATCCTAGTAGATTGAAGAATTGGAATAGCCTATTTAAGAGTTTGAGGGAATATCCAGAGATATGGAGGGATGGAAAACTCTACATGGTTCCAACGGCCTTCGGCATCCAGGCAGGCATAACATATCGGAGAGACAAGATAACCATGATCGACAGCTGGATGGATATCTTTACTTTCAAAGAAAGAAGAACCATAGTCTTGAAAGATCCGAGGATAGGGATTGTAATGGGTGCATGGGCATTAGGCTACCAGTATCCATGGAATCTTACCAGAGAAGATCTCGAAAAGATAAAACAGTTCTATAAAGATCACATGGGATCCATACTAAAGTTCTATGAGAGCGATATTGAGGGTAGAGAGCTATTAGCATCTGGCGATGCATGGATCCTGGCTGGAAGCGGTCCAGCTCAAGCTTACTGGCTGAGAGCTGAAGGCATAGATGCAGAGTTCACTCTACCCGATGGGCGGGGGATAGGATGGCTTTGCGGATTATCTATCCTAAAAACTTCTAGTAACCTAGATGCAGCATACACATATATAGACTACTTTATCTCGATCGAGCCCCAACTATACTATGCGAATGAGTGGCTATATGGACCGAGCAATGCAGAAGCTTTCAGTAAGGTATCCCCAGAAAAGATCAAAGAGAGTGGAATGGTAGATCCAGGAGTATTATCACAAGTTATACCATTGATAGAACCTGAGAATATTGATGAATGGATAGAGGTCTGGGAAGAAATCATAGCAGGATAGCCACAGGTTTCATAGATTTATCTCTCATGAAGATAATAGTTGGAGGATCTAGACTATTAGAACCTCTCTATACAATGACATCTATATCAACACTATCTACATGGATATCTCTATTGAGTGTCTACAGATGATGGAAGGAAGCTCTGTTTAGAAATATTGAAAACCATATATATCTCCAGAGAAGATGAATTTATCTGGAAAAATGGAAATAAAAAAATTTATCAGATTGAATAGGGTGAGCGGAATATCTCTTTCTACCCTCATCATCATAATCATTGTCGCCGCTATTCTAGTCGGAGGCGCATTATATTTTACCCTACTTACTCAGCCCAAGAAGACAACTGGTAAGATCGTTGCATTCGTATGGGAAGACTATACTGTGCCAGAGGTCGCAGATAACTTTACTAGACTCTATCCAGAGATAGTGGTAGAATATAGTATCTTTACAGATCAGCCTGAAATGTTTACAAAGCTTAAGGCTGGTTTCAGAGCGGACGTGATAAGCCCCTGCGTAGACTATATTCCCTCACTCGTAAAATCAGGCTTGATCCAACCTATAGACTATAATAGATTAAAGAACTGGAATAAGTTGTTTAAGGATGTGAGAGAATCTCCAGGTATATGGAGGGATGGAGAACTCTATATGGTTCCAACCGATATGGGATCGGAGACCGCTGTTATCTTTAGAAAAGATAAAGTTGAGAAGATCGAGTCTTGGATGGATATATTCAAGCCTGAATATAAAGGAAGGATCTTGATAATAGATGATCCTAGACTTGGGATTGTTATAGGAGCATTCGCTCTAGGATATGAGGATCCATGGAGCCTCACAAGAGAAGATCTTGAAAAGATAAAAGAATTCTATAGAGAGCGTAGAGAACTCATACTCGGATTCTATGAGAGCGACTTAGAGGTTAGAGATCTCTTAGCATCTGGTGAGGCATGGATAGTTGCTGGACCAAGCCCCACCATAGCATATTGGCTGATATCTGAAGGTATAGATGCTGAATATGTCTTCCCTGAAGGTAAGGGTACGTCATGGTTCTGCGGATTATCCATCGTCAAAGATGCACAGAATCTAGATGCTGTATACACATATATAGACTACATAATCTCGAAAGAGGTTGAGCTCTACTTCGCAGAAGAATGGCTATACTCTCCATCTAATGAAGAAGCATACAAGGAGATCTCACCTGAAGTTATAGGATGGTTAACATCTCCTGAACTATTCCAGAAGCTTATACCATTAACAGAGCCACCGAATATAGATGAATGGTTGGAGGTCTGGGAAGAGATCGTGGGAGGTTAAGATTTGAGTCCTGGAACAATCTCGCTAGAGCTAGTAGATATCTCAAAATATTATGGAAGTGTAACTGCATTAGAACATGTAGATCTTGAGGTTCATAAGGGTGAGCTTCTCACAGTCCTCGGACCTAGTGGAAGCGGTAAGAGTACTCTATTGAAGATTATAGGAGGATTCGAAGAACCATCTATGGGAGAGATATACATTAATGGGGAACTGATGAATGGTGTTCCACCATATAAGAGACCTACAAGCATGGTCTTCCAAGACCTTGCACTCTTCCCCCATCTAAACGTCTTCGATAACATAGCATACGGGTTAAAGATTAGAAAGAAGTCTATGGATGAGATTAAGAGAAGAGTTAGGAGCATATCTGAGCTTCTACATATTGAAGATCTTCTAGGTAGACGTGTAACACAGCTTAGCGGTGGCCAAGCTCAGAGGGTTGCTCTCGCCCGCTCTCTGATATTGGAGCCTGAGATACTCTTGCTGGATGAACCTCTCGGTCCATTGGACTTGAAGTTGAGGAGAGAGATGCAGCTTGAGCTTAGAAGGATCCAGAAGAACCTAAACGCTACATGGGTTTACGTTACCCATGACCATGAAGAAGCTATGGTTATGTCGGATAGGATAGCGATCTTAAGGTCTGGAAGAATTCTAGAGATAGGAGATATAAAGCAGATCTATGAAAGACCTCGGAACAGGTTTGTAGCAGAATTCTTTGGAGAGACAAACTTCTTCGATTGCAGAATAGAGAAGATTGAGAATAATGTAGCCACTGCTTCATACAGTGGAATAACTATCCAATTCTATAGTCCACAAGGTTTGAAGCAGGGTGATAAAGTAACCTTAATGATAAGACCTGAGAAGATAAAGATCTCTAGAAACCCTCCGAGTGAGAGGATTAATATGGCTAAAGGGATCTTGAGGGAGGCTGTCTATAAGGGCTCATATGTAGATATGAAGATAGAGTTAGAGGATTCGAGAAATCTTTCCATCAGATCCACTGAGCCATCTTATAAAATAGGAGAACATCTTTACATGGAGTGGAAGAGAGAAGACGTAGCGGTGTTAAGTGAATGAAGAGATCTAGATGGAGTAGAATAAGAATACCTATCTACATAATGTATAGTATACCGTCCATTGTCTATCTACTCATCTTCTTCTACATACCTATAATGATGATAGTGGTTTATAGTTTCTGGAGTGGTGGCCCATTATACAAGATCGTCCAAGTATTCACCCTCGAGAACTATATCCGATTCTTTACAGATGAATTATCTAGAAATGTTCTTATATGGACAAATCTACTTGCACTAATAATCTTTGGAATTGTTATGATAATTGCTTATCCTATCGCCTATTTTCTTGCTAGAGTTTTGAAGGGTGAGACAGGCTTGAAGATTATACTTCTAATCTTGATGCCCTTAGAGATGAACTACTTGATAAGAATATTTGCATGGAGAAACATACTTGGAGAGAGCGGTCTTATCAATAGCGCCCTCATATCCCTGGGGATAGTAGATGAGCCATTAACAATGCTCTTCCACAGCATCTATGCAATCATAATCGTAGCAGTCCACAACGATCTTCCTTATGCTATATTCCCTCTCTACATAACTCTTAGAAGTATACCGAAGAGCATCTATGAGGCGGCCATGGATCTAGGGTCGGATAGGCTGAGCGTCTTCTTCAGGATCACTCTTCCGCTTAGCCTGCCCGGTGTGGCCATAGCCTTCCTATTCATATATATACCCACGGTTGGAGAGTTTGCGATCCCGGCTCTAGTAGGTGGTAAAACATATCTTCTCGGAAATCTGATAACTAGAAGCTTTCTCGATATCGGTAACTGGCCTTTCGCATCTGCGGCAACTATGAGCTTACTCTTCTTATCATTGATAGCGATGTTCGTGGTCTTCAAATTGACAGGTATGAGGTGGCTCTACCGATGAATCTAGGTAAAATGGTACTAGCAGGATTTACATGGACGGTAATAGCATTTCTAATATACATACCTCTACTTCTCGTAATAATCTTCTCATTCAATGATAGCATATACTTTATCTTTCCTCTTAGAGGGTTCACATATAAATGGTATCTAAGAGTCTTTGAAGATCCTCTTTTCTTGAAGAGTGTAACGAACTCTATTATGGTGGCTTTAGCTACAACTGCAGGAGCCATCTTGATCGGTGTTCCAGCATCCTTCTCATTCGTTAGATTGAGGAGAAATAATGTTTTCGCCGCATTTATAGTGATCCCCTTCATCGTGCCTTGGCTAGTAATAGGCGTCTCATGCTTGATCTTCTTCTACGCTGTCGGAATCCCCCTATCCCTCATAACAGTCATCCTAAGCCACATAATCTACAGCATCCCCCTGGTGGTCTTGATAGTTGCAGCTAGACTTATAAGCTTGAACCCAAACTATGAGAAGGCCAGCATGGATCTAGGTGCAGACCAGGTCCAGACCTTCATAAACATAACCCTACCCCTAATCTATCCCTCGATAGCCATATCGGCACTAATAACCTTCCTATGGTCATTCGATAACTTCATAGTAACCTTCTTCACTATAGGCTCTGATATAACTGTCCCATTATGGGTTTGGGGATCTCTTAGAAGACCTATAAATATTCCAGTTATAGCAGCAGCCTCATCCATCATCATAATAATCGGCTCACTAATAGTATACTTTCTAGAAGAATATAGGTTGAGGAGGGAAGTATCCATAGCACTTATATGATGTGGGTAGTCCTATCTCAATCTCCGACCTTTCGAGGAGAGATATAAAAATCAAAGATATAGTATGTCTCCACACATTTAAAAGAAGTAATCAGAAATAGAATCTATTAATAACCAAATGTAATAATATTTCAGAGACTGGATACAGAAAAGATGGCCAAAGATAAGGGAATGGGCCCGTAGCTCAGCCAGGATAGAGCACCGGTGGAGAGGTTGGCAAACCTCTCGGTGAGGCTTTTAACCATGGGGGAAACCCGGGGGTCGCGGGTTCAAAGCCCGCCGGGCCCGGAAAACCTTTCCTCGCCGATGTTAAAGAATTATACTAGTTGTTGTATATGTAATC
>JBCNVN010000005.1:0-52357 GCA_039630055.1 Candidatus Caldarchaeales archaeon | reverse complement strand
ATCTATTCTGGATCGATTTATCCTCATAAGATTGTTTATCTTGGAAAGTCTAAAATCTTGGTTTTTATATTTTAAGGATAGATGATGATGTCGAGGTACGCTGAATAGATGATGTGGCCACATAAACTGACCTCTAATATCTTTGTCAAGAACTAGATCTTGAGAAGGCTTATAGATATGATTATATTGTAGAATAAAACCTTGAAAGGAGATATTGGAAGATGTTGTGGACTAGGGTTGGGCCCGGTGGGATTCGAACCCACGACCAACGGGTTATGAGCCCGCTGCTCTACCAGGCTGAGCTACGGGCCCCGATCCTAGATATCTAAAGGTTAAATTTAATTCTTATGGATATTTCTAGAAGGCTTCATCTTCACAGATTCTTTCATCAATTTTATGTTTAAATTAGGTCTCAACTTCTTGAATATCTAGCTATGAAGATCGCTGTTGTCGGCGCTGGTGTTGCCGGCTCATACATTCTAGCTAGACTCAGTGGAGAATACTTGGTAGAAGGTTTCGAGAAGCAGGAGAGATCTAGATATTTTCCTATCTGTGCATGGGGTACAAGCATAAATACTATGCGTGATCTATGTAGAAAGGTAGGTCTAAACTTTGACGACTACGTACTTTACGTTGGTAAAGAATTGTATCTAGACCTTGGTAGAGAGATCTATCCCATAAAACTCCGAGGACTCTGTACATTCGATAAGCTGAGATTTGAAGAAGACTTGATCAAAGGTTCAAGGGTAAAGTTTGGGGTAGATGTACGTTCTCCACCCTCAGGCTATGATATAGTGATAGATGCATCAGGCTTCAACAGGTCTCTTCTACCCAAGATCGGAAGAGACTATTTTATCCCAACGATAGAGTATAGGGTGAAGTTTAGAGAACCACCTTATGACGATTTCTATATCAAGCCTCTTGACGGGAGAAAAGGATATCTCTGGTACTTTCCACTTGGAGACAGCCTATACCATGTAGGGTCTGGAGACTACGATAGAAGACATGTTGAAGCTGCTAAGAAGTTCGTCGAGGAGAATCGTGGAGAAGTATTGATGAAGATCGGTAGACCTGTTAGGATTAATCCTCCAGAATACTGTCAGCCATTCTACGTGGGGAATATTGTTGGAGTAGGCGAATCTATTGGTACTGTCTATCCACTACAAGGCGAGGGCATAATACCCAGCATATATTCTGCAGAGGCATTAGTAGAGAACCTGGAAGATTTTGAGAACTATAGGAAGACGATTCTAAAGATCTTTAAACCATATAGTACCGTCTTCGAATTCATCAAGAAGGCATTAAAAGGCAAACTAGATCTAAAAAGAGACTGGATACTATTATTCAAAATATATCTCCATATGAGGTTTAGAGAAGAGAGATATGGTATTCAATCTAGAGTTAAAGATTTCATCAAGTTGGGCGAAGTCTTCTATAGGGGAAAAAAGGATAATGTTAAAGATTAGAAGAGAATATGTGCTTAGAGATCATATAGGTCAAGTTTACAGATTGTATACATTGGAGATGCTTCAAAAGATTATCCCTAAAAGTCTTAAACCTAGGATCATCGAGAACATTTTAACCCTGAAACTCTTCAATCAAGATATAAGATATCTTGTAGAGCCAGAATATAAAGAGAACATCTCGATAGTGCTCAGGGCTAGGTCTATCGATTGTTCACCGATATCCATGTTTACGATAAGAACAGAGTTCAGACAGAAAAGTGAAACTGTCGAGATAAAAGATGAGATGGAGCTATCGATCGGGCCGATATTCTCGAACTTTTTACTTAGACCTCTGATCGTTAAGACCTTCACAAGAATTCTTCAGTATAGAGAAGATGCTGTTAGAAGTTATCTAGACAATAAGCCTTCCCCCAAGGAGTTCGACTTGTTCACCCTCTCTATACCAGTTGGCTCAATTCTACAATTGGCCGCCCTATCCGCTGGAGTTATAATATTATGGTTCGTTTATCCTACCGAATACCTTATCATAAACTATATGATACTCTTGCTATCTTGGATTATATTCTGGTATTTTAGCCACTGTCTAGCCCACTATATAGTAGGAAGATCACTAGGGATATATTTCAAATCATATTTTATTGGATTATCAAATCTTTATAGAGTTGATAAGTTTAGAAGACTTGCATGTTATATGATTACTTTGGGGATACGTGTTGATAGAAGTAGAGGGAAGAGGACAAGGAATAGGATGGCGGTGATGTATATGTCTGGAGCATTCTCCTCGATGCTGATGCCAGTATTATCACTTGTTAGAGTGATCGAGGCTGGAACAATAGACCAGTTAGCCTTCATATCTACGATCACAATTGGAAATATTCTTTTCACCATCTTCTTCAGTACTAGGGCGGGAGACATCAGAAAAGCAGTAGATGTTCTCAAAGGGTAGAGATGATATACAACGATTTCCTGACACCAATACCTAACTTTAAACCTATTCTCCTCCAATTCAGGATCTAACTCGTTATATTATTATTTCATCCCTAATAGCTTCTCTAAGATCTTGGTGTATATAATGGAGGCTTTCACCAGCTCACTAACCTCTATAGATTCATCTACAATATGAGCATCCTCTATCTTTCCAGGCCCTAAGATGATCGTAGGTATTCTTGCTCGATTTACTAGAAAGCTCATATCACACGTAGCCTGGAGCCCTCCAGGCCTACTCTTCTTCATCGTTACCTCGTAAACTGATTCTAAAGCCTTCTTCACCAAGATGTTATCAGGAGATGTCTCGGCAGGAGGGATGTAATTTACAATTCTGAGAAGATAGCTTTTCCCTAGTATTATCTTCTCCAATAATTTCTTGAGCTTACTAACTATTTCTTCTACTCTCATAGTGGGCAATGTTCTTATATCTAAAGTTACGGTGCATTTATCTGGTATAACGTTATCCTTTACTCCACCTCTAATGATGGTTGGACTGCATGTTGGATATCCCAGCAACCGATGTCTCTCCATAAACCTTATTCTCTGAACTTTCTCGATGAATTTAGAAGCATAGTAGATTGCATTGCTACCTTTGCTGGGTATACTTGCATGTGCAGACCTACCTAGAAGGTCTACTTCAATCACCAGTCTACCTTTATGGGCTATGCAGACTCTGAGCGAAGTCGGCTCACCGACTACTGCATAATCAACCCTCAAACCACTACTAATCAGCTTCCTTATACCTTTCCCTTCAACTTCCTCATCGGCCACGGCTGCAAACACTATCTTACCTCTTATTGGCCAGTCTTTATCAGCTAAGATCTTCAGTGCTCCAATCATCGAGGCTAGAATCCCCTTTGCATCGACAGATCCTCGACCATGTATTCTTCCATCTCTTACCTCTCCATTGAATGGTGGAGTAGACCACAGCTCTCTATCTCCAGCTGGAACCGTATCTAGATGGCTGTTCAAGAGTATAGATGGCTCATCATATTTATCGATTATGCCGATTACGTTTGCTCTATTCTCTTCGAATCTATCAATCTTTGTTTTTACCCCTATCTTGGATAATTCTTCAGCTATGAAACTAGCGGCTTCTATCTCTCTTCCAGGGGGGTTTTCCGTATTTATTCTTACCAGCGTTCTAGCAATATTTGTAACATATTCCTCGATGTAGGCCACGTTCTCCATAATATTCTACTGATTCTTAAGAGTTAACCTGATGGCTCTATTAAGATACGATAATACTGTATAGAGAAAAGTCTATATATAGATTATCAACTAGACTTAATAGTTACCTCTAGTCTAGCCGTCTCCTTCTCTAGCTCTGGCGTAACCTTGACAGTCTTAGTATTCCTTAAAGACTTCTTCTTTCTAGGAGAATTCCTCAAGAGTATTCCACAGTATGGGCATCGAACGCTCTCCGTTAAATAGTACACTCTACACCTGGAACAATACTTATACCCGTTTGCATAACTCCTCCTCAAAGACATCTTAGGCTGCTCGATTAACATTCCTTCTCTCTACCTCCTATACTACCTTATTATCAGCCCCTCATAAATCTTATCTAATAGGTGTAAATATGTGTATATAGGGATAGATATGACTGTGAGCGAGCAGTTTAGGAAAATACAGAGGGTTGGTGAGGGGACCTATAGTATAACATTGCCTAAGCAGTGGGTTATAGAGAAAGGGTTAAAAAGAGGTGAACTAGTGGCCATAATCGAAGAGCCAGACGGATCTTTAAGGATCCAGCTCCCTAAAAAGATCCCGAGAGAAATAACTGCGACTATTAATGCTGAGCTGAGTACTTCATCTGTCCAGCTTAGCAGAGTGTTGATAGGATGCTATATACAAGGATATAGTGTGGTTAAGATCCAGTCAATGGCAGGATTTACAGAAGATCAGATCACCGAGATAACCAAGACTGTTGATAAGCTTCCTGCATTCGAGATAGTAGAACACAATCCTCAGAGTATAGTTATACAGAGTTTTATAGAGCCTGGTAAGTTCCCTGTTGAGGGTCTTTTAAAGAGAGTTCAAGTAATGGTTTCATCCATGCTAGGTCAAGTCGCCGACCTGGTAGCTAGAGGAGATGAGACGATTATTAAGAACATTAGTAAGCAAGAAGAGAGAATAGATGAATTATACTTTCTGATAGTAAGACTTCTCTTCACATATCTTAGAAGGAGAGAACTTGGTAAAGCCCTCGGGATAGATAGCCCACTCTATGTCGTCGGAACAAGGATAGTAGTTAAATCTCTTGAAGAGATCGCTGACTATATTCAAGATATCTCTCTAGAATGCTTAAACTTGAAGAGGAGAGGATTATGGTTTGAGAAGAACGTATCTTTAGAACTTCAGAAGACCGCTGAAAGAGTATTAGAGATATTTGATAAATGTATGAAAGCTTTCTTCAGCTTAGACATCACGCTTGCAGATGAGGTTATTAAAGAAGTAGATGAAAGAATCAAGATGAGTAGAACTGGTCTTGAATTATCAGGTGACCCGAGAATTCTTCCATCAGCAAGATATGTCTCATGGTCTCTGGAATATATCGCTAACGAGTGCAAGGTAATATCAGAGACCGTGTTTAATAGATTTGTGAGAGAAAGTTCTTCAATGTGTAGTCTAAGCACCGAGACTACCTAATAATCTTCTTAAATCTTCCTAACAATCAGTATAAAGGGTATCGATGATAAAATTATTACTGAAGTAATCGTGAATGCAGCTTCTCCACCTACATAATCTATTAAGAACCCTGTTAAACCAGGTCCTACGATAAATCCTGCTCCAAGTATCCCTTCAATAAATCCTATCGATGCTCCTCTATATCCTGTCTTGACCCGTCTGCTTATTATGTTGAATGATGCTACAAAGTACATACCATTGACCGCTCCGGCTAGAGCTAATGCTGGAAAGACGATCTCAGGATAAGTATAGGCTAGCATAAATATCGCTAAAGACTGTATCACTATCGATAAGAACATTACTTTTACTTCATTCATCTTCCTAATCTTGCTTGCAATTATGTATGAGATAGTTCTTGCAACCCCGAACACAGTGAAGACAGCCCCAACCATCAGACTACTCCATCCTCTCTGATAGAAAAATGATGGGGCAAGAAGT
The DNA here is from genome assembly GCA_039630055.1 of Candidatus Caldarchaeales archaeon. GTDB lineage: Archaea > Thermoproteota > Nitrososphaeria_A > Caldarchaeales > Wolframiiraptoraceae > Geocrenenecus. The sequence goes on along the minus strand of JBCNVN010000005.1, from coordinate 46,775 downwards.
ATTAGGCAGGCCATACCATATGTGAACAATAGTACTACAACGTATACTGGCCAGATGTATATAATATTCTTCAATTCCTTATACTTCATCTCTTCGCCATTCAGCCTTTGTTCACCCATAAGATAGATGAAGGGGGCTGCTGCTCCACAGATAACTGCAGAAACGGTGAACAATATTCTAAGATCGACTAATTCAGATAAAACTCCACCCAGTATAGGTCCTATGAAGTATGCGATAGACCATGAAGCGGAGAAGCTTGAGTATACCTTTTGCCTAGATTCTTCTGGGAAGAGCTCGGCTATTATAGATTCCGCCATAGGCCAATAGAAGACCATTGAGATTCCTAGGAGAAGATTAGCTATCCCAACCTCTATAAAATTCTGCGAGATTGATAGAAGTATTAACCCTAAGGTAGATAAGATTGAGCCGAGAAGATAGAGCTTCCGCATATCATATCTAGCGATCATCAAACCGGTGAAGATCGGTATAATAGCATAAGGCAACGATCTTAAGCTGCCTATCAGTCCGATGACAGTATAATTAGCTCCAAGATCTTGAAGAAAGATGGGAATAAAATAGGCATGTGTAGAAAGACCTAAACCAATTATAAATCCTGAAATATTCAACTTCATCTCTAATGAGAGCTTATCTCGACGAATATCATGCATGATAAAACATTACCTCCTTCTCTTTAGATTACCAGCCCAGTCTAGTTCTAAATTAACTATACATACTCATTATTTAATCGATCTCTAATATTCTTTGATCATCACTTGCTCCCCTAATTTTCCTGATAAATTCTGTAAAAATCATGCAACTCCAGTAAACAACATAATGCAAAAACGATTACAAAGATTATTATCCAGATACCGATAGCAAATCTTCTCGAGGTCTTATAGATATTCTTAAAACAAGTTGAGATATAGATAGCAAATTGTGTAGGAGTTATATAGCTTAACAAGATCATTGAGGCTTCACCACTTGTAAATTCAGATAGCTTCACATCATCCATGTTTAAGATAATCTAGTGATCTACGGTATCGAAATCGCTTCCGATGATATGGAGCCTGATAATCTTACGCTCGACACCATCATCATAGTATCTTAGTTAAACATGTGTATACATGTTTCAGCTTCTCTTAAGATTTCACACATGTACTTAAAAGGATCATCTATTACTCTATGCTCACCAAGTCATTCATCCAAATCATGCATAAGCATTAGTTAGAGGTATTGAGAAAACCTTCCAATTTGGTCACAGTGGGATGCTAACACTACATTTAAAGAGCTTAAAACGTTATCCTACCATTTCCCGAAAATTCGTTCTCATAGATGAATACTAGAACTATCTCGGAGACTGATAGTAGTTGCCATGCGACATTGATAGCTATAAATGAAATGATGTAAGCCGATGAAGAAGTCTAAAAAAGGCTTATACCGTTAATATCTTAACTTGAAGAGAAATACCGATTCTCCGACTATCGTATGTAATTGAGTTTGATAGGTGTAAATCTTCGAAAATAATTCATTTAAAAAGATAGGATGGATGTTCTTGGACCAGTCTTGATAGAAAATAGATTGATAGTTTTTTATGTAAGATGATGAAGGCTCTAACTTTCATGAGAAACATTAGAGAAAGTATTGATGCTTCCTTGATATATATAATGAAAGCCAGGCCTGGATTTTACTATTTTTTATGACTTTATAATATATATAAAGGGATGGAGAAGAAGATATCTGGTATGTCTGTTAAGGGCAGGATAATATGGGTTGCGGGGCCTGCTGTCCGTGCCGAGGGTATGCTTGGAGCAAAAATGTATGAGACGGTATATGTCGGTGAAGAAAGGCTTATCGGAGAGATTATAAAACTTACAGGAGATGTAGCTTTCATACAAGTATATGAGAATACTAGTGGTTTAAGACCTGGTGAGCCAGTGCATGGTACGGGTCAGCCGCTGACTGTAACACTAGGTCCAGGATTGATGGGAAGCATCTATGATGGTGTCCAACGTCCACTTATCGGTATAGCGAGAGCAGTAGGCTCATTTATTAAACGTGGTGTACATGTTCCACCGATACCATTAGATAAGAAGTGGAGGTTCATCCCAATAGTCAAGAAGGGTGATAAGGTTAAGCCAGGAGATCTTGTTGGAGTAGTTGAAGAAACATCATTAATCCAACACAAGATAATGGTTCCACCGACAAGCAGAGGTGGAGAGATAGTAGAAATAGTTAAAGAAGGAGAATATTCAGTTGAAGAACCGATAGCTACGATAAAAAGAGATTCAGGAGAAGAACTATTAAAGATGTATCATAGATGGCCTGTACGTCAGCCTAGACCATTCGATGAGAGATTCGACCCGATTATCCCATTGATAACCGGTCAGAGAGTTTTAGATACATTATTTCCAATGGCGAAGGGTGGAGCTGGATGTATACCTGGAGCATTCGGAACTGGAAAGACGGTGACCCTTCACCAGCTTGCTAAGTGGAGTGATGCCAAGGTCATACTCCATATAGGTTGTGGTGAGAGGGGTAACGAGGAGTCCGAGATACTTACAAAGTTTCCTGAGATGATCGATCCATACTCTGGCAAGCCCTTGATGGAGAGGACTATACTGATAGCTAATACCAGCAATATGCCTGTTGCTGCGAGAGAAGCAAGCATATACACTGGTATAACGATCGCCGAGTATTATAGAGATATGGGTTATGATGTTCTACTAGTAGCTGATTCTACCAGTCGATGGGCAGAGGCTTTGAGAGAGATTAGTGGAAGGCTGGAAGAGCTACCCGCAGAAGAAGGATATCCAAGCTATCTCAGCTCTAGACTTGCAGAGTTTTATGAGAGGGCTGGAAGGGTTAAAGCACTCGGCAACCCTGAGAGGATAGGCTCAGTAACGATAGTTGGAGCGGTATCGCCTCCTGGAGGAGACTTTACAGAGCCTGTCACAACCCATACTCTAAGATTTATTAGAGTTTTCTGGGCTCTAGATCCAAATCTTGCATACTCTAGACACTATCCAGCTATAAACTGGATACAATCTTACAGTGCATATGTTGAGGCTGTTTCAAGATGGTGGGAGGAGAAAGTGGATAAGGATTGGAGTAGGCTGAGGCAAGAGTTATATCAGATACTTAGACGTGAAGATGAGCTACTGGAGATAGTAAGGCTTCTAGGTCCAGAGGCCTTGCCAGATGATGAGAAGCTGATCTTAGACGTGGCCAGGATGATTAGAGAAGGCTTCCTACAGCAGTCTGCATATGATGAAGTAGACTCTTTCTGTAGACCTGAGAAACAGTTGAAGATGCTTAAAGTATTCGTGAAGTTCTATAAGCTTGCATCCCATTCACTGGAAAGAGGCATACCGCTTAAAGATATTAGAGCTATGAAGTTAATCGCTGACATAATAAGATCTAAATCGACTATACATAATGACAGGCTTGAACTATTCGAGGAGTTAGAGAAGAGGATGGAAGAAGAATTTAGAAATTTGATGGTCTCGGTAAGTCCTACGGCCACCATAGGAGGGAGATAGAAGTGGCTAGAACCGCTGGGGTAGAATACTCGACCGTAAGAGAGATAAGAGGGCCACTGATCGTCATCGACAATGTCAGCGGAGTATCATATGATGAGCTAGTAGAAGTGGAGACTACAAGTGGAGAGAAGAGGCTTGGAAAGGTTATAGAGGTGGGTATGGGTAGAGCCGTAGTTCAAGTCTTCGAGGGAACTCTTGGTCTCTCTATATCTGAGACTAGAGCTAGATTTCTTGGAAAACCCATGATGCTAGGAGTCTCAGAAGATATGCTTGGAAGAATATTCGATGGACTTGGAAGACCTATCGACGGTTTACCAGACCCGGTGGCAGAAGAGTACAGAGATATCAACGGCGACCCAATAAATCCGAATGAGAGAGATTATCCAAGCGATTTCATCCAGACTGGGATCTCAGCTATAGACGGTATGAATAGCTTAGTAAGAGGGCAGAAGCTTCCAATATTCAGCGGAGCAGGGTTACCCCACAACCTCCTAGCCGCTCAGATAGCTAGACAGGCAACTGTTCCAGGCAAGGAAGAAGAGTTCGCAGTGATCTTTGCTGCTGTAGGTGTACAGAACGATGAGGCCAGATTCTTTAGAAGGAGCCTAGAGGATAGTGGAGCGATCTCCCGTAGCGCTCTCTTCTTGAACTTGGCGGATGACCCTGCTGTCGAGAGGATCATAACCCCTAGAGCGGCTTTAACATTAGCAGAATATCTTGCATTCGAGAAAGATTACCATGTCCTGGTTATAATCACGGATATGACAAATTATTGTGAGAGTCTACGAGAGATAAGCTCTGCAAGAGAAGAGGTTCCAGGTAGAAAGGGTTATCCAGGCTACATGTACACAGACCTTGCTACTATCCATGAGAGAGCTGGTAGGATTAAGGGTAGGAGAGGCTCTCTAACCCAGATGCCGATCTTAACCATGCCGAGCGATGATATCACCCATCCCATACCAGACTTGACTGGATATATTACGGAGGGTCAGCTTGTTCTTAGCAGAGACCTATATAGGAAGGGCATCTATCCACCGATAAATGTATTGATGAGTTTATCAAGGTTGATGGGGCCTGGAATCATAGCGGAGAAGAGGACTAGGATAGACCATGGAGAGGTAAGCAACCAGTTATATGCCAGCTATGCTAGAGCTGTCCAGCTAAGAGCTCTCTCAGAGATAGTTGGAAAATCTGGGCTGAGCGATATAGACTTAAAATATTTAGAGTTTGGAGATCTATTCGAGTGGAAGTTCCTCAACCAGGGATATGAAGAGAATAGGTCTCTAGATGAGACGCTAGACATCGCATGGAATATATTTTCCATATTTCCAGAATCTGAATTGACGAAAATTAAAGAAGAGACTTTGAAGAAATATTATAGGAGAGCGGGGTCCTAACCATAGATCTTAGATGCTTACTCTTTCTCTTTCTTCTTCTGCTTCTTTTTCTTCTCTTCTCCACCACTTTGACCTGTCGGTAGATAGGGATTAACCTGTCTTCCACCCATTCTCCACCACCAAAAAGAACAACGCATCTTCTCCTATTATACTTTTGGAAATATTACTCGAGTAAATTCATAGAAGAGGAGATCTACGGTCGATTAAATACTAGATCGATTGGTCGATATAGATCTCTCAGTAGAATATTTCTTTTTGACTGAGGTCTTATCCGATGCTAAGCCTTCTAAGACTCTCCAGATGTAATCTTGTAAAGAATATCTTTATGTGATAGTCTATACTCTGGGATATTAGAAGATAATGTCTGTTAGTTTTGGTGGAAAATTTCTTCCAACAAAGTTGGAGTTGATCAAGATTAGACGTTCACTCGCTGTTGCTAGAAATGTTCATAGAATTCTTGAAGATAAGAGGGATGTCTTGATAAATAAGTTGAATGAGATGATCGAGAGGGCGGAGCAAGCGAGGGTTAGATTATATCAACCTCTCAGAGAAGCATTCATAAGCCTCTCAAAAGCTTATATGAGCCTCGGGATCTCAACGGTAGACTCTATCGCTGCCATGGTTCCTGAGACGATCGAGGCAGACATACATTTGAAGACGATCCTGGGGATAAGGATACCATCGCTAGAGGCGAAACTGGCTGAGCCACAACTAATATACGGATTCAAAGATACTGATGTGAATCTTGATGATGCTTCAAAGAGGTTTAGAGATCTGATATCGAGTATATGTGAGGCGGCTGAGATAGAGAACACGATATTTAGACTAGCAGAAGAATTAAAGAAGACTCAGAGACTATTAAATGCTCTTGAACATATTGTTATTCCTAGATATGAGGAAGCGATAAAATTCATCTCTATGACCATCGAGGAGAGGGAGAGAGAAGAATTCGTGAAACTAAAACATGTAAAGAATGTACTTGAGTTGAGAAAGTTTATGGAGGAGGAGAGGGCTGAACTTAAAGTCTAGAGCTGAGGAAAAGATAGAGAAAGAGTTTAGAGAATTAGAGATAAGGTTGAAGAAAGAAGTAGAGAAGAAGCTGGAAGAGTTGAAGAGAGAGGTTAGAGAAGCTTCTAGAAGAAGTCTCGAGTAAGCCAGATCCTTATCAAAACCTTACTATACGATGACGATCTCGAATATGATATCAGATTATCTAATGAAGGGTTTGGTGAATGTTAGCTGGTCCAGAACAGCATAGGTAGAGTATACGGGTCTTTCAACCTCCCACCATGTAATCCAGTACCTCTCCTTTCCGACATCTCTAATACTCTTTAGTAGGCTGAGCATGTTATCACTTATCCTGAGATTTTTAATAGGATACTCAATGCCCCCCTTCTTCACTCTGAACATTCCGTCTCTTGGAAGGGTTGAGAAGTCTCCAGTTCTATAATTCTGATATCTGAGATACCAGTTGTTGGTAACATAAATTCCATTATCTATTCCAGAGATTAAGCTATCCAAGGTCTTTCCATCACCTTCAACTACCAGATTGAACGGTCTAGGAACTATCAACCCTGCGTTAGCGGTAGACTCTACCCCGAACTTTTTAGCGGTGGTGGAGTTGTGGAGATATGTCTTCAATACTCCCGAATCTATTATAATATTTCTTCTAGTGGGTAGACCTTCATCGTCGAAGGCTTCAGACCCAACTGTTCTCGGAATAGTTGGATCATCTACCAGGGTCAAAACCTTTGAGGCTACCTCTTTGCCTATATTATCGGATAGAAAGGATGTCCCGGCATCTACATAGAATGCGGAGGCAGCTTCTCCAACATTCTCTAATATGTCTGCGAAGAACATAGGGCCGAGTAGTGCTTCGTAGACGCCTGGCTCGCACTCTATTGGATTTACAGCAAGCTTTGCTATCTCTCCAGCTTTCTTTCCAGCTATCTCAGGGTTAAACATGGCTTCATCAGATGCTATGGAGACAAAGTGACCTGATGCATCATCCGATGCGAAAGCTCTTACCGAGATGGATATGCTAGAGGATTTAGACGTGGCCTCAGCTCCACCGCTCGTCTTAAGCATTCTTTTACCGTTGGTATAGGTTAGTGTTCCTGAAACTCTGATCGCACCTTCACTGAGAGCAGAGTTTATAGCCGATTCAATATATTCTACAAGTTTCTCGGGGGAACCTTCGATCTTACCACTCTTTAAAAGTTCTGGATCGTATCTGAATGGTCCTCTAGGTAATGGTGCATAAGTGTCGGAAGGCTGACTCCTCTCCGCCATCTCTACCACATCTCTAATCGCTTTCTTTAACACCGGTCTCGAAGTATCGTTTACCTCAAGTATGGCCCTCTTCTCCCTTATCGCAACATAGACCGCCGCCTTCTCCTCCACCATCTCTTTAACGACGGTTACCTCATTGTTTGAGAATCTTATCATCTTGGTCAACCCTTTATAGACTTCAATAACCGCATCTGTCCCTCCTAGTTCTAGGGCCATGGAGATCAGTCTATCGATATAATCCATCGGGATAAGTAGGTAACTATCTCAATAAAAAGATTTCAGCTTTAAGGATTGGATCCTCCATTTTATTCAATCTTTTTAAATCCCGCCTATAGCATATATGGTGGAGAAGACTGTGTCTACTGGTCTCAGCGTTGAAGATCTTTCATCCCTAATCGGCGTAAATCCTGATAGGATAGTCTCTATGAGTATACATGGTTCACCACCGCCCAGTCTCGGGGCCACGTTAAACTACCTTAAACTCTTGGTAGTCTTACGTGGAAAAGATGTAAAGATGAGGATGGTTAATAGGAGGGTTAAAGATTTACGGGTCTCTACTACTATCGTTGAGGAATCTCTATTTAGAAGAGATTGTCTAGATGAAGAGCTTGGAGGGGCCACATCCCATCTACTCCTCATACCATACAATCCATTGATAGGAGAAGATTACTTAAAGACGATGGAGTTAAACTACTTTAGACATATAATTACAGAATCTCTCAGAAACCTTGTTTTAGACTATAGGCTTTCATCAATCCTGATAGTATTTACCTCTAAATATATATTGTATGATAAGTTGAAGAGGATCTCTATGATCTATCCTCCATCTAGAGCCCACATTAGATATCTGACCGATGAGGGGATAGAATCGATATCTAAGAAGTTAGAGAAGGTTTTAGATTCCTTAGTCTATGAGGGTTTACTGGATAGGCATGGTTCCGGATACTCGCCGTCTAGAAAGCTTGTAGAAAATATCCTCACGGGGAAGACCTTTATCAAGACCGCGGAAGAACTTGAACACATCTTTAGATTATATGTCTCCACAAAGCATAATATCCTCCTCGACTTTATTAAAAATGTAAATATCAATCTCTCAACATTAACTAATCTGAAGATTCCTGATGTAGAAGACTACCTATACACTAAGACTCGTCTCGGTCTTCAACCTCTCTCAACAAGATTAACTATAGAGGATTTTGTCAAGAATCTGATAGGAGTTGATGACGACAATGTAATGGTGAAGAGGTTTGGAGGAATATTGAATGCAACATACACTGCGGAGTTCCTTAAGGATGGGAGGGCTGAGAAGATATTCATCAAGAAGTATCTTAATTGGTCTGATTTCAAGTGGGTTGCCGCATGGTTGTGGGCGCTTGGAGTAAAGAACTTTTCAGTCTTGGCCTCGACTAGAATGAGCAATGAAATATTCTTCATAAATAAGCTTGCAGAGCTAGGATTTAACACTGCCGAGGTTCTCCATATAAACTGGAAGAGAAAGATGCTCTTTCAAAAATTTATCGAGGGAGAGAATACTATCCAGTTCATTAAGAGTTTGGGGTTGGATAGAGTGGGAGAGGTGGCTGTTAGACTTGGTAAGCTGATAGCAGAACTCCATCAGAATGATATAACTATGGGAGACTGTAACCCCTTCAGCTTCCTATTCACTAGAGATGGAGAGATCTATCTAACAGACTTGGAACAATGTTCTCTTAAAGGTTTGAAACCATGGGATATAACAGAGCTCATCTTCTATACTACACATTATCTACCAGATAGTAGGGTTGAAGAGTTTGCATACATGTTATCGAGAGGCTATCTGGAGAATGGTGGCCAGATAGAAGATCTAAGAGAATCTACAGAACAGAAGTATACTAGACTCCTCACCCCTCTAACTCCTATATGGGTTCAGTCAAAAGCAGTTAAGGGGATTATAAGAGCGATCTCTGAAAAAAGAAGTAGATGAGAAAGAGATCTAATCTAGTTTAGAGGATGGTTTTAGACTTTTCTAAGACCTTCTATGCTGAGCTTCGCCAACCTCTTCTTCTCAGTATCGTAGATGTATATCGTGTTGGGGTCTTCATCCGCTGTCATCTTATGGCTTCCATCACATAATGGATATGAGCTGCTTAGACCACACATACATATATGGACGCTATCCCCTGAGGGTGTCTTATGTTCTAACGGTCTCTTCGCAGTATGGATGATTACTCTAGCCATGTATAAGTCGCTAACCTAACGTTAAGATAACTCTAATCTATCTACTTACACTTGGAGACTCAACCAACTATATCAATCTTATATATTCTTCTCCAGCTACCTCCATAGAGCCGATCAAGACATTGTAGAACCTTCTATTATTATTTCTATCTTCAACTATCTCAATTTTTCCATAAGCCTCTAATCTATCACCAGGATGGAAGAGTGCTGTAAAAGATAGGTCGTAGCATGTTAACCTTTCTATCGTACAGGGTTCTCCACCGATCTCTGCATACCCTCTCACAGAGTATATGGATGGTGTGAAGCCAGAGTCTATCGAGTCAACCACTTCCAGTCTCGCTTTTGAGACCCCTACCATCCTATAGACCATGTCCCCATATTTTTCACCTATCTCATCTTCTCCTCTAACCCCATGTACTGAGAACCCTACTCCTCGATAGTATCCTTTATGCCTCACCCTCGCTGCAAGCTTTTCAGCATCACTCCTACTGATAGGATAAAATCTACTAAATCTTTCTAGAGAATCTTTATGGTCGTAGAGCTTGAGTTCTTCTATTGTTCTGAGTACTTCCATAAAATTTCTTCTACCATAGACTATTATGTCTAGGTCTGATCGGTCGTGATGTATTCCTAGGAGTATCGACCCTGTTAACCCGAAAGACTCTAAATCTACTCCACTATAATCTCGCAGGTCATATACTAGGTCTACCAGCAACTGTTCTAAACGATCTCTTCTACTCTTCTCCAGTAATTTTCTCAAACCGGTTAGACAGCTATAATGTCTTGATATCTCAGATGCGGGGACGAAGGACATCTCTGTATCTATAGTCCAATCATATCTAACATAGTTAGGCTTAAACTTTTTAAGATACTCTAAGACCTTCTTCAGCTCACCTGTACTATAATTCTTGAGGACTCTGTTGAAAGATTGACCGCTTCTCCTCCATGGACCGCTACCTAAAGCATATTTTGGGTAAGCGAAGAATCCTTCTGGTGGATGGACTTCTCCAACTATGCAGAAGATCCAGCTGTCATGGGTCTCAAGAAAATCGTGGTCCCTCGGCTTAACAGACATCTACAGATTACCGCCAAAAAAATAGACCTCACTTCTATTAGATATTATCTTCAAACTTGTTTCTAGTTTGTTGAAACTTTTAAGCTATCAGAATTAGGCTGACCAATAATAGATGACTGGTCTCAATATAATATTATCTTCCCGCTATTGATCCTCTAGGCTTCATAATCTGTGTACTTCATTTAGATTCTTCTAGGATTTCTATTTTGAGACCTCTCTACAAGTATTATAACATTACTCCCGATCTCTTCTCATATAGTTTCTTCTTTAGATGATGTCTCTATTGTTGAGAATATTTTCTAATTCTCTCTTCCGAAAACTACGAGACAAGAGAGCTCTCTGTTGAGAGACTCCAATCCAAATCTTTATAGACATTCTTGAATCTCATTATATATTCTCTGGAATGGGTTGTCTGATAAGTATCTTGAAACTCTTAATACTACTTTAGGATTTTTTCAGCATAGATTTTTATTGTAGGAGTTCTGAGATTTATCTAGGATAAGATTGGAGAAGGTTCAACTGATAAATAAGCTTACTGAGGATATAAACATCTGTGAAGAATACTTGAAGAGAGAGGTGAGACTAGATCTTGTCTTAAGGATCTTAGAAGAGCTCATAGACGAGATAGATGAGGCAAAGAAGAAGAATATTCCTTTAGATGATTTAGAAGAGAGAGTGAGGATACTTTATCATAGAGCATCAACACTTATATCCCTCAATGAGGAAGAGACTAAAAACAAGTCTTCACCATAGAGGTATACAACTCTACAGTGGTAAGAGTTCTAAGATTTTATAGATCAAGCTTTAAATCTAGGTTAACCATATTCTATTGAGAGGTCTATGAGTAAACCGGTAGATCTAGGCTCGCTGAAGATTGGGAACAACATAGTTATCGATGGGGAACCATGTAGGATCGTAGAGTTAGAGAAGTCGAAGCCTGGGAAGCATGGTTCAGCGAAGGTTCGCCTCGTCGCTATAGGTATATTCGATGAGGTTAAGAGAACGATGGTGGGTCCAGCAGATACAAAAGTCGAGGTACCGATAGTAGAGAAGAGAACTGGCCAGATAGTCTCAGTAACAGATACTATCAGTCTAATGGATAATGAGACTTTAGAGATAATTGAAGTACCGATACCTTCTGATGAGACGCTTAAAGCTAAGATCGAACCTGGAAAAACTGTAGAATACTGGAAGATAATGGGGCGAAGCATGATTACTCATGTTAGAGAATCTTAGATCTTCTCGACCAGTCTAGCCTCGATTATGTTTAAGAATCCCCTATCACCCATCCAGTCAACCTCATAATTTAAGACTTCCAGCTTCTTAGAAAATAATGGGCAATCTATTACCAGGGTCTCCATCTCTCCACCTTCACCACATAAATTTATCCCAAATCTTCCACTAATAATTTCCATTGCTTCAACATCCTCCATTTTGAGGATCTTTCCTAACCATTCTCTTCCAAGACCCCATGCTGCGACACCTGTAACCATAACCTTGAAATTGGATTGTATTATCTCTCTGATGAGGCTCGATGGATCTCTAAGCCATAATGGTGTGATCAATTGAAGATCGTTTTCTCTACAGATCTCTTCTATAGCCTTTCTCTGGAAATTGCTTGAGATCACGCCTAGGACTACTCCATCAACCTTCTTGGAAGCCTTCCTTATCAAGTTCTTCAAGGTCTTTAGCTCATTATCTACAACCTTCTCTATAATCTGTTCTTTCTCCATAGCCTCAGCCTGTAATGATGTTAACTGAATGTTTGGATAGTGGAAGTAGAGAGACTCTGTAGAGATGGGGTAGACTGTTAATAGGACTTCAACTTTGTGGCCCATCCTCTCAGCACAGTAGATAGCATATGTCGAATCTTTTCCCCCACTAAACAATGCTCCAAGCTTCAATAATCTCTATCCCAAAGATGTGGCCACGATATTAAACTATTTTTTCTTCTTCACAGATTTTTAACAGCTTGATAATGATTAAATTGGATTATATGGAGCCGTAGAATTATTTAAAGAGATTATCCAATAGGATAAGAGACCTCCAATGCTTCCACTATTTATCTGATGGATAGATCGATCCTATATTCTCTCCAGTCAACCGGTCATCAAGTATCTTGAAGTCGAGCCACATCTTCTTTATATCGAGAATCCCATAGCCTATAATCATCATAGATCATCTAGAATATTGTGAAGATCTTAAGATATAGAGCAATGAATGGGGATGAGACTAATATTAAAATAGTAGGTTGAGGTTTATCCCGTTATAGAGAGCTAGTTAGCTGGGTGTAATACTTGGGTAAACGTAAAGTCGTCTCAGAGCCTGAAGAACTAGAACAGATGATGGAGCCTGGGCCGGGAGATGTATACGGCGTAGTAGTGAAGATGTATGGCTATGATAGGGTGCTGGTTGATTGTAGTGATGGTAAGTCGAGACTTTGTAGAATAAGAGGACAGCTTAAACGGAAGATATGGATAAAAGAGGGGGACTTGGTCCTTGTTAGTCCTTGGGATTTTCAGACGGATAAACGTGGAGATATATGGTGGAGGTTTACTAAGGGGCAGGCATTAAAACTAGCTGAATCAGGTGTTTTACCAGACTTCATAAAAACAAAGATCTCAGAATAATCTTATCGATAAGATTAGGTTTCATTTTCTAACTATTCTAAGTTTTCTGGTCCGTGCATAGTTGTTGAGAAATCTGTAGACGGAGGTGTGAGGTGCACCTCTTATCAGAGAGATTATCGCTTCTTCTGCAGATCTTACATCTTCTTCAGATTCACCTATTATAGCTACAGTATCCCCATATATCGAGATATATGTATCGGTCGTCTCCTCGACTATTCTTCTAGTCTTTCCTTCTTGACCGATCAATCTTGCTCTAATCCTTATAAGATTACTTCTACTATGCTTTACATAATCATCGATATTTATTATGCTGAGGATGCCGTTCTCGGAGAATAGTCTAAAAGCCTTCTCAGGAGAGAATCCTCGACCAATCGCCTCGACTATATCCTTAGCCTTGAAGAGAGATATAGGGTCACCTATCCCTCCCGCTGATCTATCTAGTTCTATCTTTACAGATCCAGAGAGACTATCTATCTCTAATTTTACATTCAGCCTCTCTTCGATAGTCTTCTTTACAGAACCCTTCTGACCTATTAAGACACCGATCCTCTCTTGAGGAATATTTACGATAAAGTAGTTTGTCTCCAATTTTCCTCCACCTTCCCGATCTACATCTAAATATCTGAAATATATTTAGGTGATCTTCCAGTTATCTCTTCAAATATCTCTTCATGGTCTCTAACATCAAGTCCATTCTTCTTGAAAAATCTCGTAACATTCTTTAAATCTCTTAAGAGTAGTTGTTCGGATTGGGGTTGCTTTACATGAACCGCTTGAGACAGGTCAATAAGTGTTATGCTGTTGTCGGAGAGTATGAAGATGTTGTACTCGCTTAAATCTCCATGAACTAGCTCGGCCTCATTATACATCTTCTTCACTACTTCGATCACTTTTGGATAGATCTTCTCAAGATCTTCTAGAGAAAGCTTTGTCTCTGCCAAGGTTGGATATCTTCTACCATCTTCTCCAATAAAGCTCATACCTAAAACATTATTTTTAACAAATATTGGTTTAGGAACTGGTACACCTACACTATATGCTACCTCAAGGTTCTTGAACTCTCTCCTAGCCCATAGATATATGAAGCTTCTAAAATCGCTTGGGATACGTTTAAACCTAGGATCTTCTGAGACATACATCACCCTATTCTTCTTGAATTCTGCACTTGTTACTAGATATATCTTTACCGCTAGATAGTTCATTTCCCGATCTCTAGCAAGATATATCCTCGATTCTTTCCCTGCACTTACAACACCATAAAAATCTTTTATCAACCCTTTATTCATCAAATCATAGATCGTCATAAGTGTCAGCTTGTCGAAGACCTCTTCTAACACCTCATCCAGCTCAGACCTCTTTCTTAGATATCTCTGCTCCTTATCATACTCGAATAGTCTACGTTGAAGCTTCTTCTCCTGTTTACTCATATCCGGCTACCATGTTACCGATATTATGTAGATGCTAAAAACATTACCTTCTTTATCATGTGCTGGATTCTCAGCTTCTTTGGAAAAGATATCTCTCGATTACCCAGTATCCCCTCAGACCTCTTTATAACAGTCAAGATCAATATCACCGATAATATTAGCTGTACTATTCCATATACTCGCATACTCTCTTCTATCGGCTTGAGAGTCTGTTTCAGTAAGGTTATAGCTGTGGCCCCAAGGATGGAGCCTGATATACTCCCCAATCCACCAACTATCAACATTATCACTATATCGAATGTTAATGTGAATGAGAAGGTCCATGGGACTATCGCTGTCAGTAGATGGGCGTATAGGGCTCCCGCAATCCCCGCGAAGAATCCTCCAACCACGAAGCTCATCAACTTCATAAGGGTGACATTGATCCCGATGGAGGAGGCTGCCAGTTCATCTTCCCTTATAGCTTTAAGACTTCTACCATACCTGGAATTTATGATCCTGTGTATGAAGAAGACTGTTATGAGAACCCATCCATAGATAGTGTAGCTGTCAGCGTAGGGTGGTATCCCATTTATTCCGAGAGGGCCACGTGTGAACTGGATGAGATTGGTTGTCAAGGCCGTGATTATAACCATCATCCCTAACGTGGCCACGGCTAGATAGTGTCCCCTCAACCTGAGAACTGGTAAACCTACAAGCAGGGCCAAGACCGCAGATGCTAGTCCACCTATAATCACTGAGACTGTGAAAGGTATCTCTAGATCTATTAATGGGGATGGGAGATCAGATAAGAGTAGACGTTTACGGCTAACTGGAAAAGATAAGATTGTTGAGATGTATCCTCCGACGGCCATGAAACCGGCGTGACCGAGAGAGAATAATCCAGCATACCCGTTGGTCAAGTTCAAGCTAAGTGTTGCGATAATAAATACCCCGATCAGGTTTACTATGAAGATAGCGTAAGGGCTTAGTAGACTATTGAATATGTAGAGGATAAGAAAAGTAGATATTATAGCTGTTATGTATCTTAAAGTCAAGCTTCTCTTCATGCTCTTATCTCCTCCCTTCTTCCAAGTATACCATACGGTCTAACAAGTAGCGCTAATATCAGTATCAAGAAGACTATCCCATCTCTATAACCACTGTAGGCAGGCGGTAGGAGACCTATACTCAGTGTCTCCGATAGGCCTACAATGTAGCCTCCCAAGACCGCTCCAGCGATACTTCCTATACCGCCTACAACTATCGCTACAAAGGCTTTTACACCTATCAGGAAACCCATCCCTGGATCGATCTGTCCAAACTTAACACCCCATATGAAGCCTGTGTAGGCTGCTATAGCTGAGGCCAGCATAAAAGATAACGTTATTATGCGGTCCACGTTTATCCCTATCATGCTAGCTGCGTGAACATTCTCAGCGGTTGCCTTTATCGCTATGCCTACACGAGTCTTCTTTGTAAGAGCTATCAATCCAAGAGTTATGAATATTCCCGACGATATTGTTAAGAGGTCTACAACCCTCACAATCGTTCCACCTATATTGTATAGTATGTTAAGTTGGGGGATTACTGGGAATGGTCTAGGCTGAGAAGTCAAGAGAACTCTGACCAGGTTCTCGATAAAGATGTATGCTCCTAAAGAGGTTATCAGCATTGAGACTTCAGGTTTTCCTCTTAAAAATCTGTATGCAGTCAATTCTAGCAAGATCCCGATCAATGCTCCTACACCTATAGCTAGTGGAAGAGCTAGGTAGCTGGCTATACCTAGACCCATAACCGATATCAAGAAAACATATGATCCAACCATTATCACTGCTCCGTGAGCGAAGTTTATCAATCTAAGCATTCCATATATTATATTCATACCTATGGCGAGGAGAGCGTATATGCTTCCGATCGCAAGCCCATTGATCACCTGTATTAGTATGTACTGGGCCGTTATACTCATCCTAGATACACTCTTCTAATCTCTTCGCTTGAAGCCAGTTCTTGACATTTACCATGAGTTATAATCTCTCCCATCCCCATAACATAGACATAATCAGCTGTCTTAAGCACTATATCTACATGCTGTTCTACTAGAAGTATAGAGATGCCTTCCTTGTTTATTGTACGGATGGTCTCATACAGCTTCTCGACGATTATTGGTGCGAGACCTAGAGAAGGCTCATCTAACAATAATATTTTGAGCTCTGCCATCAGCCCTCTAGCGATCGCTAACATCTGTTGTTCTCCACCACTAAGAGTCCCTGCATACTGGTTACTTCTCTCTTCTAGAACTGGAAACAATTTATAAACCCACTCCAACCTATTCTTCAAATTCTTTCCACTTGTATATCCTCCGAGAATCAGGTTTTCTCTTACCGTTAGAGTATTGAAGAGCTGTCGACCCTCGGGAACCATGCAGACTCCGAGTTTAACCCTTTCATATGGTTTAAGATCTGTTATATCTCTACCCTTGAAGATTATTCTCCCTGAACGCGGTCTCAAGACACCCATTATCGTCTTTAACAATGTCGTTTTACCTGCGCCATTTGGGCCTACGATTCCTATTATCTGACCCTCATCAACCTCGATCGAGACATTTCTCACTACTGGGATATCATCATATGAAACCTGAACATTCTCTAATACTAAGAGCTTCAAGATATACCACTTCTCAGATATACTCTTATAACTTCCTCATTTATTCTAATCTCTTCAGGTAGTCCTTCAGCAATGATCTCTCCTTGATTCATCACTTGGATATAGTTGCATAAATCCATCACCAGTGGAACTCTATGTTCTACTATTAGCATCGAGATACCTCTTTCTCTACGGATCTCTTTCAGTGTCTCCGACAATTCTCTTGCTTCTTGATTCGTCATACCTGATGCAGGCTCATCTAGTAACAGTATCCGGGGCTTAAGAGCTAGAGCTCTCCCTATCTCTACTCTCTTCTGGATCCCGTAGGGAAGCTCGGTTGGAAGATATTTTCCAAACCTCTCTATACCGAGCAGCTCCATCAATCTTCTCGATTCTTCAAAGATATTATCTTCAGCTTCACGATATCTTCTAAGCCCTAGGATCGAGTGATGCATAGAGTAACTATGTTTAAACTGGGCGGATACCTGGATGTTTTCTTCAACCGTCATCTTCTTGAAGAGTCTAAGATTCTGGAAAGTTCTAGCTATTCCAAACCCAGCTACTTCATCAGGCCTCTTACCGGTTATATCTACTCCATCGAATAATACTCTTCCAGTGTCAGGCTTGATCACACCTGTCAAGATATTTATTATAGTTGTCTTACCTGCACCATTCGGCCCGATCAGCCCATATATACTCTTTTCTGGAAGGTTTAGATTATAATTTCTAACAGCGACCAGTCCGCCGAATCTTTTAGAGAGTTTCTCGGCTTGGAGTAGCAATTCTTATCTCCATAAAAAGGGGTGGAAAAACTAGGTATATAGATTTTCTCTAATATGGGTCGATCTAGAATTCTAGGATTATCTTATCCTTCTTGGGGTCGGGTGTATAGGAGGAGACCAGCTTTGCCAGTGGCATAAACTTTCCACCTTCAACCTTCAATATTGCTACGCTCTTGAATGGTACATGTCTCTCAGGTGAGAGCGTGATATCCCCAGTTACTCCCGGAAAGTTCTTAGTCTTCTCCAACGCCGCCTTTATATCAGACGGCCGATCTGACCCAGCTCTCGAAATAGCGTTGAGAATCAGGTTCAATGCATCGTATCCAAGTGCTGCAAAGGCATTCTCAGGATCTTTTCCATACTCTTTCCTATATGCTTCAACGAATCTAGTGACTCTAGAATCTGGATCAAACAATGAGACATGTGTTGTGAATATTATGCCTTCAGCAGCTTCTTTGGCTACACCTACAAGCCCTTCAGGTGTATCGAAACCATCTTGACCGATTATCGGCGTAGTTATCCCAGCCTCTCTAATCTGTTTAACCATTATCCCAACATTTCCTGGTGTTGAGCCTAGATATAGAAAGTCTGGTTTAGGTGAGCTGGCGAGGAATCTGGAGATCTGGGCGGAGAAGTCTGTATCATCGGTCTTAAATCGGTCTACATATAATACCTTTCCACCCCAATATTGGAAAGCATCTAAGAAGTAGCTGCAGACGGCTACGCTAAAGTCCATGGCATAATCAACCCATATGACCGCGGTCTTGTAACCTAGTGTCTTGACAGCATACTCCGCCATGGCCGCTGCTTGATCATTGTCGCCGAAGGGCGTCATGAAGAAGTAGTCGCCTATAAACTCTGGAAGTCTGGGATGCGTAGCTCCCTGAGTTACGAAGACCACTTTAGCTTGTTGTGCAGCAGGTGCAGCCGCTAGAGCGAAGGTTGTATCACCATAACCTATAATGGCTGAGACGCCTTGTTCTACTAATCTCTTCGCGCCGGCCGCAGCCTCCGCTTGATCAGTCTTAGTATCTACAGCAAGTATCTGTATCTCTCTATTTAGAACTCCACCCTGTTCATTCCACTGTTTGGCAGCAAGATTTATTCCATTCAAGGCTGGAGCATCTATGAAGGCCATGCCTCCAGTTAAGTTCTGGACAGTTCCAATCTTTATCGGCCCTCTAGGTAGCTCAGCGGTAACGGTTTTAGTGATAGCCTGGGTTATGGTAGTTGTAACTGTTCTCTCTGCACCTGCAACGGTCTGGGTAACAGTTTGCACGGGTGCCGTAGATGTACCAGCAAAATATCCTGCCACGCCTGCTACTACTCCCACCCCGACTACTGCCCCTAAAGTAGCAGCTTTACTTACCGCCTGTCTCCTGCTAATCTTCTTGTAAAGTAATTTCTCGATCTTATCTTCCAGTTGAACTCCCTCCTTTTCCTTGGTAATCCTTAGAAGTTTAACATATATATAGTTTTTCTATTTTATCATTTCCAATTTTTATCATTTTCAATCTATAATTAGCCTATAAGGGATCTTTGAGGGTGGATAATTTTCCCACCACCATCGAGCGATATCGATTCTTCTAGCTATCCACACATCTCTATAAGATTTAATATAGGATAGAAATTTATCTATTCCAATCGCTCTTCCAGGTCTGCTCGATATTCTATCATGTAGGCCTATCGACATCATCTTAGGGTTTTCTCTACCTTCCTCATAGAGTAAGTCAAAAGTATCTTTTAGATATGTAAAGAAGTCCTCGGCAGTTGTAAATCTATTGGAGAAGAAGTGGAAGTCGTTAGCATCTGGGGTATACGGAATCAGTAAGATCTGTCTCCCATTATACTCACAGTAATATGGTAGATCATCATTGTATATATCTGAGTTGTAGAGGAATCCTCCCTCTTCAATCAGTAGTTTTATTGTATTGACGCTTGGTTCTCGACAGTACCATCCAAGAGGTCTCTGACCTGTAAGCTTCTCGATCGTCTCAACAGCCTTTCTTATTACTTCCCTCTCCTCATCTACTGTTAGAGTATAGTGTTCGATCCAGCGATATCCATGACTACACACCTCATGTCCTTCTTCAACTATCCGTCTAGCCAGTACAGGATTCTTCTCCAAAGCTCTGGCCGTAGCGAAGAAAGTAACCTTAACATCATGCTTCTTAAAGATCCTCAGAAATCTCCATACTCCAACCCTACTCCCATACTCGAATATAGAGTCCATGGCTAAATCTCTCTTAGTGGGAGCACCATAGGCTGCGAACTCACCATATGTTTCAGGTGATTCATCTCCTTCTAAGACATGCCTCTCACTCCCAGCTTCATAATTTACAACTATCTGGACGGCTATCCTAGCATTATTGGGCCAGGCTATCTTGGGTGGATGCTCACCATATCCGATAAAATCTCTCTTGAAGATTCCGAGCTCACTCTTGGGCATACGATATTAGCTTAACCTAGTCGTTATAAATATTTTTTCCATCTCTCTGTGAAAGCTGATAGAAAGACGTGTTTAAACATGAAGTTTAGTCATTTTACTGAAATTCTAACCAGCACATTGGTCAATGACCTATCAACCCCCATCTCAAAGACTGAAGATTTACACAAGGCTCCTCTCTATTCTATTTCGGATAATAGTTATATCTAGTTTCGGGATGTCTAACAGTAGATGACTTGGCTTCTGATAGCTCATGGAGGATGTGGAGACTGGTCTAGAGAACTAGATGAGCCGAAGAAGAGAGAACTAGAAGATGCTTTATGGGAAGGGGTGAGAGCATTAAAGAATGGAAACGCTATCGATTCTGTAGAGGTGACAGTTAAGAGATTAGAAGATTCCAAGATGTTCAATGCTGGATTAGGATCTGTTCCAAACATGAAAGGTTACATAGAGATGGATTCATCGATAATGGATGGCAAGACTCTAAAGGCTGGAGCTGTTGCACAGTTAACTATAATCAAGAATCCCATAAGATTGGCACGGCTCATAATGGAGAAAGATAGACATCTCTTCTATGCAGGATGGGAGATAGAGAAGAGGGGAATTCTAGATGGATTAGAAGTTGCAGACCCTCTAACTGAAGAGAGAAGAGCGATGTGGATTAAAGCCCTCCAATCGAATATTGATGGTAGAAATGGGAGAGGACAGAATATTCTGCTCGAGACTGTGGGAGCAGTAGCTATAGATAAGGATGGAAATGTGGCCTCAGCCAGTAGCACAGGAGGCCTACCACTTAAATCTCCAGGAAGAATAAGTGATACAGCTGTTATCGGTGCAGGGATATATGCTGATAATAGTTCTGGTGGAGCAGCTATTACTGGAATAGGTGAGATTGCGATAAGAATTACAGCTGCACGTTATGTTTGTTTCAGTATGGAGATGGGATACTCAGCTCAAGAAGCTGTAGATAGACTGATGCAGATAGTTAACAACCGTTTTAACAAATGCCCACTAGGAGCTATCGCAGCTGATAAGTTCTACCGTATAGGGTTCGCTCACAACACTCCAAAAATGTCCATTGGATATATTATGGATGGCTTGACCTCTGCTAGGATTGCTACAAGCTCATCACAGTTACCTAAACCATAAAAGCATCTCTATCTCAAATAATAGTATTAACCATTAGACAAACATTTAATGAGACAGTAGATTTAATTATTGCATCACACATATATGATATGACATATATGAAGATGTCAAGTCGTGTAATTGGTCTAAAAGCAGAGGCCGCTTTTGTTGTTCTTGAGAAGGCGAAGATGGTTGAGAGGAAAGGTGTAGATGTTGTCCATCTAGAGATAGGTGAGCCTGACTTTGATACACCCCAACATATTAAAGAGGCAGGGATAGAAGCTTTAAGAAGAGGTGAGACCCACTATACTCCAACTCCAGGTATACCTGAGCTTAGAGAGGCTATAGTGGACCATCTCAAAGAAGTTTATAGGGTAGATTATGATTGGAGAAGTAATATAGCTGTAACGGTTGGTGCTAAACAGGGAATATTTGCAGCGATGCTCGCTATCCTAGATGAAGGAGATGAAGTAATCTATCCCAATCCAGGCTATCCAGCATATAGTTCTGCAGCAGAATATGCAGGTGCAAAAGCGATCCCATATAAACTGGTACCGGAAGATGGTTTCTCTATTAAGCCGGAGAAGTTGGCTGAGATGTTAACCCATAAGACGAAGATAGTTGTCTTGAACTCTCCAAATAATCCATGTGGTTCTACTATGTCTAGTGAAGATGTCAAGGGGGTGGTCGAACTTGCAGAAGATCATGAATTCTACATCTTATCCGATGAGATATATAGACCGATACTCTTCGATAACTTAAAACACTATTCACCACTCAACTATGCCTCAGATATAGATAAGATAATCTTGATAGATGGTTTCTCTAAGAGGTATGCTATGACTGGATGGAGGATTGGATATCTAGCGGTCTCTAAAGAGTTACATCAGTATGTGGTCAAACTATTAAATATCATGACTTCATGCCCTGCATCCTTTGTTCAGTATGCAGCGATATCAGCTTTAAGAGGGTCTCAAGAACCCGTATACAGTATGATTAGAGAGTATGAGAAGAGGAGAAACGTAGTGGTTGAAGAGTTATCAAAGATTGATGGGATAAGGTTTACGAAGCCTTCTGGAGCTTTCTATGCATTTATAGATGTAAGCCATATCTTGAATCATAAAAAGATGAATTCTGAAGAGTTTGTACTCGACCTGATCGAGAATTATGGTGTAGCCTTCCTCCATGGAACTGCCATGGGAACATATGGTGAAGGATACATTAGGATGTGTTTCGCAAACTCTGTAGAGAATATAAGAAAGGGTATTAGAAGGCTTGGACAAGCTGTTATTGATGCTCTGTCAAGATAGCTTCAAACAATACTATCCTCCAACATGGTCTTCCATGAAGATCGTAGAAGTAGTCAGCATCTTCAAGACTATCGATATGCTTCTTCAGGCTTAGGAGCCTCCTACTGAACGGATGATAACCATAATCAAGTACTTTGACCTTGAAACCATGATCCAGCAAGGTTCTATAAGTCTTCCCGATACCGATAATAGAGATGGTTGGAATAATTAATCTTCCACCATTTTTTAGATATTTGGGAGCACCCCTTATAACCTCATCCAATATTCTCCTACCATCGTGGCCGCCCCAAGTATATCTAGGAGCTGGCTTATCTGAAGGCGTCATAGGTGGGTTAGAGATGATAAGGTTGAACTTCTCATCTTTTAATGGCTGGTAGATGCTTCCAAGCCTTAGCTCAGCGTTCCACACATTATTTATCTTGAAGTTTTCATAAGCGTTTTTTAAAGCTCTAGTCGAGATGTCGGTAGCGATAATCTTCCGTGCTTTAAGTTTTGAGGCAACGATCGTGAGTATACCTGAGCCTGTGCCGATATCGAGTACATCTAAACCATCTAGATCTGGGATATTCTTAGCTATCAAAATACTTGTAAATGATGGTCTATATACTTTGGAATCTATTAAGATCATTATCTCAAAACTTTTAATATGGAGTCTCCTAATATTCTTCAAACAAGTTGATCTAGGATCTCGCAAATATAATCTTTCCCAAAAGCCTCTATGTAAACTCTAATATGGTCTAGATAATGTATATTACTGTTTAGAAACTTTATGAGCTCAAGCATAGATCTATTAATTCTTATAATTATCAATGTACAATATTTGTATAAGGATTGGAGATAGAGAAGTATTTCTATTCTAGTAAGGTGGATCGTATGGAGAGAAAAGTCTTAGAAAGCTTTATTCATCATCTTAGACCAACTCTTCATAGATGTCTCTTCACAGAAATAGTCTGGAGGGAGATACTTGAAGGTTAAGATATTCTCAGCCACTCTGCTTATACTATTAGTCTTAGCCTCTAATATGGTTTTTGAGGGCTCAGCCCAACCCATGTGGAGTTTGAGGATAGTTATACTTCCAAGCTGGCTCTACATGGGAGAGTGGGGCAGCGTATATGTCAATATTACCAACTTAGACTGTAGTGATAGGAGGAGCTACCTCGTAGAGTTCAACTCAGTTAACGAGAGTTTTATCGAGGAGATTATCAAGAGAGCTGAAGAGATGAAGAGAGATGAATGGATTAGAAGATATGATTTGAGGGTTAGGAATCTATGGGGTAGAGATGGAGAGATATATGGAGACTATAGTCTAACGGTGATAGATTCATGTGTTGGAGAAAAGACTGATATAGTCTCCGTAGGATTATGGTTTCCATTCAAGGAAATAGGTAGAGGCATGATCTTCTGGAATAGTTCTAGGAGGACTCTTGAAGCTTTCAATCCGATGAACTATATACTTGATGGTCGAGACCCTAGATCTAGCACGATCTTAAGCTTCAAAGTATATATTCCGGAAGACATTCCCAGTGAAGAGATAAAGACTAAACCATCAATAGATGTTAGATTGATCTTCCCTGGATGGCTTGAGTATACTCTTGAAGAATATCCGATAGCAGAGAACCATGTAGAGATACAGCCTTATAGAACCTTCAACCTAACCATTACAGATTTTGATGGGTTGAATCCAATACCCTATGCCAAAGTAGTTATAACTAGATTGATGTACTACTATGAGAGAAGAGTGTATGTTACCCCTGAGAATGGGACGATAAAAATACATAGACTCTACGATGATAAATATGAGGTGGAAGTATACTGGAATAGTAGCTATAGACAGATGTATCCATTCATACATTTTGAACAGCATTGGGCACTTGATCTCGCTAGATCGAAAAATCTTAAGACTGGTTTATTTACCTTGAAGATCAAGCTTAGAGATATTTATGGAAGACCATTGAATGGAGCACTAGTAGCGTTTGACGGGTTTGAAAAGATCGCTAAAGGTGGAGAGACTACCTATCTAATGGTACCTCAAGGGAATCATACAGCCCAGGTCTTCTGGAAGGGTCTCAAGATATTTGATGGGTGGCTCTGGACCGGATACCATCCAACAATATATCCTTGGATAACGAAGCCGGCGGTGGAGCACGTCTTGAAGCTTCCCGTAGGAGATCTGATTGTTCAAGCAATCGATACTGGTGGAAACATGGTTGGAGCAAACTTCACTGTCATGGGGCCCAACCTTGAGACAAGCTTTGGAAACATATACTCTAGAAGCGGACTGCTCAACATTACCCAGTTGCCAATACTAGAGTATAGTGTTAGAGCTGTCAACTACTCGAAGGTCTTCAAGAACATCGTCGAGCATAGTGGAGTTTTCAAACCTGGCGAGAGAAGCCTAATGCAGTTACCGATACATTCTGTAAAGCTTATGATCGTGAGCGCTACTGGGAAACCTATAGAAGATGCTATTGTAAGGTTTGGTCCTATATATTCCGAGACAGATGAAATAGGGGTTGTGATCTTCTCAGGTGTGCCTAGAGATGAATATGATGTCTCGGTAGAGTGGCTTCGAACAGAGATATATAGAGGCGAGATAGTTGTTGAGGGCTCTATAGTAGATGTCTTAAGATCGGATGTCTACGATCTGGACATCAGGTTGATCGACTTTGATGGTGAAGAATATACGGTGAACTACTCTCTCATAGACCCTGCAGGTAGAATATTCGAGGAGAGAGCGACAAATTTGATAAAGATAGATTATGTTCCAGAAGGATTATGCAAGATAGTTATAAGAGACTTCTTAACAGGTAGAGAACTATTCAATGAAACTTTGAGGACTGAGGAACTCTACGGCAGGACTGAGATAAAGCTTCCAGTTGCAGATATGAGGATAGAGGTTAAGTGGATTGATGGTAAACCGGTTGAGGATGCAGAGGTTGAAGCAGTAGAACAAGGTGGAGAGAGAAGAAGAGTCTTCACAGACTCCAATGGGGTAGCCTTATTCAAGAAATCATTCTTCTCAAAATACTCGATAACTATCTTCTATCCGTATACTAGGATCGCTGCATCAAGCATGGAGGTAGATTTTAAAGGACAAACATTCAACTATACTCTTTTGAGAACTAATTTAACGGTCAAGGTGGTAGACTTTTTTGAGAACCCAGTAAAGGGAGCAGACGTCTCTCTAAGCTATCTTGGAGTACCTTTATCCAAGCAGAAGACGGATATGAATGGTATAGCATTCTTTAAAGATGTGATAATGCTACCTTTTTACGATGTAGAGGTGAAGAGTAGAGGGTTGTCGAGCTCTATAAGGACGGGGCCCGGCGGACTGAATGAAGTTAGATTAGAGTATATCGATATAGCTGGGGTGGTCATAAATCTCTCCGACATATTTACTATCACATCGAATTTGATCCCGATAATAACTATAGTAGCGATCGTTGTGATTGTTAGCAGAGTGTTTAAGAGGAGGAGTAAGAAGGCTTAGAGGCAGTATGTTTAATGGGCTCGGGAAGGCATAGGATCCTAGAAGGATCTTATATTAGGGTAGATGGAGATATATATGCTGTCAAAGGTGTTCTACATCCCCGAGATAAGATAATAGCGCTCCCAGTCTACATAAAATCTAGTGGAGGATATCTTAGAATTAGAAGTTTTAGAGAGGCTATGAGATATCTAGAATTGAGTAAGCCAAAGTATTTGGAGAGGCTTGATTTTACCGGTCAGGTTACACCAGTTGTACCTGTAGAAGATGTTGAGAGAATATATGATCCTCTAGAGTTCTATACTGCATCTACTGAAGCTGGTAGAGACGCTCTAGACTTCAAGAAGATGATAGAGTCATCGATAGGCATAGAGGTTGGAGTATCTGGATCGATACTTCTAGGATTAGATAGCCCAAGTTCTGATATAGACCTAGTGGTATATGGGTTGGAGGATGGTAGAAGCCTCATTGATGAGTTGAGAGAGCTGAGGATTAGAGGGATTGTAAAACCGGCGAGAACGTATGACTGGATAATCGAAACTAGAAGGGATTCATCTTTATCTCCAGAGAGGTGGCTGGAGATCGAGTCTAGAAAACTGTTAACTGGAACCTTTAGAGATAGATTGTACACATTGAAGATCGTACCATTACCCAGCGAGTATTGGGAAGACATATCTCAGAAGGTTGTAGAGGTTGGTAGGTCGGGTCTAGTCTGTAAGGTGACGGGTTCAAGATTCAGCAAGACAACTCCAAACATGTATGATCTAGAAGTTCTAAAAGTATTGTATGGTGATGAAGTTGCTTGGAAGGTTTCCTCGGCCATGTCTATGAGGAGTAGGTTCGCAGAGATTGCAGAGATTGGGGATAGGGTGATGGTGGAGGGAAGGGTTGAAGAAGTAATATTGGAGAGTGGCCGGAGCTTTAGAGTATTCTTGGGGAATGATCTGAGGGATGTGATTATACCATTATGATGACAGTATAGAAGAGTTTTTGGTTTATATGGATCAGACCGGGTATCATTCTTCATCCCTTGAAAGTCCGATTTACCCGCTCACATCATCTACAGAGATATCCTATTAGCTTGGTTAAAGATTTTTCGACGATCTGAAAATCTTTTTGGATCCCTCTAATCCTCTCAGATATGATGCGGTCTCAGCCGATCTCAAAATACTATGCGTAGTATTATCGGTGGACAGTGAATGCTATTGGAGAGGTAAAGACTAGATTTGAAACGAGAAGTAAACTGGAATTAGAGAATGATTTTGGAGGTTTGAAAATGGGCCACATCCTAATATTCGTGGCCCAGCGGTCTAGAAATATTAGCCTTCTCAAGATTCTAGGATGATGGTAAGGGATTGATCCTGGGGTGTGGCCCGTAACCTCTATCCTTACATTAGGACTCGAGGATAAGTATAATGGTTTGAAACTTTCTAGATATCCTATACTTGGTCGTACCTAATGATTCTAGACATAGCGACTACAGTTATAACAGTACCATCTCTTATACTGTTCAATATATGTTAAGGGTTTCCCACATGTTGGGCAAGCCGGCTTCTCTCTCCTCCTAAATACACTGGTAATCACTTCCAGTCCTCTCTTCTCTTCCTTGACTGGCGTCATTGTTGGTGATACGATAGATGCTGTTGCAGGAGCAGATACAGGTAGCTCAATATTTTCTTTTAAGATTATAATATCGCCTACAGCCGCTATCTTGCTCCACTCGATGGTATGGGTTGTCTGAGCTCTCGTCAATATCTGGATCCCCATCTCTCCTCCTCCGATAGGTAAAGCTATATCTTGCACAGTTCCAATAAATGTTCCATTCGGATTGTATACCTGCATTCCAATCAACTTACCCCTAGGTATCATAGACAAATTTAACCACCTATCTAGTTTTTACTGTCTCCAGTCTCTAATAAATCTTCCGATCAATGTATGGAACATCTAGAAAGATTATAAAAATATACTAGTGAACTCCGGTTGAAGGCTGGATGTATCCTTCTTTAACCAACCTATTGATAAGATAGCGTAGATTGCTCTCTGAGGAAAATCTTACATACAAGATCACTACCGAGAGGGAGACCGTCAGTATGGTTACTATTAGAAGTGCTAGCAATGTGATCGCATATAGATAGTCTCCTCCAGTTGCCGCTATGGTGAAGCTGATAGGAGCTTGAATGAAACCATAAACCTCTACGAGATTATTTGCGAAAGAATGTATCTTTGGTTCCTCGACAACCATTGAAACATTATCCTTAACCCTTATTCCCGAATCTCTATAGAGCCAAACTACGGGACCTACATATGCTGAGCCTACAACGATCGCTAGAATAGAGAACATGACTAGTTGAACTACCTTTGACATCGGTTCAGATGGCACAAGACCTTCAGGGATTGGGAATATCTCTACTATATTGAATAGTGTAAGAGAGAGGCCTAGACCAAAAGCAAGAGGATAATAAGACTTTGAGAATACGTTAATCAAGGTCAACTCTTCTATATTTCTCTTATGAGAAACCAACTCGTATCTTCTCATCCCTCTTCTCATTTTTCTCGCTATTAGATAGCATGCAAGTCTCGGACTGATGAAATGCCATAGTATCCATGTGGTCAAAGCCAGGATAACTAATCTCAATAGAGCTAACGGTTCTCTCGAGAATATTAAGAATAGAGCTATAGCGATCAGATACAATAAATGTTTTTCAAACCTTACCTTGATATCTGGAACCTTATCCCTTCTCCTATGCCTTTCCACTATGACCCCAGCTACAACACTGGAAGCGATGAAGGCGGGAGGTATAGTGAATAAAGTTAAATGCCATATTATGGCTCCCAAGTAGCCTATCTCTAAGATTATTGACCCAAGGGATAATACGAGTGTAGGCAGAACGATCCCGATGGATATCGGTATAAGATAGGATTTCCTGATAGGATTAATGCTTGAAACTATCCATGCTAAACCTGCTGCAGTCAAACCTGGACCGATATCGACATAGAGTGTTGTTGAGAGTGCCAGATACTGTTCTTGGAGCCTCAACATATCTAGCTGAACCCGTTCTAAAACTATTCCCGATAATGTTACTGTTACACCTATCAATAAGAAGGTTAATCCTGTCTTAGTAGATGGCTCCGACCTCATCCTCTTTCAACCTTCATCAGTATACCGAGTCTGTATAGGATTAAGAGGATAATCAGTAGAGTTGAGGATGATATCAACGTATAGTATGACGGCCCAGTATAGGCTAATTCTATATCTTCTGGAGGCCTCATTACAGCCTTCTCAATAATATACCATGTAGAGAGAAAACGTGTAGAGATTATCCTATCAATTATCTCTTGATGTGGAGATATCTCATCTCTAGCCAACTTGAAGTATGGTTGACTTGATGATACGATCTTGACGGCCAAAGTTGATCCTTCCCGAAACTCATCAATCTTCTCGATTTCACCAATCTTTGATAATCTTTGAAGAAGGATCGGTAGGTTAAGGTCGTATACTCTTATCCTTGGATTCTTACTATAGATCTCTATAAGCTGTTTAAAATCTAGAGAGGGATCATATAGTAGATAGTTGAAAGAGTCTTTCTCTAAAAGTATCAATCTACCTCCCGACATCCAGTCTTCCATAATCTCTACTGTAATCTTTTCAGATTCTCTTAAAACATCTTCTCTAAGAGGTGTAGCGTAACCTGTTTCAAGAGCTGAGAGGAAACTATCCAAGAAAAGCTCATAATTTTCATAATCTAACTCTTCACCTGAATCCCTAACATATTTCAGACTATAGTTGAGATGTACCTCCCACATTGCAGGTATCTCTAACGGTAGCTGGGTCTTAGAAGATTGAGCTACTTTGATAGCTATCGATAGAATGTTGAGACCTACTGCAAGGTTTCCCCCATGTCTAGAAGTATAATTTATGAACTCTACATATTTTTCCGATATCTCTTTTAAAGCTATCTCTATATCTTGCTTCTCCGGTCTTCCACCCGCCATAAAGGAGACATGTGCAGAGTATAATAGATACGTAGAGCATGATGTGGTCGGGGTCCATCCAAACTCTTCCATGAGAGATTCACATGACCTCATCATTATTTCTCTAGACTCTTCAGACCCGGTTAACCCATAATGTAGTACGGCAAATTCTAGCAGAGCTTGATGTGTCAAGAGAGCCTCACTTATTTCCTCTAATCCTATCTCTCCACTATTTAGACGTAGGTATAGGGCTCTAGCAATTTCATTGAAGATGCTTAGTGATTCACTATCTCCGAGTCCTAGATGTAT
Source organism: Candidatus Caldarchaeales archaeon (assembly GCA_039630055.1). Lineage (GTDB taxonomy): Archaea > Thermoproteota > Nitrososphaeria_A > Caldarchaeales > Wolframiiraptoraceae > Geocrenenecus. The sequence goes on along the minus strand of JBCNVN010000005.1, from coordinate 16,139 downwards.
GTATCCTGCTAGAAGACCTAGCCTAGCGGTGGCCCTTATGATATGCCTCTCACCATATCTCAATACAACCCCATCTTTGTCTATATTAGATTTAACGTATTCGAGCATATTCTTGAGATAATTTTCTACAGATAATTCTAGAGAATCTTGCTCTAAACTGCTCACCATGCTTGGCTGGAGATATACGAATACTGTTAGCGTGATAATCGAGATGATCCAAGTCTTTTTTACGATAGTCATTTCAAGATTCTACCATGGTGGATATTGTGGAGGTGGAGGCGGTGGAGGTGCCCTCTTCCTCAAGATTATTATTGCGAAGACGGCTACCACGGCTGCAAATATTATGATGATTGAGAGGTAGTCTGTCCAGTTTTCCATCCGTGGTGGAGGAGCAACGGTAACGGTTACCACAATACTCTTCGTAACCGTTCCAAAAGTAGTTATGGTTGTGTATATTGTTTCAGTATATGTTCCTGTAATAGTCTTTGTTACGGTTGTAACCTCCTCATCCTTCTCAGCATCTTCGACAACTTCATCAGCCGGTTTTCCTTGGAGGCTTATGTACACTTTAGCAAAACCTTCTGATTCATCGAACTCTGTAACCTTTATATAGAAACCTTCTTCTGTTGTTACTTCTTCGGTTAAGAGGTTTATAGCAAACCGCCCCCACAGTCCTCTATATTGTTCATCTTCATAGTAGGGTGCATCAAGTGTCTCGCAGAGCCTAACCTTTCTCTTATCGAGGTCTCTACACTCAGGAGGCGTATCAGGATTCGCATCAGATAGACTGACCATATATGGTTCTCCCTCAATATTCCGAGACCTATACTTATTGATCTTGAATAATAATACTCCTGGACCTGGTAGAGCAGCATCTTGACCTACTGGTCTTCTAGCATGTATGAAGTAGTATTCTTCTTCATTTATGGGGATTATTATCCCATGTGGTTCATCAGGTTTATCTAAGGTATGAATTATGTACTCTCCATCCTCTTTAACTTCGACAGCCTCCACCCATCCTAGAAGATACTTTGACCATCCATCGATGTCGACAGGAGGGTCTAGCATTGGTCCCGCATCCATGTTCGTCCATACTCCTACTTCAGACCCCGCACTGTAGCCATCCTTAGAATAAACGTAGTGGTCGTATATCCACATACTGTGGGTGAACTCGTGCATCATGACCGAGGGCATATCTTCCTCGGCCACAGTCTCTACCCCAGCGATTAGATGCCATTCTCCATCAGGCTTCTTATGCATTAAAATATCTGCGACCATCTGGTATTCAGGGCCTTGACTCATAAGCATTTCGTAGATTGCGTCGAGTCCATATTCCTCTCCAAGAAGATATATAGGTTTAGACATCATACAGTGGCTCCATATATCGTTAGGTGAACCACTTGCTGCTTCATCTCCACCTGCATGAACTATTATAACGTGCTTGAACTCGGTTATGTCTTTCCCAGATCTTTCTTTAAAGAACTTTATCGCCAGATACTTGAACTCTAAAGATCTCGCATTATCATCTCCTCTCTGTGCTCCAGGACTTGGTCCACCATAGTAGGCCATGTTCTTCGGCAAGGTTATGATTTTGGGGTATATGTAGTAGTCTAACCACGTCTTCCCATATGAGCTAGACTTGATGAATCTGTTAACTATATCCACTATCTCCTCAACTTTCTGTATTGAAGATCTAAATCTAACATCTGAAAACTCAACAATAAGTACTAGGGTCCTCTGGGGGCCAAGAAAATGTATCGGTCTATTCCACTCGATCTTTATTTCATCTTCTTGAGCATCGCCCACTGAAAGAATTGATAAACTCGATAGAGTTAAAAGAAAGATGAAAATTATTGTAGCAATCTTATGATACACGGTATCCACACCTCCTACAGAATACATCTCCACTATATATTGGATATCTACATGCTGGACAGTATCCAACCATCTGTGGTGGATGTGCGGGGAGTGGTGGAGGAATTGGATATGATGGGTATGGATATTTTGGTGGAAGTGGCTTCTTCCAACTTCTTACATAGAAGAACCCTCCTCCAACTATTACCAATGCTACTACAACAGCTACAGGTAGAGGGATTATAAATGAGGAGCCAGCTTCTGTAATCTGAGTATCTGGTGTAACAGTACTTACAGTAGTAATAGTTGTTGCATGTGTCTCTAAGCTATGGGTAGTGATCGTGGAAACTTGTGTTACAGTAGTTTGAATAACGGTAGTTGTAATATATGTTGTTAACGTGGTCTCTCCTCCTACTGTTACGGTACTTCTAGCTGTTACTGTCGTCTTTAAGGGTGTAGTTAATGTTTTAGATGTTATTGTCTGGGTAGTTTTTGTTGTAACAACCGTTTTAACTTCTGCTTGTTCTACTTTGGTGAAGACCATGAATTTATTCGCACTTGTAAAGACCACTCCGAAGAGAAGTCCTAGTAGCTGATTGGCTTCAGGTATGCTTCCTCCATCAACATAGAGCCACATTATCTTCTGGTCTGTACTCGAAATAACTGTGAACGTTAATCTTCCACTCTTATCTAAGTCATAGTTTTTCATCGCTACGATCGCATCATATTCCATTAATTTTATTTTAGAACCAACTTGAAGATCGATGGGTATCCATAGATCGATACGACCTCCCCCTCCAAGTATGTTTCCATCTCCATCAGCTTCAATAGATTGAGATTTAACTACATCTGACTCTATCCGGATAAGTATTCTTTGAGTAGTAGCAAATTCAATGATATAGTTGTGGAAGACGTTTTCAGGTTGCTGGGTCTTTCCATCATAAATCTGGTATACGAATTTTAATCCAGCTTTAATGTAAGGTGGAGTTCCAGCTAAAGTAATTGGAAGTAAAATCGACAATATCAAGAATATCGTTGATATTGAGGTTAAGGATAATGAGTTCATAGATACCTTCATCCACTACCCCCTCTATACTGGAGCCCTCCCGATGTGGTATCTCCATAATCTCTCATCTTCTAAAGCCCATCTAACCCTCCTCAGAAGAATAGATAAAATAATCACGCCTACTAGTATTACGGCGGCTAATCTAAGTGGTAGATTAATTGAGGAGATAACGATCGTAAAAGCTTCGTAAAGAACTCGGATCAAGATGATTGGAATAAATCCTGCGAGAAGGTCTATGAACCTTACTGATGCATACTTTGCTTTAACGTAACCTATCCACCACCCCGTGAGAGCAGGGAAGACCGAGATGAATATATCTTCAACTGCTAGTAAGATTAGCATTAATGGATTGATAATAGGTGGCATCATGTATACTTTGATAAAGTTGTCGTATAGTATGTATCCTAGCCCTAATGATAGCCCGTAGACAGCTCCGTCTAGATGATCATTAAACTCTCTTCCCGTAACTCTATTTGAGTCAAGTCCAAACAATATCAAGAAGAAAAGTACCTCTATCAAAGCTATCTTAGCTAAGTAGTATGTTAACCCGCTTGGAAAATTAATAACTGAGAAGATCGCAGCGATGCATCCACCTATACCTATTACAGCGAGTATCAGAGATTTTGGTTCAGGTTCATACTTATCGGTTTTAATAACCCATGCGAGAAGTGTAGCTACGGGTATTATTGAGAAAGCTAAAGCTCCAAGTATATTCATTAAAAATGGGAAGAAGATGATGAGTAAGCTAACCACGACTATTAATCCACTACCTATGAATATTGATGCAGACCTCTTTAGAGAACGTATCTCACTCTCTCGATAGACTTCTTCAGTTGGTGATATTATTGGCTCCGGTTTGATAAACACTGTCGTAAAGCTTTCGTACCAAATTCTATTCCTCTTAGACATATAAAATCACACTACAGGTAGAAGCAGTGAAACGTAGACTATTGCGCCTAAGAATATTAGGTAACCCATCAAATAGATGCCGACTGCAATCGGCTCCTTATCAACATCATCTAAATCTACTCCATATGGTTCTAGTTTTGCGAGGATCCTATAGTAGACGAATGCGAAGAGAAGTGAGATGAGTATCCCGAAGAATAGTGTTAGCAGTTTATACGCTATCAATACTAGTGGGCTTACTCCTGCTACGATGCCAGTGGTAGTGCCGATAGGTAGAGGAGAGATCATAGAAGCGATATAGGCGAAGGAGAGATAGATGAAGAAGCCTGCAGCGAACATTCCTACCGCTATTGGGTTGCCTCTTATCTTCGAGACCTCGCTAATCCCTGGAGTAATATGGTCGAGTAGACGTAGAGAGCCTAGACCGATAAAGAATATTAGGAGAAAGGTCAGGAAGGTTCTCAATAATACCCAGCCAAGGTTTGAGAGGTATACCGTTGGGTCGAGCCATGGAGGAGGTTGAGGGGGTACGATTTCTGCCAAGCCCATAATCATGGCTAACTCTCGAGCTAAATCCTACTATATAAAGCTTTACAATATTAACACATCCAGTAAACATAATTTTTACACCTCGCTTCTATCACCCTATTCTAACCTTTAATCTTATCTCAATACAACCTCTACAAGTTTGCTATGATGGTCATGGTTAAAAAATGATTACTTCCATAGAGTTTATCTTAATAATTTGGAAGAATATAATAAAGCTTGTTGATTAATCATATAAAGATGGAAACGTATAGCCCCCTCGCCAGATTGAAGAGTGTTCCTAGAGAGTATAAAGACCATCCTCTATGGGATATAGTGGTTGAGCTTGCCAAGAGCATGCCACTATACAATGAACATAAATCATATGTTAGAGATGTGGTGCTAGTAGAGAATCCTGGAGTATCTTTTGGAGAGTTATCGGTCTTGCTGAGAATGCCGCTTGGAGAATCCATAGTGATCCTTGATGAGCTTAGGATGTGGAGAGAAGATGTAGAAGAAGAGATTAAGAAAAGTTTTCCTAAACCAAGATACAAGAAAGCGGCGGTCGGCGGCACTTTCAATGAGCCACACTATGGACATTTAACTCTGATCTATACAGCTCTAAAAAATAGTGAGAAAGTGCTGATCGGGGTTACTGGAGATGAGTTCGTGAAGACTCTGGGGAAGAGATACATGGCTAAAAGTTTTGATGAGAGAGTTAGAAATCTTAAATCTATGCTCTCATCCAATGGCTGGTTGGAAAGATGCGAGATAGTTTTATTGAATGATCCTTATGGACCAACCGTAGAAGATCCAGAGTTAGAGCTTCTCGTAGTAAGCCCCATGACATATTATAGAGCTATAGAGATAAACGAGGTTAGGGTTAGGAAGGGCTTGAAAAATCTAGAGGTTATAGTATGTCCACTAGTCGTCGCGGAGGATGGTAAGACTATATCTAGTACGAGAATAATCCTCGGCGAGATCGATCCCACTGGTAGAGTAATCAAGAAAGACTAAAGAGTTTAGGCGCCGGGTTTAGCTATTTTTAGAGTAGACCCATCAAGAAGAGTAAAAAGTATATCACGATCCAGAGTATCAATGCTGTAGAAGTAGAGGTTTCATAGAGCTTCATGAAGCATCTTACCGTGAAGAGTATCGCTATCCCCCAGCTTATAGGTAGGAATAGAGAGAATATTTGGGTCACTGTAGAGGATCCAACATTAATCCATAAAGCATTTAGGTAGAGATTGTATTTTATTGATGTCCATCTAAAGTCTGCCAAGCTCAACTCATCTAAAGTTTTCTCCACCCCATCTTCAATCCACTTGATATTACTCATGTTAACTACGGTCTTAGACTCGAAGATTAATCTCTGAATATCTTCTAAGCTCTCAAAACTCCAGTCAACCGTCTTCATATCGGGAGAAACCCTGTAAGCTCTAAGGTAACCTATACTTATCTCAGGTGAATTAAAACTTACAATCCCTTGCTTTGTATATCCTGTAAAAGATCCATTGAATACTGTAACATCCTGTAGCTCTACGTCTACTATAATGTAGGGTGCTTTAGGTTGAGCCATTATTAGTGGGGTTGTAACCGCCGTGGCCATCAATAAGATTATGAAGGAGCTTAGGACCGCTGTAATAAGAGCGAAACTCTTTGCATCAACTCTTTTGATAAAGTATAGAGCAAGCCTCAAGACTAGGAATATTATCATTATAGTCAAGCCTATAGATATAGTTCTAGAGATAAGCATCTGGTAGAATGTAGGGAACTGTGGCTGAACTTCTTCAAAACCCTTCAATTCAAACCTTACTTCTATCTTCTCTTCGATAAAGTATGAAGATAACATGCTTAACGACAAGATTAATACAGCTGAAAAAGATATCCCGATTATAAGCCTCTTCTTAAGCTCACTACTACTAGATAGGATCGATTGAACTAGTCTTCCAGGGATAAAGAAACTAAGTAAATCCATTATAAACACCTTCTAAGATGCTTCTATAAAACATCTCAGAACTAACTTGATACAGTCGCATATAAAGATTCTATGGCTTTACATGGAGAAAGTTAATCACTTTTAAGAGAAAGCTCTTCTAATTCTTCTAACCACTATGAATACCGCAAGCGTTACGGCTAGAGATAACATCAAGTTGTAAAAATATATTTGCATATATTCAGCATTCCCCGACTCTTCCCGATATACTTGTAATAACGGTGTAGATTGAACTGTAACATTTTCATCCGATTCCACCATAGGGCCTAACCTAGTCACGTTAGCTGCTTCATATTCAACAGCTGGACTGGTGATAGTGAATGTAGTTAGTACTGCTGGAGCATAATACACTACTATAGATAGAATAACTGCGAAGACGATTAACTTTATCAGCCTCACTTCAACCACCACATATATCGATCACCTTACCAATAAGTCTAGATTTTGGAACAGCATTTCTTCTACCATTCCTTATGCCTCCAGACTTTTACAGTCTCATACCATGTGACTATAGTAGAAACTACTGAGAAGGTTAATGCATAGATGTCTAGATCTGCGTAATTGTTTAAGATATAGAGTAGTGTAAGGGATGTGAAGAATACTGCGTAGAAGAAGAAGCGGGGGAAGAATCTTCCACCAACGATTATAAACATCTTTAATATTCCTACATCTACCTTCTCTGAGGCAGAATATCTACCGAGCTCATCTTTAACCACTATCTTCATGTCCTTCAGCTTCTCTAAATGATGGTGGGCGATGCTAGGGCTAGAGAACCCTAGCTCTCTCTGAACCTCTCTTACGCCTAGAGGTTTACCCTTCTTCAACAACAACAAGTATACTCTGAGAGTCTTTCCTCTTAAGTCGTAGAGGCTCTCCCTATCCATCTAACACCTTAGATTTCATATGATTATTATTAAATAAATGTAAATTCATTGGTATTCTTAAGATATGAAGGTTGCAAAGATTGTTGGAGGAGTAATATTTACGCTGGCAATAGCCTTCAGCATATTCTATCTATTATGGTTCTTCGGCTTTCTACCGTTAGACCCTGAACTGGCTGTCAAGATACCTGTCCTATTCATAGTTCTAGGAGCATGCTTCATAATAGCATGGATTGGATATATTATGATCACTGTACCATCCGCTACATATATAGCTGAAACTACAGGATACCATCGATAATAGGTTATCAGCCTTAGAGGATTACTCTTCCACGACTACGAGACGATAGTAGACTGCTTCTCCAGCCGTTGGAGACTTCCTCCTAATCTCTATTATATCTCCCGGTCTAGCTCCGATCTCCCTAACCACAGGATCTGAGGCCAGTATATATGGTAGCTGCTGTGGCTGTATCCCATATTTTTCTAGTATCTTCCTCGCTTCTTCTGGGGTTAAGACTCTGTGAGGTGGGACTAGCTCATGTTCAAGGATGGAGAACTTTGGCGTCTCTTCTTTTCTCGCCGCCTTCTTCTTGCTTGTCTTCGACAAGATAGACCACATAGGGGAATAGACTAAGATGTTAATAAACTATTCCGAGGAAGAGATACTATAGAAGCCTACTAATTATGGTCTAGACTTATAATGGTTGTAGCTGTTTTTATCTTTTTCATCTTTCTGGATCTCGAAGAGGTTGGAGAGGCTTGATCAGTTCAGGGAGCAAATGGATGGGGGTAGCGAGATGATACTGGAGCGATCTATGATAGAAGTCTCGATGAGTAGGCTTGAAGAGATTACACTCATAACTTCAACATATTCTGAAGTGGACTTCATGCTGGCTCTAGCTACCACGATAAATTTGTTTATCTATCATTTCCCATAGTTTAAAATCTTCTAGTGATCTTAGAAGACACTGGGATTTATAGGATGGGGATGCTGGGAAGTCTGAAGAAGAATCTTCAGAAGATATGATCGATGTAGACTCGATGGTTTCTTGAATACGCCGCTAACCGTAATATAATGAATGTATCTTAGGGTTTCTAGAAGATTTTTCACCAAATGTATTAAGATTTTGAGTCTCCAGTGAAAGATTTTATACTGTCAAACCCATCATGTCTTAATGATCACTAGAAGGGCCGCATTGTATGGGTTGGCTGGTATAGGTGTATCGGTTCTCATATACATGATGTTTGGAAGAGGTTTTGAGACTCCTCCTAGACAGGTGAAGACCGAGGTAATCGCTTCAAATCTCAGAGTACCATGGTCTATAATCTTCCTCAACCCTAGTGAGGCTCTATTCACTGAGAGAGGGGGGATTGTTAAGCTTCTCGACCTAGATTCGGGTAGAGTCGATGTCTGGGGAAGGGTCGATGTGGCCGCTGTAGGAGAAGGAGGGCTTCTAGGCATAGCTAAAAGATGCTCAAAGATATACCTATACTATACTTATAGGTCTGGCTCCAACCTATTCAATAAAGTATCTGCTTACAGTGATGAGGAAGGGCTGACCGACGAGGTTACAATCATCGATAGAATACCCGGAGGCAGGATACATAATGGGGGGAGGATTAGGTTTGGACCAGATGGAAAGCTCTACATAACGATTGGGGAGGCAGGTTCTCCGTGGATCTCTCAAGATATCCAGTCTCTAGGCGGAAAGATACTTAGATTGGAGCATGATGGCAGGATACCTGCCGACAACCCTTTCAGAGAATCCCCAGTATACTCTCTAGGTCATAGAAATCCTCAAGGCTTGGATTGGCAGAGGGAGACAGGGCTTCTCTACTCCACCGAGCATGGACCGAGTGGTGAGGGTGGAAGGTTCGCCCATGACGAGGTCAACCTAATCACTGCAGGTGGAAACTATGGATGGCCCGATGCGATAGGAGATGAGAAGAGAGAACAGTATATTCCTCCAATACTCCATAGCGGTCTGGAGACTTGGGCTCCCTCTGGATGCTCCTTCTATTATGGGACGGAGCTCGGAGACTGGAGTGGTAGTTTATTCTTCGCAGCTCTTAGAGGAGCACATCTACATAGGGTTGAACTTGATAATTCTAAAGTAATCTTCCATGAAAAGATTTTACAGTCTCAGTATGGTAGGCTCCGAGATGTTGTTCAAGGTCCTGACGGATGCCTCTATATTTTAACAAGCAATTGGGATGGGAGAGGGCAGCCGGCTCCCGACGATGATAAGATAGTCAAGATAGTTTCAAGGGTTTAGCTCTCTTATAATCTCTAACGGTTTCCTCAGATATCTTATGAGTCTTATCAAAAGGGGCACAGGATAAATATTTTTAGTATTAGCTTGATGGAGACCTGTTTAAGGATGTTTAAAGTTTATGACAGTCTTCACCGCTTACAGTAGAACTAGTTTTTAAAAGTTTTTTAATCTAGTTTATCATCTGATGAGAATATAATGTTTTGTTCGAGGTAAGAGGGATTTCTAGAGGTGAAGCCTCAATCTCCAATATATGGAGGCAACATTCACGGGCTAATACAGACTTTAACTCAGCCGAGAAGACTCCTATAGAATAGCATAATGAAAAAACATATCTTCATGTTAGGAGAATATATTCTACGTATGAAGATAGGTGGATATGTAGGCAAGATATTAATAATAGATCTAGATAAGGAGAAGATTCTTACAGAGCCTCTCAACATGGCTTATGCAAGAACTTACATAGGTGGTAAGGGTGTTGGAGCAAGATACTTACTCGACCATATAGATCCTAAGGTAGACCCTTTGAGTCCAGAGAATATATTTATGGTCTGGACTTGTCCAGCAAATGGAACTAATGCTCCAGCCTCTGGTAAGTATCCGATAATAACCAAGTCACCTCTCACGAATATATGGTTAGATTCTCATTCTGGTGGTGCTGTAGGCGCCGAACTAAAATATGCAGGGTTCGATGGCATCATGATTACAGGTAGAGCAAGAGAACCATCATACATATATATTGACGACAACTATGTTAGTATTAAAAAAGCTAAACATCTTTGGGGCAAGAAGATCAGTGAGACGAGAGAAGCGATCAAGGAAGAGCTTGGAGATCCCTCTGTTAAAGTATTAGCGATAGGGCCTGCAGGTGAGAAGATGATAAGGTTTGCAAATGTTGACTCTGAAGGTAGACAGCATGGTAGAGGTGGAGGTGGAGCTGTACTAGGCTCTAAGAATATCAAGGCCATAGCTGTAAGAGGTACAGGATCGGTTGAGGTTGCATATCCAGAAGAATTTATGAAAGCTTGTGAAGAGATGAATAGATTGGATATCTTCGAGAATCCTGAAGCACAATTTGGGATCAAATGGGGTTCAATAGCCTTGATGTGGCCTATTCAAGAAGTCGGCGCACTGCCTACTAGAAACTATACTGATGGAAGGTTCGAGTATTCTTCAAACATTGATGCAAATGTTCTCTTAAAACATTCTATTAAGAGAGGTGCATGCTTCTCTTGTCCAATCGGTTGTCACAACTATGTCTTGATAGATTATGGTCCATGGGCTGGAACACTTGTCGAAGGACCAGAGTATGAGACTGCAGACCTGATAGGGGCCAATACAGGAACATCTAGATTCGATGCAATCGTTAAAGCGAATAAACTCTGCGATGAGTATGGTCTAGATACTATCACAACCGGCTCTGTAGTAGCATGGGCTATGGAGTTGTTTGAAAGAAATCTGATCACATCTGATGAGACAGGGGGGCTGGAGCTTAGATTTGGTAATGCAGAAGAACTAGTCTCATTAATAGAGAAGATTGCTAATAGAGAAGGACTGGGAGATATTTTAGCAGAAGGAACTAGGATTGCAAGTCAGAAGATTGGAAAGAATAGTGAGCGATTCGCTGTCCATGTTAAGGGATTGGAGATCCCAGCCTATGAGCCGAGAGCTTCACCAGCTATGGGTTTATCGTATTCAGTAGCGGATAGAGGTGGATGCCATTTGAGATCTTGGCCTATAGGCCCAGAATGTTTAAATGCTTACTGGCTTGGAGCTTCACCGATAAAATTAGATCGATGGAGCCCTGAGAATAAAGCTATCGTCGTCGTTCAGCAAGAGCATCAGTATGCGGCAAAATTCGCAACGGGAATATGCGACTTCTGCTGCTGGGATAATCAGAGATTAGCAAATATTCTATGGACTGTAACAGGATTTGATGAGTATAAGGATGTTAGAAACTTTGAACTCGCAGGAGAGAGAATAATCAACTTGATAAGATTATTAAATGTAAGATTCGGTGTTACTGCAAAAGATGATAAGCTTCCACCCAGAATACACCAAGATCCACTTAAGACAGGGCCCGCTGCTGGTAGGGTCTTGAAAGAGGAAGATTTTGAATATATGAAGAGAGATTACTACAAGATTCGTGGATGGGATGAGGATGGAAAGCCTACCGTAGAGAAGTTGAAAGAACTGGGAATGAATGATGTTTTGGGATATGTAACATGGAGGTGAGAGGATGGGTCTTGCATTTATGCCTGAAAAGATCTTAGTAATAGATTTGGATAGATGTACTGGATGTGAAAGATGTACTCTAGCATGTAGCTTCAAGAAAGTTGGAAGATTTAATAGAACAGATAGTAGGATAAGAGTATTTTCATGGAAAGAGACGGGCGACTTTATTCCAGCAACATGCCTCCACTGTAATCCAGCACCATGTCAAGAAGCTTGTGGCGTTGGTGCAATTCATAGAGATGGAAGAGTGGGAGCGGTCTACATAGACTACAAGACATGTATCAACTGTAAAGCATGTATGTTTGCATGCCCATATGGAGCGATAAGCATCGATGCCCAAGGAAGAGTTGTGAAATGCGACCTATGTGATGGGAAGCCAGCATGTGTTGAGGCATGTTCTTTCAATGCATTAAGGTTTGAGAAGCCTGTAAAAGCCGTTGATAAACTGGTCGTTGAATATGTAAAGTCTTTAAAAGCCGCGGGGGTAAGTAGAGGCCCCTCAGCACCTATAAGACCTTAAGATAACTATCCAACTACCTCTATGTTTTTTTCTTTATCTAGGAACTCGCTCAACCCAATCTTTTCTTTTATTGCATTGATGAATATCGTTGATTTGTATGATGCTAACCATGGGCTCACGGTCTGCCATCCAATAATATCTTCTCGACGATTATCTTTACAGATTAGTAAACTTACAGGATGGCTTCCTATCCCTGGAACCTTATATCTAATCATTCTCTTGCTAGTTTTTAAACCAAGTTCTCTAGCTTCTTTAGTATTCAATCCAATCTTAACAATCGATGTATTAAATACTTCGATATACTGCATTGGAATAAATCCATCATATGTTGTACTAATATTTATACAGTTTTTACCGGCAATCTCAGCCATGGAGACGGCGAGCGTGCCTAACGGCCTATATGTTTCTTTTCTGGTAAAGTAGTCTATGGATGTTGCACAATCTCCAACTGCGTAAACATCTGGGATCGAGGTCTCGAGTCTCTCATCTGTTTTTATAGCTCTCTTAACACCTAGCTTTAAATCTGTTCTTACCGCTAAACTATTCTCAGGCTTAACGCCAAGTGTGAAGAATACTATATCTGCCGAATAATTTTCTCCATTAATGACTGCTTTCTTAACAATCTTTCTATTCTTTCTATCTCCAATAATCTTCTCAACACTCGATCTTGTTACTACTTTCACCCCTCTACTTACCAGTTTACGTATAAGATAACTAGATATTTCTTCTTCAAATATCGTCAATCCTACTCCAGATAGTTTATCTATCAATGTTACATCTAATCCTCTTGCTCTTAATGCTTCAGATAATAGTAGACCGACTAATCCAGCACCAGCGATGATGGCTCTCATTCCTACTTTAATATATTTATTTATTGATGTAACATCACTATACTCGTTGAATGTGAAGATCCCTATCTTATCAACCCCCTCTATGTTAGGTATGATAGGTCTACTACCTACTGCTAAGATTAACTTGTTGAAAGTATACTCTGAATCTTTGTGAGGAGACTTAACTTTAATAACCTTGCGTGTAAGATCTATCTTACTAACTTCAGTAGATGGTGTAAGGCTTATTTTTAGATTATCGAGGTCTGGATATATTTTAAAGAAGTCTATCGGTAACTCTTTCTTTAATACATGATGTATAGCCATCTTAGTATATATAAATGGATCTTTTGTAATTATCGAGACTGAACGATCTCTATCATGTTCTTTAATGATTGTTGCAGCCCTCACACCTGCTGGACCACTACCGATAATCACTATATCATATTGTGTCCTCATTTTACATTTAGAGAATTATATTAATTCAGAGATAAGGATTACTGATATATGTTGGATGATCTACAGAGACCTAAGAGTAGCAGTGTCTATATCTAGTGTTTGATAAGAGTTATAAGCTAGAATTAAGATGTTTAATCTGTGCCAGATAATTTAGTTAAGCTGAGGATAATTGGTTTAACGGATCATATTATAGAGAGAGTTCATACTGTTGATTCAGAGATATCTTTGTACGATGTTCTAAGGGAGGCTTTGAAAGATTGGGGAGACACTATCCAGAAACTATCGGATAGGATCATAAAAGGTACTTTTATTCTAATAATCAATGGTTTAACCGTATATAGATTTAGCGATATTAGAGATATAAAGGTTAAACCTGGAGATGAGGTTGCAATATTGCCCGTAGTCTTCGGAGGATGTAAACAACTATAATAAGAGAGTTCTAGTCTTCATCTAAATCTATCTACAAAACATATCTGTCTTATAATATGTCGGAGGACTTCAAGATATTTTATGAGTACATAATTTCCCTTGATATGTTTATCCGTTGATCGAGGTTACACTAGATAAATGCGGGCCCGGTGGGACTCGAACCCACGACCCCCGGCTCTCTCAAGGAGTAGAACTATAGGAGGCCGGCGCCATATCCGTGCTAGGCCACGGGCCCACTAGAAGTTCTGAAAACCTTTTTTAAAATATTTCTCTAATTCGAATATTCTGAGAGATCTTGAACTATTTTAGTGGTTTCAGAGATTTGAGAGGCTTGTCTCTGGGACTGGTCTGGGATAGAGGTCTCCTCCATATCTCTTTAGATAACTTATATAAATCTGGATGTATGGATAAGGATAACAGTCTCTATAGGATGGTTTACCCGATAAAACATAATAGTTTAGAAGGTTTATCAAGTTATGCTTAAGACCATATTCTACCGATCTTGACGAATATGTGGGATAAGAGAATATTTAGAAGATTATATCTTGTTTTAACTTCTTAATTTAATATAGGTATCTAAATATTGTGAGGGCAGTTATGGTCCCTATCACTGTTGCTATAAAGTTTACTGTATGGGTGTTTATGAGTTTGAAGCCTTCAACATGCTCTGCATGTTGTCCACAATGAATTGGAGACTCTGTAAGCTTACCGCAGACTATACATCTATACTTTGCCTGTATTCCCGCTCCTATAAGACTGTCCATTGTCATACCGACTAGACCTGAAGGATAGATTATTGCTGCAAGCTCGTCTATTAGAAGCCTCCTATCCACTAGAGAGATAACTATAGTTAATATCGTTAGTCCAGCGAAGCCACCTAGATAGCCTAGTGGCGTTATGCCCCCAGGTGTCCCAGGATTAACCTTCTTCATACTTGTTATGAGCCTAGGCATTCTCGGATATAGTAGACCGACCTCTGTTCCGAGAGTGTCAGCGAAGGCAGATGATATAGCTCCAAGATATGCTGCAAAGAATACTTTTTCATCATTGGATAGACCGGCCATAACTGCTGCAACCGTCGCCGTGCATCCATTTGCGATAACATTTCTCCAACCTCTCACCCCATCCTCCTTATTCTGTAAGTTTCTCACCCTTCTTACCCTTATCTTTGTTAAGACTACTGAGACGAGGAAGAATATGATCAATACTAGAAAATATTCTCTTCCACCGAAGACATATACTAGGTATCCGACTATGAAGGAGGTGACTATCCCTCCAAGATCTACAAACCTGAATCTTAGAGAGACTATGAATATCGCTAGTAATATTATCGATGCTTCCAGATGGGTGGATATGTCTAGATAGGTCAATTCAACCCACTTATCCTATCATCTTCCTAATAGCCTCAACTTCATTTAAACTATACCTCACTTGAACCATCTTCTCCAAATCTCTTATGCTTATCTCTCCCGCTACCTCCTCAGACTTTCCGACTATCAATAGGAAGCGGAATCCATTCTTTAACGCATAATCTATAGCTGATGCTATCTTCCTCTCTACCACGTCTACCTCTACGGGAATATTCTCAGACCTAAGAACCCCTAACACTCTTGCCACATACTTCTTTTCAACTTCTGGGAGAAATGTTAAGAGTGTTCTCGGTCTCTCAGGAGCCATCTTTATATTCTTCTTATCGGTCAAGTACTGTAGTATCCTAGATATTCCTATAGCGCATCCAACCGCCGGGGTGGGCTTTCCACCAAATAATTCTACAAGCTTATCATATCTACCTCCACCATTGAATGATATATCTACTTCTGGGAGGCTCTGCTCGAATATGAAGCCTGTATAGTATTCTAGCCCTCTAGACATTCCAGGCATTATGTATATGTCGGCTTTTACACCACCGATAACCGCTAGCTCGACTATCTCTAGCAGGTTCTCAAAAGATCTAGAAGCACTACTCCATGGTGAAAGTATATCCCTAGTCTTCTCGATCATGTTTCTATCTACACCATCAGACCTATATATTATCGGTGGAGAGCCTGTTAACTTTTTAATAGACTCGACCGCTTCAACCTCTATATCTCTTTCCATCATCATCTGGAAAGCATCATCAAACCTCTTCCTATCGATACTGGTTAGGATCCTATCTTGAGCCTTCTCAT
>JBCNVN010000049.1:0-3004 GCA_039630055.1 Candidatus Caldarchaeales archaeon | reverse complement strand
GATGGCTGCGAGGGCTGGAGCTATAAGGGGAAGGGCTATCCTTCTAAAGACTTGTAAACGTGTACACCCATCCACCAAGGCAGATTCTTCTATCTCTATTGGAAGCTGACGAAAAGCATCTCTTGAGACAAGCACAGCATATGGTAGGAAGAAGATCGAGTGTATCAATATAACGGAGAGCAGGTTGTCTATAAGGTTGACGAAGAGCATTAGCGCATAGAAAGGTAGTGCGAGAGCTATTGGCGGCATAATCCTTAATGAGAGGAACCAGGTAATTATATCTATATTCTTCATGAATCTTCTAAACTCGAA
The DNA here is from genome assembly GCA_039630055.1 of Candidatus Caldarchaeales archaeon. GTDB lineage: Archaea > Thermoproteota > Nitrososphaeria_A > Caldarchaeales > Wolframiiraptoraceae > Geocrenenecus. The sequence continues at coordinate 2,692 of JBCNVN010000049.1, read as the reverse complement.
CCTTGAGAGTGCGTATCCAGCCATGCTACCGAGTATAGTCGCTATGGCGGCGCTGGACAATCCTATTATCGCACTATTTAGTATAGCTTTGAAGTTCTCAGAGAACCCTTCTACCACCTGTCCATACCAGTTCTTTCCCGTAGGTTCAAATTGTAGATAGGGGATGAAACTGGATTTGAATGTGTCGGCAGGCGTCTTGAAGGTCGTCATCAGTATCCAGAATATTGGAAAAAGGAAGAAGACTATGAGTATTACAATCGCTACATAGGAGACTATATCCTTTACCAGCTTATCTCTACTAGTACTTACAGTTCTAGACATAGTATCGCCTCAACCTCTGGACTATTACCATTACGATCACTGAAACAATTAAAAGGTATATAAAACTTATTGCCGATGCTTGACCGAAGAAGAATCCCCTAAAACCTGTCTTATAAATGTATATCGTTAAGGTCTCGGTCGTTATTCCAGGACCTCCACCACCTAGAAGCGTGAAAGGTATTTCGAAGAGTCTAAGCGTGTCAACGATTCTGAAAAAGCTTATAGTTAGTATGGCCGGAGTGATCATAGGTAAGATTATCCTTCTAAACAATGCTCTATCAGATGCTCCATCGACTATAGCCGCTTCGATCAAATCTTTCGGAACTGCTTGTAGGCTCGCTAATGTTATCAAAAAGGTGAAGGGGGTCCACATCCATACATCAAGTAATATCACAGTAAAGATCGCGGTCGTAGGGTCAGATCTCCATCTGATCGCAGGAAGTCCCAAGTCTTTTAATATTCCGTTTAGGCCGCCTCCGCCTTCGTAGAATATGACCTGCCCCATCAGAGATAGAGATATGGGAGAGACGAAGAGTGGTACTAAGAATATGGTTCTTAAGGCTCCTCTAAACTTTATATTCCTGTTTAATATAAGGGCCATTCCCATCCCGAGAAGAACCTCCAAAGGAACAGCGATAGCAGGGAACAGTAGCGTAACATACGTTGAGTTAAAGAATCTGTAATCTTCAAACACGTTTTGATAGTTTCTCAAACCTATAATCGTTGTCTCTCTAACACCAAATTTTGCATTAGTGAAAGACACGAATAAGGCCATTGCTAGGGGAAATATAACGAAGGTGAGTATGAATAATGTTGCTGGTAAAAGAAACATAAACTTTATCTTTGATTTATATATTTTAATACTCACCTCCGAAAAATAAAAAATTGGAGGAAGATTTAACCGAAGATAAGATCTTTTGGAAAGACTCTCTCATCCCAAAGCCAAGGTCTCGGCTTATACGGATTCGGTCTCTTGTATCCTATCATATCTTGATAATATTTTATCATCTTTTCTCGACCAATCTCATCTATTATCTTATTCCAATCCCTGTAAGTTCTATCTAAGGCTTCTTCAGGTGATATTCCTCCAGCAATCATTTCGCCTATTATGTGTGTGTCCATGGAGGTAAACATGGCCACCCCACCAGGCAGTCTAAGATAATCTTGAACAGCATCCATAGCGAAATAATTATTATAGACGGCTATGTGAAATCTCCTAAGGTCGGCTTCATTATATAAGGCCGCAGGGTAACCCGGATCCTTGAAATCCCCAGGAAGATTGAAGTCTGCTAGAGTTGCGATTCCACCATAATCTTCCAGTAGATCTGAGATGAATCCAGGGTCGTATCCTGTCCAGAACATTTTGCTTGAGGTTATGTCTCTATGCTTCTCTGGTGTAGTCATCCATGCGAGGAGATAGTATGTTGCTTCAGGGTTCTTTGAGAGTTTAGAAACCCATCCATGCCATGAACAACCAGCAGCATTGGCTACTAAGTTTACTCTATCGATCCATCTACCCTCGGCGAGAGAATAGTATCTTTCACTTCCTGGACCTGGAGTAGACATAAGATATCCGCGCATCTTGGACTTCTCTGGCTGCATCCCAGCAAGTGTTGCAGTGTCGGGTGCCGCCCAGATCATCATAGCCTTCTCCTTGTTCAAGAAATAATCCCACTTATCGGCAAAAGTAAAGGTCAGGGCCTCAGGTGGCATAAACTTCAAAAGATCTTTGAAGAGTTTAGCCGCTTCTATCATGCCCGGAGTCTTGAGCAATGGCTCCATTGTTTCAGGATCGAACCAGAATACATTGTGGTATCGATCTTTTACGGGACCATACTCAACTACGAATGGGGCTGCGAAAGGTATGAACCAGAAGGGTCCCTGCTCTCCCACCCTTAATCCCATGACAAGTCCCCAGTCAGGCTCTCCATCTCCATTCCAATCCCATCCAGTAAATGCCTCGGCAACATCTCTCACCTTCTGCCAAGTCAACTCTCTACGCTTATACCATCCATATGGGTCAAGCTCATAACCGTACTTGTCTTTGAATCTCCTCCTGAAGTCTGGGTCTCTAAGATACTTATCCATGTATTTCATATTCCAGTTGAAGAACCATGCATCACTATCTTGTGGGACACCATACCATTTTCCACCCCATTGAGAGCACTGAGCTATAGCGTATGGTACATACTCTGGATGCCAGTTAGGAAATCTTGGGTCGGCTATCCACTTATCCAGCTCATGCACATATCCGGGGATAACCAGGTCTCCCATTATATTACTACAGGGAACGAAGCCATCATATGCACCCGCACCGGTTGTAAGATCGGCTATTATCTTAATCGGCAGATCTGCAAATGATATCTCAACA
>JBCNVN010000048.1:0-3044 GCA_039630055.1 Candidatus Caldarchaeales archaeon | reverse complement strand
AGCCCCTCTTCTGAGGATTCATTTATAAGTTGTTTAGGCTGATATATAAGTATTACGTAATACTGTTTGTGAAAGTAATACTTTTACATTAGTTGTATCTATAATGAACTTTTATTTATTTGCTTATCTTTATATCTTAAGATGTTCTTTTTAGATCTGTTTGAGATTGACCGTGTTTTACGTCAATTAAAGAGTATGTATGGTTCTATTGATGAGAGTTTAAGAGGTTGGAACTGGTCTAATGATATTCTTTCACCACCACTTGAAGGAGTCTACTTAGGTGTTTCTGAATTAGCAAATAGATATTGTTCTACTTATAGAGATGTATATTTGAGGAGAGTTCTTTCCAAGCCTGCACCATTCAGTTATAAGACTGTGAGAGGATGGGTCTACCATACAGTATGTAAGAAAGTTGTAGAGAAAGCTAAGTCGATATTTTATCTTGAAGGTATCGTTAACGGTTCTAAACTTTACACATCTCTACTTATAGATAGAGGTAATGAGGTAAATAAGACCTTAGAAGAATGTAAAGCATCAAACTATCTAGAAGAACATGAAGTTCAAAAGCTTATAAGAGAAGCTGAGGTTCTTTATAGTTTCCTTGCTCTACAAGCTGCTGCGAGATTAGATAGAATACTCTCCCATATAGCTAGACTAGACTTAGAGAGTGTAATTTCTAAAGTAATTCCAGTAGATGTTGAGAAGGTTGTTAATGGTCAGCTTCTCGGGTTATCTAGTGAATTAAAGATAGATATGTTTGCAGATAAGAGGATCGTTATAGAGATAAAGACAGGAGATATAAGAGACTTCCACAAGTATGCTGTTACAGGATATGCTTTAGCAGTAGAATCCGACCTAGATATCCCTATAGATTATGGAATAGTATCCTATATATTTATTAGTGGAGAGAATGTGAAGATTAAGAACAAGATGTATTTTATCGGAGATGAGTTGAGAAGAGAGTTTCTAGAGATACGGGACGAGGCATTCAACATAATCAATAGAGGTATTGATCCTGGAAAACCTCTAGAATGCCCAGAGTATTGTGTATACTATGGAGTGTGTTATTGACTTGCCTCTTAAACTAATACTATCTGGGCATGGTTACCGTATATCTAAGAAGAACGGCCTACTCATCGTAATTAAGCCAGATGGATTGAAGAAGGAGTTCAGCATAGGAAATATCTCAATGGTTTTAGCGAACGTTAAAGGGTTAAGCATTAGTGGAGATGCTTTAAAGCTTATGCTGAGACATGGTGTCCCTCTTATCCTAATATCGAACAATAAACCAGTTGGAAAGATTCAACCATTAATGTTGAAGACGAATATACGGTTAAAGAAGGAGCAGGTGAGAGCTCAGAATAGCGAGATAGGATTAAAGATTGCGAAGAACATCGTCCTCAATAAGATCCTTAACCAAGTACGAGTACTTAAGAAGTTGATGAAGACCAAGCGTTCTACTCATCCAGATATAATCTTAAAGATCGATGAGAATACTCAAGAAATACTATCAATTTATAGAAAGATCTCTGATGAAGAAGTTTATGTAAAGAGTTGGCTCATATCTAAGGAGGCGGAGTCAGCTAAACACTATTGGGAGGCTATAGCTGAGATACTACCTAAAGAGATAGAGTTTAATGGTAGGAGAAAGAAGTATGAGAACCCTGAAGACCCACTAAATATCTCTTTAAACTATCTTTACGCACTCTTGATGTATCAAGTATGGTATGCTGTAGAGTTATCTGGCCTCGATCCTTTCATAGGCTACCTCCATGAAGATAGTAGTAGAAGACCAAGCTTAGTTATGGACTTAATGGAAGAATTCAGGCAGCCTGTCGTAGACCTCCCATTAATAACTTACTTTATAAAGCATAAAGATGTTAAAGCATTAGATAGTGAGAAGAAGCTTACTAATTCTTTTAAGAAAGAGTTACTACAACTCTTTTTCAATACTCTTGAAAAAAGAGTAACCTTCATGAATAGATCTGCACCGATTAAAACCCATATACGCCTCCAACCGATTAGATTGTCAAGATATCTCTTAGGGATCTCAAAAAGCTATATGTGTTATGATGTAGTGGTGTAATAGATGTACACCTTAGTTATCTACGATATAACGGATGATGAGATTAGGTTGAAGGTAGCTGGAGCATGTAAAGAGATAGGCTTAGCTAGAATACAGAAGAGCGCATTTCTCGGTATAATAGATTCTCAGAAGAGGAAGAATCTAAAGATTAAGCTTAAGAGGATTCTAGGGTCAAGTAAAGGGAACATACAGCTCTTCACTATATGCGAAGCTGACATAGCTACACGTGAGATTATTGGTGAGGAAATAGAATATGAAGAAGAAGGTATAGTGTTTTTATAAATGGAGGAAGAATGGTATATTACTCCTATACAGATAAGAGACTTCATCTTTTGTCCAACAATCTTCTACTACAAGTATTTGGTCGGCATAATCGAGCCGGTAACAGAAGCTATGGATGAAGGATTAAGAGAATTCAGTAGAGATGTTGAGAGGTGGAAGGAGAGGAAGACTCTTCTAAATCAGAGAAGGATACATGTTGATAGAATGCTCTTCGGATATCTAATAACATGTAAAAGATATAGACTTAGAGGAGTAGTAGATACGATCTACTGGTCTAACAATAGGTTGAATGTAATGGAGATTAAATCGAGTAGCTCAAAGAAGCTTTATCCAGATCACTTATATCAGACGGCAACATACGCATTAATGGTTGAAGAAGAATTTAAGCAGACGGTGTATAAGCTCATCATCTTCTACAAGAATTCGAATAAATGGTTTGAGAAGAGATTTACGAAACATTTGAGAGAATACATAGTAAAGACAGTCGATAAAGTACATAAAATATTAGAGAGTGGAGAAATACCTGAACCTAGATGGAGCAAGAAATGTATAAGTTGCTTCTACAGAAAATTCTGCTACTAACATCCAACTACAGGTATTACCTTTTATCATGGTATTACATAATATTTATTAGTTGGCTCATTTTCTTTATAAGTGAATTCCCAGAAGAGGGATC
>JBCNVN010000047.1:0-3773 GCA_039630055.1 Candidatus Caldarchaeales archaeon | reverse complement strand
ATGAATGCTGATGGAACCGAATATATCTTTAAGCTAAAGAAAAACTTAAAGTTTAGCGATGGAACACCACTTGATGCAACACACGTAAAATATCAGATAGATAGGGTCTTCGCAACCCAGGCAGACCCATCATGGCTCGTCACATCTTTCGTTAAAAGTATCGAAGTAGTAAACTCCTCAGCAGTAAAATTCGTACTCCATGCTCCAACATCATTCTTCCCCGCCCTACTAGCTACTCCACCTTATTTCCCAGTTAATCCCAAAGGGTATCCTGCAAATGATATTGCACCCGACTCAACGGCGGGAGGAGCAGGACCCTATAGGATTAAGAGTTGGGTTAGAGATCAACAGTTAATCTTAGAGGCTAATCCAAATTATCATGGTGGTACACCTGCTACGAAGACGATAGTGATAAAATTCTATAAAGATGCTTCTTCTCTTAGATTGGCAATAGAAAGAGGAGAGATAGATATTGCATGGAGAGCATTAAATCCTGTCGACTTAGAAGACCTTCGGAAAAACCAGAAATTACAGGTACTTGAAGTACCTGCATCATATATAGGCTTCCTAGTCTTTAATACTCGAGATCCTCCATTCAATGATGTTAGAGTGAGGAAAGCATTAGCAGCGGCAATAGATAGGAGAGAGATAGCTTCCAAAGCCTTCTTCGATACAGTAATCCCACTATATACTCTAATACCGAGTTTTCTATGGGGACGTCAAGAAGCATTCAAGAAGATGGGGGATGCAAATATTGAGCTCTCCAGATCATTGTTAAGAGAAGCTGGATACTCGGAGCAGAATAAACTCCAGATCGAGCTGTGGTATACAACTACACAGCTTGGAGAGCCTGGAAGAGATATGGCCTTAGTTATTAAAGAAAACTGGGAGAAGACAGGCCTAGTTAGTGTATCTCTCAACACTGCTGAGTGGGCCACATATCTAGATAATGCAGCTAAGGGTATTATGAAGGTATATATTCAAACATGGTATGCCGACTATCTCGATCCAGATAACTATCTGACCCCCTTCCTAGTACCTGAGGCCAATGCATGGAGTGGAAGCTTCTATAATAATCAAGAAGTGACAGATTATATCTTAGAAGGCCAGAGGATAGTAGATCAAAACAGGAGAACAAGTCTATACATGAAGGTCCAGGAAATAGTTGCAGAGGAAGTCCCGTTCGTCCCCTTATTTGAAGGAAAGACGATAATGGTTGCATTAAAAGAAGTTAAAGGGGTGCTGCTCGACGCAACGACACTCCTGAAATATCATACCATATTCAAAGAGACATAGGATAGCAGATTAGTAAATAGATAGAGATGGCTAGTCTAAGAAACTACATCATTACTAGGCTGCTCCTTGTCATCCCAATGATACTAATAGTGCTCACGGTAATATTCATAGTTCTACGAATTTTACCGGGCGACCCCGTTATCACAGTTCTAGGACCTAAATCAACCCCCGAAGAAAGAGAAAGATTAAGAGAACAGCTGGGTCTCAACAAACCTATATATATCCAGTATATCGAATACCTAGCCAACATTGTTCGAGGTGATTTAGGTAGATCGCTTATATTTGGTAGACGCCAAGTAATCGACGAGATCATGGATAGGTTTCCAGCGACAGTGGAGCTAGCTATCACCTCTCTCATCTTCGGATCAGCTCTAGGAATACTGGTAGGCTCAATCACAGTACGATCTAAAAGAAAATCTATTGATGTTCTCTCCAGACTCTACGGGATAATATCTTATTCTTTCTTTATCCCATGGCTTGGACTAATGCTTCAGATGGGTTTAAGTATAGGTTTAGGATTGTTCCCAGTATCTGGAAGAATAGATCCTCTCTTAACACCTCCTAGAATAACAGGTCTATATCTGATAGATAGCTTAATTTCTGGACGTTTAGATTCTTTCTTGAATAGTTTATGGCACTTAACTCTTCCTACAGTAACACTAGGTATCGTTATTTCAGGTATATTTGCAAAGTTAGGTCGGACTAGTTTCTCGGAGGTTATAGTTCAAGACCACGTCTTAGCTGCTAGAGCTAGAGGTGTTAGAGAATCGACGATATTTAGAAACCATGTTGCTAAGAATTCTATAGTACCTATAATGACTATGATGGGGTTGCAGTTTGCATTACTTTTAGGAGGGACAGTTCTAACAGAGGCCACATTCTCTTGGCCTGGAATGGGCTATCTCCTATTTGAAAGAATACTCTATAGAGATTACAACGTTATCCAAGGAGTATTGATAATCTTCGGCCTATTAATAGCGTTAATAAACCTGCTAGTAGATCTTCTCTACGCGTATATAGACCCGAGAGTGAGATTCTAGGATATGGTCTCGATCGGGGTATCTGGTCTCATTAGAAGACTCTTGCCGAAAAGGTTGAGAATGCCATACTATCTAGCTTTATCAGGGGGAATAATCGTCATATCGATCGCCATATTATCGTTAATAGCTCCAATCCTTACAGAGTATGATCCTACAGAATCTGTTGCCGAGCCCTTACTTCCTCCCTCACTTAAGCATCCACTAGGAACAAATAATCTAGGCTACGACATGTATAGCAGAATACTCTATGGTGGAAGAACCGTATTATACATAGTCTTCCTCTCAACTACCATATCCATGGTCTTTGGTGTAACCCTTGGATTGATATCCGGCTACTATGGTGGGATAAAAGACAGAATCTTAACATTGGTGATGGATAGCATCTACTCTTTTCCAGACGTGATACTGGCGATAGCGATCTCGATAGCTCTAGGACCTGGAATATATAATGCAGCTATAGCTATCGCCGTAGTATATATCCCTACATATTTCAGAATGGTTAGAGGACAGGCCCTGGTCTTGAGAGAGCAGGGATATGTAATAGCAGCAAGAATGATGGGAGCTGGAGACTGGATTATAATGGTGAGACATATTCTCCCAAACCTTCTTCCCGTCGTAGTAGTCGTCTTCACCCTAAATGTAACAGATGCTATACTAACGGAGGCGGCTTTAAGCTTTCTAGGTCTAGGGGTAGTTCCACCCACACCAGATTGGGGATACGACTTGAGAGCTGGGCAGACTTATCTACCATCAGGATACTGGTGGCTGGTCACATTCCCAGGAATAATGATAATGCTTCTAGTCGTAGGTTTCAGCCTAATAGGAGAAGGATTAAACGATATACTCAACCCTAGGATATCGAGAAGATAAAAACTTCACTGATTCTTTTGGGAGAAAGGTAGAATGGGGCATGCTACAAAATGTCCTTTGGAAACCTCCTCCAGCCTAGGCTCATCAATCCTACAACTATTTATAGCATAAGGACATCTAGTATGGAATCTACATCCAGATGGAGGATTTATTGGGCTGGGTATCTCTCCAGATGGTATCATCTTCTCCCTCTGTATCTTAGGGTCTGGAACTGGGATAGCAGAGATAAGCGCCCTGGTATAGGGATGCATTGGATTATCGAATATCTCATCGGTAGGAGCGAGCTCAACTATTTTTCCAAGATACATTACAGCGATCTTATCACATACGTAACTGGCTGCTGAAAGATCGTGAGTTATGAAGATATATGTTAAACCATACTCTCTCTTTAAGTTAAGTAGAAGATCAAGTATTTGAGCTCTTACCGATACGTCGACCATGGCCACCGGCTCGTCTGCAACTATAAGCTCTGGTTTTAAGATTAAGGCTCTGGCTATGACCGCCCTCTGCCTCTGACCACCACTTAATTCATGTGGGAATCTATCTAGAAGCGCTGGACCCAGTCCA
>JBCNVN010000046.1:0-4358 GCA_039630055.1 Candidatus Caldarchaeales archaeon | reverse complement strand
GGCCATAGTTAAGAAGATAACAGCGAATGCAGCTAAAGTCATTATTATTCCTCCTATAAGTAATGCTAATGGTATATTGGCTCCAGGGGCTGAGTAGCCTTGTCCAGCTGTAATCAGATAGAAGCCGTCTGCTATAACATAGTTGGCCGCCATAGCCATCACTGAGAATGCTCCAATCTCTCTAACAAGCCCTGAAGTTCTTCTAACAAAGACTATCTCTTCAGAATTCACGGAGAATATACCCGTGAGCTCATATATAAAATTTTTAAATTTTGATCGGGTTACTTTGTTAAGGTCTTTCTTAAAAGTTAATTAACTCGATGAGAAAAGACTCCTACGTTATGGGTAAGATAGAAGAAGTAATGGAGATTGTTAGGAGAAACAATATCGAGATTGTTAGATTCATCTATGTCGGGCTGGATGGGGTTCTAAGAGCTAAATCATCTTATCTAGATGAGCTGGAAGACCATCTAGCCCACGGTATAGGTTTAACCATGGCCATGCAGTCTTTTACGGCTCTAGATACTCTATTATCCGAACCAAGATTTGGACCAGAATCAGAAGACATATTTCTAGTTCCAGACCTTGAAACCTTCTCTCCAATAACCTATACTCGGGGGCAGGGAAGAGTGATCTGCGATATGAGGTTAAAAGATGGAAGAGAATGGGATTTCTGTCCCCGTAGCCTACTGAGAAGACTACTGAAGAAATATCAAGAAGAATATGGGATAGTCTTTCAAAATGCAGCAGAGACAGAATTCTACATCTTGAAACAGACCGCTCCCGACAGGGTTGAGCCAGTGGATTGGGCCAAGTGCTTCTCAACGGTCGGATACGATACTCTTGGAGAGATAGTTCTAGAAATAATTAATGCTCTCAAAGCGTCTGGGATATCGGTGGTGAGGTTTATCAAAGAATATGGCCCAGGACAATTGGAGATAAATATGAAGCATAGAGATGCTTTAAGATCTGCAGACGACATGGTGGTTCTAAGAGATGTGGCCAAGGGCGTGGCCGCAAAGCATGGACTCGTGGCCACGTTTATGGCGAAGCCATTCGACTGGCATGCAGGAAGCGGTATGCATTTTCACATAAGCGCCATAGATCAAAGAACGGGAGGAAACATCTTCTATGATAAGAATGATAAGAGGGGATTAAACCTATCTAAGACCGCATACTATTTCATAGGAGGCATACTACATCATATGAAGTCTCTATCGGCAGTCGTTTCGCCGACGATAAACTCGTATAAAAGATTAATCCCTGGATCATGGGCACCATCAAACATATGTTATGGATACAATAATAGGTCTGCAGCGATCAGAATACCTACCGTTAGAAGTGGTAAAGAAGAAAAGAATACTCGAATAGAGTTTAGAACACCTGATGCGGCTGCAAATCCATATCTGGCTTTAGCTGTTACGATAGCTGCTGGACTGCATGGAGTTAAGGAGGAGATCGATCCTGGAGAACCTGTAAACATTGATGCATACAAGCTTTCAAAAGAGGAGAGATTAGAAAGGAACATAGATCTTCTTCCATTAAGTTTAAGAGAAGCATTAAGATACTTGGACAAGGATAATTATCTCAGATCTGAGCTAGGGTCTGAGATTATAGATGAATACATCAAAATTAAGAGTGTTGAATGTGAATCTTTTGAGCATTATGTAAGTCCATGGGAGATTAAGAATTATGTCCCAGTATTCTAAGATTAGAGAAGTTCTAAGTACGTTGAAAGATGTTGACCCCGATAAGATACTCTCAGCTATACGCCATAAGATAAAAGTTTACCCTACACCACAGTACACATCGATCCATAATGAATACATTAATGAGCTTGACCAGAAGGAAAATTTCTGCGGCGCCTTCAATGCATCCTATATATTGAGAGGTTTAGGGTATCGAACCCATGAAAAAGAGATAGTAGATCAAGACTATATAGCATATCTCTCAAGAGTTAATGTAGATCCTCATGACATAGAGAAGATAGTGAAGTTGAAGAGAGAGATAGTTAATCTTTCAAAAGATGAAGTTGAAGAGATTATGAAGAAGAATAGAAGCATTTGGTACAGGTTTACTGATCTTCCAGTAACTCTTAAACCGGAAGAACTTGGAGCTAGCCCTGAAGGAATCATCTACGCTATAGAGAAGGTGTCCATGTCTAGGCTAAAGGCGATACCAGTGAAGACTTACAGTAAGATTGAGGGCAGACTACTATCCAGAGAGAATATCGACGTCCTATTGGAGATTTTAAAGAGATCAGAAGAATACAAAACACAGTTTATACTCAACTTGAATACAAAACATCTACTAGATTCTGAAAAGATCCCGAAGCTATCTGAGAGGTTATTGTTGGGTGAGAGTTTTCAAGAAATTTTAAGAGATAGCGTTGGACACTATGTTGGATGCGGAGGCTTAATAGAGGTTGATAATAGGACTCTATTAATTATTAGAGAGACTTATCGGAGGTATGGAGTACATCTTCAACCGGTTGAGAATGTTAGAAAAGCTCTCTTAAGAGAAGATGGAAGAGAAGGTGGTATTATAATAATCAGCCCCAGAGATTTAGAAGAAGAGATTAAGAAGAAATTGATAGATAGGGGATTACGGGTTGAACTGTGGGATAATGGAAGCCCCTTTATCCCTTCTACCAGCCAGCAAACCTCTTAACCTTCTCCTTATCTACCCTTCCCCTCTCCACATCATCTAGAGCTTTTTCAAATATTTCTAATGCTTTCTCTACATCTTCTCTGCTTATGGTCAATGGTGGAGTAATCTCTACCACATTAGAGTATGTTCCCACGTAGGTGAGAAGTAGACCAAGCTCGTAAGCTCTGTAGACGAGGCAGGCCGTCTCGAAAACAGCTGGAGTCTTATCCTTCAAGTCTTTAACAAGCTCAACTCCTAGAATCATTCCCTTACCTCTTATGTCTCCAATCAACCAGTGTCCGTCACGAATCTCATCAAGCCTCTTAAAGATAATATCACCCATAATTGAAGCTCTCTCTAAAATCTTATCTCTCAAGATTATGTTTATAGTCGCTAGCGAGGCAGAGCAGCTGATTGGATGGGCGCTGCTTGTAAATAGGTGAGCTGCTGTGACAGAGTCCATGATCTCTGCTCTTCCGACGACTGCGCTTAGAGGGAACCCTGAGGCCATAGGCTTCGCCATCGATATAACGTCTGGAGCGATATTGGAGTGTTCTATTGCGAAGAATCTTCCCGTTCTACCGAATCCAACCTTGACCTCATCTACAACAAAACTTATACCTCTATCTCTACAGACCTTGTAAAGTTTTGGGATAAAGTCTGGAGGTGGAACGATCACTCCTCCATCACTCTGTATCGGCTCGATTATTACAGCTGACAAGTCTTCAGATGGAGCATTCTCTATAACATTATTCTCTATGAAGTCTAAGCATAGTAATCCACATTCTGGATACTGTTGTTTAAACGGGCATCTATAACAGTATGGATATGGAGCTTTGATGACGTTTGGAAATCCGATGAATCTAGTCAATGCTTTATGGCCCGATAGACTTAACGCTCCCATAGTCTGTCCATGATAAGATCCTTGGAATCCGAGCAATCTTCTCCTACCTGAATATATAGGCATTACTTTATATATGAGCTCATTAGCATCCGACCCTGTTAATCCGAACCAGACCTTCTTCCTAAAAGCTCCCGGAGTGATCTCTATGATCTTTTCTGCTAACTCTATCGAGACAGTATTTGGAAAAGTAGTATGGGAAGAGAATACTAGTTTCTCCATCTGCTTCTTTACCGCCTCGATTATCTCTGGATGATTGTGCCCCAGATTTGTTACAGCCCACTGTGATGAGAAATCTATGTAGCTTCTACCCTCTACATCCCAAACCATTGAACCTTCAGCCTTATCTACCACCAAAGGATAAAACCTAATACCGATAACTCTACCAATAGACTTTTCCTCCCTCTCCAGATACTCAGATACCTTGGACATGTCCATAAAATTCCTGTCGCCGATATATATTTATATATAATCCATTAGTTCAAGTTTCTAGATTAAGATTGCTAGATGAATTCTCTTCAAAAGTCTTAGAGACCGCTTTAGAGATTGTAGAGGCAAGTCAGAAGAGAGGATTGGTTACCAGGATTCTGGGAGCTGTCGCTACATACATTCATATCCAGAGAGATGATCAGACTTTGAACTTCTTCAAGAATGCAGGTAGACTTAGCACTGGAACATTATTTACAGATGTTGATCTGATTGGTTATAGTAAGCAGAGAAGAGACCTAGTGAATCTTATGAGAGAATTGAACTTCTATGATAACAAGATGGTTACAGCATTATTTGGACATAAAAGAATGATATTCAC
>JBCNVN010000045.1:0-5301 GCA_039630055.1 Candidatus Caldarchaeales archaeon | reverse complement strand
ATCTAAGAAATTGTAAAGATTTTTCAAAAACCCATATTTCAAAATAGCTTTTGTTTCAAAATTATTCCATAATTAGAAAAATTTTTTATCATATTTATTAGAAATTTAGTAATTATTATAACAATACCTTTATCAGTTTAACGATTACATCTTTTCCTACCATTTTTACATGCCGATACTCTTCAGCTTTATCTTGTAATGTCCTATTTTATACCGCTTTAACTCCTAATTCCTCCATAATCTTCTCTAGTTCTTCTTCATAAAATGTTTCAGAAGTTTTATGCTGTGTCAAAGATAAATCCGTCTGCTTATCTCTCACACCAGTCAATATCAATGATACTTGAAGCCTTGAGTCGAAAGAACTATCGATTCTAGCACCCCAAATTACTAAAGCCTCTTTATCCATGAGCTCTGAGACAATCTCAGCAGGTCTAGCAGCTTCGCTGATCTTCATATCCTCTCCACCTGTAATATGTATTATCGCTCCAGTGAGACCATCATATGAGACATCAAGTAATGGGCATTCTAATGCATTGAATGTTGCTTCTTCAGCTCTATTGGGGGTTGAAGAAACACCTATACCCAAAGCCGCTAGATTACCTCTCATCATTATGGTCCTGAAATCTGCATAATCTATATTTATTAGACTAGGCTTGACTATAGACTCCATGATACTCAAGATCATGTTGCTTATTACTTCATCTGCGAGTGCCAATGCATTCTTTAAACTATATTGTGGATATAACTCGAGAAGCTTATTATTATCTATCGCTATAACTGTATGACAGCTCCTCTTCATCTCTTCTAAACCTTGTAGAGCTATTCTCTTCCTTATGCTTCCCTCAAATTTAAAGGGTAGGGTAACGAACCCTATAGCTACCGCACCTATCTCTTTGGCCACCTCTGCTATCAAAGGTGAAGCCCCTGTACCCGTACCTCCACCCAACCCTGCCGATATAAACACTATGTCGAATCCTTCAATTGCTCTCTAATCTCTTCTATTGATTCTTCAGCTGCTTCTCTTTCCCTTCACAGGATCTCCTCCAGCACCTCTAAACTTCGTTACACTCTTTCCTAATACTATCTTATTCTTAGTCTTTATTAGTTCGAGATGCTGAACGTCTGTATTTGCTGCAATCAACTTTATCTTGTTAAGGTTTGGGTTTGATAATCTATTGACGGTATTGCATCCAGCTCCTCCTACGCCGATCAACGTGATCTTGACATCATTTAACATCTCTGCCTCAATAAAGACTTCTTCACTCACTTATATTTGCCTCCGATTGGATAAAATCTCTTACAGCCATTCTGATAGCTTCAGCTCTATTCGGATATATCCTCTTCTTTACCAGCTCATCTATCGCCTCAATATACGGTTCGGGGAGATGGACCGTAACCACTTTCATTTATTCTCTCACCTCCAATCCTAGGAGGTACTAGAAAGTGTAGTTGTAAAAATAATTTCGTATTACGTATGTATCACTAGTAGACGTATCGATGATTTTCTCCAATAGAATAAGAAGTCAAAAAATGATTAAAAAACTCATCATGATATCCACTTTTTACAAAACATTAGAGTACTGGATTGATGGTTCTTTAAATCTTTTACAGATTAATGGAAGACTAAAAATAAAGCTGAGTGAGAGTTTTTCTTAAATGGTAAGTTGAAGATTGGGAAGAGAAGGAAGAGTATTGGAGAATATGAAGAATTGTTAGAATGGGTTAGAGAACTGGTTGAGGAGTCTGCAGGAGGTTCTCCGATAATCGTTGAGGGAAGAAGAGATCTTGAAGCTCTTAGAGCTCTCGGCATCATAGGAGAGATAATTATATATAAATCTCCAAGACAGTTAATTGAAAAGATCAGATCTGTCAAAACCAATCATATAGTGCTCTTACTAGATATAGATGAGGAAGGATATAAAAAGACAATATATGTAAAAAAGTTTCTTGAGGGTAGAGTTAGAAATATAGACTTAACATATTGGAATAGATTAAAGAGGTTTAAACGGTTAGGAATTACAACTATCCAGTCCCTACCACATACTCTGAAAAGAATGGAGGCTTAGAGATGACGGTAGACTATGATTGGATAGCTTCTAGATGTGTCTCAGCTCTATTACTCGAGGTATCTACTACGCCTAAACCTGGGTTAGTAGATAGATACAGAGATTTTGAAGAAACATTGTTTGAACATTTTCTCATATCATCCGCAAATCTTTATTCATGTTTTAGGCAGGCTGCAGAGATTGGTCGTAAAAGGAAAGGTAGAGGTCTTGGAGAAACGATCTATAAGGGTGCAGTAAGGATGATCTCATCTCAGAAAGGTGGTAATACTCATCTAGGCTCGATACTGCTCATCTCACCTATAGCCAGCGCTTCAGCAATATCTAAGACCAGGCCTATTAGTATTGAGACCCTCAAGAAATATTTAGCATTAGTTCTTAAAGGGATGGATTGGAGAGATACCATATACATATTTAATACTATTAGGATGGTTGCACCTAGAGGTTTGGGTAGAATACCATTTATGGACGTACTCAGTAAAACAACTTATGAAGAGATTAAGAGATTAAGGTTGAGACCTACAGATGCTCTTAGACCCTTCATAGATAGAGAGATAGTGGCCTATGAATGGGTTAAAAAATACTCTAAGACTATGTATGGTGCATCTAAGCTTATGAAGAATATTAGGGAGATGTCTTTGAGAGATGCTCTGGCCCAAACCTTTCTTCAACTTCTTTCAAAATATCCCGATACACATATTTTAAAGAGAGGTGGAAGATCACTAGCTGAACGTATATCCTATCTATCTTCTAGAGTCTTAGAATTGGGAGGGGTTAATACTAGGGAGGGGCTTAGAAGATTAGAGGAACTAGACCTCCTCCTCCGGAAGAGCTGGAGGATGAGACCGGGAGCGACAGCCGACCTCCTAGCCTCTTCGATAACAGTAGTCTTATTATCTGGATGGACTCCCTAAACCCTGACAAAAACCTATAGAGACCAGTAACCCTCAAGAAAATCTTCTAAAAATATTTCTACTCCATCTTCTAATTCTGATATTAGTAGATATGAAGAGAGGCTATCTATCTGTTAAAGACGTAATGCCAACTGTCTCCCAAAACATAATCTATGAGGTCATACTAACAACTAGATCTAAAGATGGAGAAGTTAATGCTTCACCTATGGGTTTAATATTTGTAGATGATGAACTCTCTAAATTCTTTTTAAGAGTCTATAAAGAGACCAAGACTCATAGTAACCTTATAGAGAGAAGGGTAGGAGTCGTAAATATCACTCGTAAACCAATATTATTTATCAAGTATCTAGCTAGAGATAAAGAGAGATACCTGGTAGAAGAGGTTGAGGATGCGGAGGTAGTGGATGTACCTAGATTAAAGAATATGGAGGCATACATAGAGTTCATCGTGGAGGATGCCTTTGATAAAGGTTTGAGAACAGATTTCTTATGTAAAGTCATCAAAGTATATGAGGGCGTGAAGATATTGGAACCATATAGCCGAGCTGTATATGCATTAATCGAGAGCGCTGTGAACATTAGTAAGCTCGAGCCATATCTCCAACAAGGAATCGATGTTGACGACCTGATAAGAAATATCTCATATTGTCTAGATGTCATCAAGAAGACAGCCTCGGGGACAGAGTTTGAAGAATATTTTAAGATTCTACTTTCTTCTCTTCCTGAACGTTCTTCTTCACTCTTAAAACAACATCTCTCACTATAAGTATTACGTTAATGGCTATAAGAACTATCAAGACAATTCTTCCATATGGTGGATATAGTTCTCCTCTTAAGAAGAGAGATAAGTATCCTAGACCCGACCAGTAAGGTATTTTAAACCCTGTCCATCTACCAACTATATTCTCTGGAGGGATAGGTGAAAAATAGTCTGAGCCCATGTTCGCATCTCCTTTCGTTATATATCCATCTTCAACCTTCTCTATGGCTCTATGAACTATCAGCAGGTTTGTTCCAGGTTTATAGAAGACTATGATATCTCCATTGATAATATCTGCTCTAATTTTATCTGGGTCTATCTTCTCTATTAGTATTATGTCTCCTCTTCTTAGAACCGGCTCCATACTTCCACTCTTCACGACTAGTAGTGGGAAAACCTCACCAGTAAGACTACTTATAGCGGCCGCAAGTAGTAATCCGAGCAATATAATCAATGTAGCGAATACTATTATATTGAAAGCTTTCTTAATCTTCCCCATCTTAGCCACCTCATACTCTAGGAAGCTTCTTACGCACCTTCTTTACTTTAGCTTTTCGAATATTTACCATTTTTAGTAGACGGAAAGATACTATAGCTATATTAGCCAATGGAATTAAAAATATAATTATCGGGTTGAAGAATTCTACAGGGACTATGAAGTTAAGCTTAGTATTATCCTTGAGTAATATAGAAGAAGTGTAAGAATTATCTTCGTAATCTATCTTTAAGAGATATGAGCCTGAAGGTAGGAATGACTCGATTAGACCTTCACTATCCGACTCTAGCTCTTCCACTAGGCCTTTATCAGATTTTAATTCTAGTTTCAGCCCTTCAATCGGTTTGCCTAATGTATCGTAAAATGTGATGGTAATCATATATACGTCAGCGATTATAGATATCTGTTTAGAAGAGTCGAGAGTTAAAGTTCTAGAACCAACCTTCGACATCTTGAAGATAACATCTACATTCAATTCTCCACTTGGTAATCTTTCAATGAAGGTGTTTCCATCAGATAGATCTATAGTAGAGATCTTTTCTCCATCAACGTATATGATTACTTGACCGAAGTCCATTGGTCTTTCATCTTTTAGTACTATTGATCCTTGAAGTGTATAAACCCTTGCACTAACAACTATCAGCATCTCATCTCTAACCAGGTTTATCTCGGATGGATCGACTTCTACTTTTATTCCCTTATAGTAGAACTCTTCAATGTATATTGTAGAGTTTGGAAGTTCTCTAACTCTGGCAAATCCATTTACATCTATCCTTGCATCTAGCTCCCTATCTCCTATGGAAAGCTTTATTTCTCCACTATCTAGAGGTTGGCGATCTCCATCTACTATAGATAGCCTCAAGTCCAAGATCCCTGGGGCCACTATCTCAATCATCTCTTCATCTAATTCAACTTCTACTTCACCTTCAGCAACTTTAAAGCCATAAAGAAAGGCTTTGAAAGAATACTTGGTAAATGGCAGATTCTTGAAATATGCTAAACCAGATGAGTTCGTCATGCTTGAAACCCTCGATCCATGAGTCTGCAACTCTATCACAGCATCTTGAA
>JBCNVN010000044.1:0-5764 GCA_039630055.1 Candidatus Caldarchaeales archaeon | reverse complement strand
CCGCTCCGATGCCTGTCAAGAATATTGTTATAGAGAATAGTCTATCTCTAACTAGACGGTTCAAGAAGTATGATGCAA
Source organism: Candidatus Caldarchaeales archaeon (assembly GCA_039630055.1). Lineage (GTDB taxonomy): Archaea > Thermoproteota > Nitrososphaeria_A > Caldarchaeales > Wolframiiraptoraceae > Geocrenenecus. Next base: position 5,686 of record JBCNVN010000044.1, on the reverse strand, counting down.
AAATAACGGTGAAGCCTAAGAATATTATTGAGGTATTGAAGATGGATGCGGTGATGCCTACACCTAGATCGCTAATATAGTTATAGGCTACACTGTAATTTGGGTATAAAGCTTCTGATATAATCATGAATATCATGAACTGTGTGACACCCACCACGATAGATAGTCCAGCAATCAACCCATCCCTAGACATACATAGAGAAATAGATATCGTAACCATAAAATTTTTACTGCATCTAGAATAGTCTTTAAAAGATTCTTCTTCAGGAACTGTGATGCATGTATGTGTCTCAACTTCTCAGAATCTATCATTGAATCTTGGATTATTAATAAAAGATTAGATGATAGTATTTATTTACTGCTTATCGATTTTAGATAGATTTTTCCCCCTAGAACAGAATTGTTCGGCATTATTACCTTTGAACCATCTTTTTTCACAAGTATTGTGAAAAGCGTTGAGACATCTTCTACTGTACCTTCTTCACCAGCGATAACCACTTCATCACCTATTCTAAATGGTCTAGAGATTAGTAAGAATAATCCAGCTACTGCTTGTCCAAGTACTTGTTGAGATGCAAAGCCTACAACTAATCCGAGAAATCCTCCCAATGCGACTCCAGCTGCTCCTCCAGCAACCCCACCAGCTATAGCTGAGATCAACGCACCTATACCTATTATTCTAATAATGTTTCTGATAGCGGCTGCTGTAGAATGGTCATATCTTCCCCTAATACTCCAGTAGAAGAGTGTGGCAACACTATTAACTATCATGTAACCAAAGGCTAAAGCAAGGAGGATCTGAATATAGCCTAGATAGTCTGAGATGTTTATACCATATTGTGGTAAGAAGCTTATGAAAATCCATTGAACGATGGCTGCAACAGCAACATACGCCACAATGTATACGACTAGTTTAACAATAGATGATCCACCCTTCTTTGCAATCTCAGCTTTACTCAACTCTTCACGATAAACACTAGACATCTCTACCTTGTGTTAAAATCTCTTGTGAAGAAGTATATAAAGACTTAATGAACATCTTAAATCCAGTATCAGCTTAAATAACTGGGATATAGATGATCTATCCTTTGAGAATTGTCCTATAAGATTGAAACCTTATAAACCATTATACATAACTGGTATTGGAAATACCTTAAGAAAAGATGGTGAGATTAGAGTATACATAGCCTCGAATCTACTCAGAAAGATTCTAATAACAGGAATACATTCACTTCATCGAGCATCTCGTAATATTGAGTATGTATTGAAGAAGAAATCTAAAGAGATTTATAAAATTATCTATGATATAGTGAAGATTAATGCTGAGCCTGGAACCGAGATCTTCACAGAATTCCAAGACTTAAAACATGGCTATCCAATACGCGTCGAATCAAACTAAGCTCATTACTCGAAAAAGATCTATTGTATATAACATCTATCTTCTCAGAATAGTTTCACAAAACATAGAAACTTTATTGGAGCTAACATTAATTGTTAAGAACTCAGTAGATCGTGTAGTAGAAGTACCGACCGAGCAGATAGAAGAGAAAACGTAGATGATGCCTTGTGAAATTTAGATAGTCTTAGATAGTTTAAACCTTTAATCTAGAATTATGTAGAGAAACTCTAGCTTTCTGTAGTAGTGTCTCACAGCTCTTGGTCATCTTTTTAAACCTTTTATTTGTGTATGATGCTCCTGTACCTATGCAGATAGTTATATCTGAGATAATAGCTACGGTTATATTACTTGTCTGGGTTGCCTTTCTAGTTACTTTCCTGACAAAGAGAATCTACGAGTTTATGAAGAAAAATGGTTTAAAAGAGAATGTTGCAATCTATTATAATAGAAAGATTATACATATTCTTGCAGGCGGTCTTGTAGGTATAGTTATACCTTATACTTTTACGACGCCTATTCTTCCACTGGTTATGGCATTACTCATCGCTCTTTTCACATATATACCTCATAGAACTGGAAGATTGATGTACTGGTTCCAAGTCGAGAACAACATGTACGAGGTAACCTTCTGTATAATGTGGGGCGTAATCATAGCTCTTGGATGGTTTATCTCTAATGGGAATTTCTGGTTTGGAGTTCTCCCAGTCTTATTCATGTCAATAGGCGATGCTGTTACAGGATTGGTGAGAAATACATTATTCAAGAAGAGAACTAAGTCTTGGTGGGGAAACTTAGCTATGGCCACTGTATCTATACCGATGGGAGCTATCATGGGTGTAGCTGGGATGATAGCAGGTGCACTAGCATCCATCATTGAACACTTTGAATACCATCCAATCGATGATAATATTACGGTTCCACTAACATCCTTTATCGTCCTAATCCTAGCAAAGCTCTACGTTCCATCTCTACTCACTATATAAAGATCAGCTCTGAAAAAGCAACCTCATGAAGCGATTGTTGACAGGTAGTGTGTAAACGATAGAAGTATCGAGAAAACCCTATTCTTCTCTAAACACCCCTAAGATATCTAGAAAAGAATCGTGGCAGCTTCATTTACATAGAGATTTGACATTGAATGGGAGTAGACATGTCTATCAGGATTCGAGACACTTTGATTAAGCGATATTGATTTAAAAATAATCTTTGACAAGTTTCATCTACTAGTATGAGAAGATAATGTGCGATGACAGATGCTTATTTTAGAGATGGATAAGTTATGTCTTCAGGATAAAAAGTTCTAGAAGTTCGTAAAGGCGATGATCCAAGTTATCAAAAGCACGGGGTCTTTCCTAATAAATGATAGCTGGTTAAAGAAGCTTGAGAGACTAGATAATATGATGTGGCCCATGGCCAAACCATTCTCCACCCATCTCATACATGTTACTCGATAGTCTTCCATTTTCAAATATCTCTCCTAGATTTTTTAATCTGTTTAGATAGATGTTGAGCAGAATATGGGTAGAAATGTGCTGACATATCGTCAAAGGCTTGATATTGAGCTTGAGAAATGGAGTTCTTTTGAGAGAGCACTTCTAAAGAATGAGCGGGAAGCATTCAGCAGCCTCATAGGTCATGTTTATCGCTATGCTCATGCAGCATCCATGTATCCTGAACGCGATCCATTCGATCTCTTCTTAATGTCTAGCTTACTCTCTCATGAAGAAAGACTTCGATCTCTTGAGAAAGATTTGAAGCAGAGGATGAAGCTCGATGCGAGGATGGCTCCTTGACGTTCATCCTCTTGAAGAAGACAATGTATGTATCTGGATTAAAGATGAGAAAGACCATGTTTCTCTTTATAAGCTTAGGTGGAGGCCGAAGATTTATGTTGCAGGCCCACTAGAAAAGCTCATTGAGCTAGCTAGACACTTATCGCCTAAATACGATGTAGATTTTGTAGAGAGATTTGTTAAACCTGGAGGTAAAGCTGATACAGTTCTAGAGGTAAAAGTTCCATTTGGCTGGAAAAAGAAGATGGCGAAAACTATACTCGACCTTGGAAAACATGCCTATTATCGAGTCTACAATGTAGATCTTCCATCAATACAAGAATTCTTATATGAACATGGATTATACCCAACAGCATATATAGAATTAGATGAAGACCGATTTAAGATAATAGACTCAATAGAAGACCTAGACTATAGTTCAAACTGGCTGAGAACAGGATACTTAGAGGTGAAGATTAAATCGAGAGGTGCTGTCTCAGATTTCAGAGATATCCTAGAAGAAGTGGTCTTGAGAACTGGAGGGGAAGAGATAGTTTTAGATCGGTCTGAAGATTCTATTCTAGAAGATTTGAGTAAGCTACTGGACAATCTAGACTTGGATATCATTATCACAGATGGAGGTGACTCTTTCCTGATACCATATCTCTATTATAGAGCGAGGGTGAATCACGTAATGCTCAAACTTGGAAGGATAAAAGATCTAGGGAAGCCTAAGGTTAAGTCAACCTCCTACCTTAGCTATGGAAGAATGTATCGTAGATTCAGCGGAGTCAAGCTGAGGGGCAGGCTCCATATAGATTCATCGAACTCTATGCTCTATCAGGAGACAGGACTTGAAGGGGTGATCGAGGTTGCGAGAACGACTAGGATCCCGATACAGGATGCAGCTAGATACACTATCGGGTCATGTATGACCTCTCTCCAATACTATCAAGCACATAGACTTGGAGTTCTACTCCCGTGGAGCTACTGTAAAACAGTCTACATGACGGCTTGGAATCTGAATAGAGCGGATAGAGGAGGCTTGATAATTGATGTTAAACCAAGGGTATATTGGAGTATCGGAGAACTAGATTTTAAGAGTCTCTACCCTATGCTCATGTACAAGTATAATATCTCTGGGGAGACGGTTAACTGTGAATGCTGTAGAGAAAAAAATTTTAGAATTCCAGAGATAGGGTACCACGTCTGCGAGAAGTGGAGAGGGATAGTTCCCAGAGCGATAGAGTTACCATTAAAGAAGAGATTACAGTACAAGCAGCTGTATCAAGAAGTGGGAGACTCTGAGCTTAGGAGAATCTTTAAGCAGAGGTCGGATGCCTTGAAGTGGATCCTCGTTACAGCTTTTGGATATCTCGGTTTTAGAAAAGCGAAATTTGGATCGAGGGAAGCCCACTTAGCAGTATGCGCTCTAGCTAGAGAGACTCTACTCAAAGCTATTAGAATAGCTGAGGAGATGGGTTTCGAGGTCGTTCACGGGATAGTAGATTCTCTATGGGTACATAGAAGAGGAGCATGCGATGAAGATTATCTTAAACTAGCAGAGAAGATTGAGCGAGAACTATGTTTACCAGTGAGTTACGAGGGAAGATATAAGTGGATAATCTTCTTGCCATCTAAAGACAATCTAGAGAAACCTGTTAACAATAGGTACTTCGGAGTCTTCGTAGATGGTAGAGTAAAGTATCGAGGATTAGAGATTAGGAGAAGAGATATGCCGAGGATCGTTAAGGAGATGCAGTACGAGATGATCATGAAGTTAGCTGAGGCAGATTCACCCTTAGAGCTTCGAGAGAAAGTCTCTGAATGCTTTAAGATATACAAGAAATACGCAGAGAGGATAATCCTAGGTCAAGTCTCTCCGGAAGATCTAGCTATTACACATGTACTCAGCATGGATCTAGAAGATTATTCTAAAAAGATTAAACATGTAATCGCGGCTAAAAAGCTTAGATCGATAGGCGTGAAGATAGGTCTAGGTCAACCCATCACATATGTATTAGCCCGACCCGCAACCCCCATCCAGTTATACGAAGGCTTCTACGATTCAGAAGAGTATCTAAAACTCTTAAAGAGTGCTTTCAAGACGATAATAGGCTTCCTCGATTAAACTCGATTATTTTACCCTCACGGTAAACCGGAGAATGGTCGTGAGAATTCGTCATCTTAGAGAAGTTAAAAATTCGTTGAGATCAACGTAACCGTTCTTAACGAACTATCTATATTCTACGCTCACTCAACCTAGCATACGAAGATAACTTAATAATGTAGTAAAGTCTTTAAGCAAGTTCACCAGTTCTTCTACCGACGATGATTTGAATCCGGCACCTGAGCTAGATGAAGAAACTCGAAAGGGATGAGTCATACATCTGAACTAAGGAAGATAAGATGGTGGGATATGAGGAGAAAAATAGATCCTTCAAAGCCAACCCTAATGTACGTCATGGCGCCTATATGGATCTCTGCGAAACCTGCTGTAGAATTCAGCAATCTC
>JBCNVN010000043.1:0-5793 GCA_039630055.1 Candidatus Caldarchaeales archaeon | reverse complement strand
CCTGTTCCACTATATCTGGAATACTCTGAGTTATCTCATTCATCCTTCTAGAGAATATTCTGACACCCTCTTCAGCATAGTGGACCTGGACTCTTGCACCATCAACCTTATATTCTGCTCTATATTCTCCAGCATAATCCTTGAATAGTTCATCTACATCTTTACAATCCTCAGCCAGCATAGGCATCACCGGTCTGTAAACCTCTAACTTTATAGATTCTATCCTATCCCTTCCCCCCTCTATAGCTACTTGGGCTAGTTCGCCAATATCTCCGGTCAGCATATACGCTCTGTGAATGGATTCTATAGGTGTTCCAGACGTCTCTGACAATGCTTCGAGAAGTAGCCCCTCATTAACACCATGTTGCATCTCTCCGATAATCATCTTCATAAACCATCTCCTTTCAAGGTCTGTCATCCTCCCCAAAAGCCCTCTAAGCATATTCTTCTTCCTCTCCATAGAACCATATCCAGAAGTCTTAGCTATTCTAAGAAGGGTCTCACCAACCTCTTTTATGGTAAGTGGTTCTATTGTAAGGGTTGAGTGAACGCTTTCTAAATCCATCAGAGTACCATGACTTACGTTTAGCTCCTCACTCATCGTTGTAGGTAAAGTTCTACCGATCAGGAGACGTGAAGCCCAACTGATCTCAGCCCCCTCAAGCCTCCTAAGAAACCTTACCACTAAAGATATCTTATCATTTCTTCCAGATATTTCTCTAAGTCTCTCACATAACTCTGAAAGCTCTTTGAAGAGGGTCATCTCTTATACTCTACTAAGATACTTTTTAACATATGAATGTATGCTTAGATTGGATAACACATTATTTGTATTAGAGGTAGCTCATCTCATGCTCTTGGGCGGAGTAGCAATTGTAGGTCTTTTAAAAGGATTCTCCCAATGAAGCCTCATTAAATGGTGAATCCACTTGCATTAGATGAAAGAGATTGAAACCCCTTGAATACGCAGATATTTTATCATGTGGTCTTATCGACTGTATCTTTAGTATAGGATCATTTGCTGATATAATTGAATATGTGGTCCTTGACACCCCCCATGAATTAATGATATTGAAGAATCAGTATAAGAATATGTTTATTCCATCGTATAGAATACCTTCTCCTCAGTATAGAACATGTTCTTAAGATCTATCTTAATCAAGATGTATATTTGATATTGAGAACCCTAGATGTTAGGGTCATGAGAGGAGACGAAAATTCATAGACAGTCCAGCGTCTATCCCTCCAGTCTTCATTAAATGTTAAAATCGTGGTTTAGTTATTTTTGATATGAACAGTATGGACGGTCAATCTAGAATAGAGGGCAAGATACTGTATCAGTGTGTCTGGTGTAAGAGGATATTTGAGAAGGAAAAACTTTCAAGGGTTGCAGAGACTAGATGCCCCTACTGTGGTTTCAATATAATAAAGAAGGCTAAATCTTATAGAGCAAAGCTCATAATAACCTCTGAGCTTAGTAGAGAGCATAGACTTTTGTTAGGAAGCTAGCCATTTTAAGATCGAGAATAGTGCTAACCACTCTAATTATCCTCTCTACCAATTCTTAGACTATTTGGATCCTCGTATCTCTGATATCCTCTTTATAATCTCGTCTAGGAAATCTTTCGCAGTCCCAGAGTCTATTATCGAGACACTGCTAGATGAAACGTTCAATCCTGCAGCTTCTCCCAGACTTTTCTTACTATTTACAAACGTGTACGGTATCTTTTTCTCATCGCATAGATGTGGGATAAAAGCAACGATCTCTGGAGGATCTACATCTGTTGCAATTACAACGAATTTTGCTTGATTCCTCTCGATCGACTTGATGACCTCATTTACTCCTTTCCTAATCTTGCCCGACTCCCTTGCCATCTTAACAACTTCAAGAGTAGCTTTAATTAGTTCTTCCGGCGGATTAAATGTTACATAGCTTGGATTAGGCATATGCCCTCATCTCCCTCAGATGATAGTTAATGACCTATACAAATATGTTACGTTTAGATAGTTATTATATCCGCGTATGAACATAAAATGTTTAGAGGATGGGGTTAGAGAAGCTTATATTGAAGTGGGCTTTAAAGAATGCACTCGACCATGGAGGTAAGGCTCTAAAAAATGCCGTCATCGCTAAAGTCTTTCGGGAAGATCCAAGCCTTAAGCAGAGGGTTCAAGAAATACTAAACATAGTAGAAGAAATAGTAGATAAGGTAAATTTGATGAAGGTTGAAGAGCAGCGAGTTCTCCTTGAAGAATTAGCTCCAGAATTGTTAGAGTATGAGAAGAAGGTGGAGGAGAAGAAGCTCCCACCTCTTCCAAATGCTATTAAAGGTAAAGTAATTACACGTCTACCTCCCGAACCAAGCGGATACATGCATATAGGTCACGCTATGAGTGGATTATTAAACTATATCTATGCTAAGATGTATGATGGGAAGGTCTGGCTGAGATTTGAAGATACAGATCCTAGAAAAGTTAAACTTGAATATTATGAAAGCTTTAGGAGAGGTTATAGATGGTTAGGGATAGAATGGGATTATGAGAAGAATAATAGTGAAGATATTGAGTTGCTTTACGACTACGCTGTCAAGCTTATAGAATTAGGTAAGGCTTATGTCTGTTTCTGTCCATCAGAGAAGATAAAGATTTTCAGAAAAGATGGTTTAGAATGTGAGCATAGAAGAAACACGGTAGATGAGAATTTGAGGTATTGGAGGATGATGCTTGAAGGAAGATTCAGAGAGGGTAAAGCGGTTCTCAGACTATTGGGAGATATGTCTAGCAAGAATACAACGTTAAGAGATCCAGCCATCTTTAGGATCGTTGAACATCCACATCCAATAGCTGGGTCAAGATACCGTGTGTGGCCCTTATACGACTTCTCAACATCGATAGAAGATAGTCTATGTAATGTTACACATGTCTTAAGAACTAGTGAGTTCGCCTTTAGAGATGAGTTACAAAATTACATTAGAGATATCTTGGGTATGGATAACCCAGTATATATAGAGTATTCTAGGTTCGAGTTTCGGGGAACACCTGTCTCGAAGAGGAAGTTAAGAGCTATAATCGAGGCAGGATTAGCGACTGGATGGGATGATCCTAGATTCCCAACTATAGATGGTCTGAGGAAGAGGGGGATAAGATCTGAAGCGATTAGAGAGTTCACCATACTACATACAGGTTTCTCATATGCTAAGAGAGAATATGACTGGAGTCTACTATACTCGGTAAATAGGAGAATATTGGATCCTCGGGCTAGAAGGTTCTTCTTCACATCTGATCCCGTTAAGCTAACCATCGATGGACTTGAACCTGGTGTAATAGAAGTACCCTATCATCCTACAAACAAGGACCTAGGAACGAGAAGAATAGAGTATTCGAACGAGTTTTATATCTCTAAGGCCGATGCAGAATTGATGAAGCCTGGTTCTCTATTTAGATTAAAATACCTAGCTAACTTTGAGGTATTTGAGGTCTCGATGGATGAAGTTAGAGGTTTATGGAAGAGTGGAGGACCAGTTCAAGGGATATCGATCATACAGTGGGTTCCCAGAGATAGCTTTTGTAGGGTCAAGGTTCTCATACCTGACATATTATACTTAGATGAGGAGAAGATAAATCCGGAAAGTTTAAAGATCGTTGAAGGATACGGTGAGAAGAGTATAGAAGATATACCGGTTGATGAAGTAGTTCAGTTTGAAAGATTCGGCTTCTGTAACCGTGAGTCTTCAGAGGAGAACATATTCATAAAAACACATGATTGAGTTAGGATTTATACTCCACGTCTCTCTTTTCCATAATATTCTGTCCATTTAAGTTTTCTAGGATCTCTCTTAAACTCTATCATGCTTACCCTACACTTTCTAGAACAGAACCAAAAAGTAGTTCCATCTCTCTTAACATATAGAATCCCTCTACCATGTATGAATTCTCTTCCACAGAAAGCACATCTATGTTTTGTAGGCATATGATACACCTTGAACTCTATCTAATCTTCTCGGCCTCTCTTTCGGTATCTAGTAACATTAATACGTCTCCAACCCTTACAGGACCCTTGACATTTCTAGTTATTACCCTCCCAGAATCTCTACCTTCAAGTATCCTTACTCTTACTTGTGTAATCTCTCCAGTAGCACCAGTTCTACCTACTATCTGTTCAACTACAGCTGGAACGGCCTCTTCAACCCGTTCAGTCTTAGCGGTCTTACTCATCTTCCCCTAGACTTAGCTAGGGAAACATCCTATTCTTAACTATTTTGTTTAATACTAGACCTATTCCACAGTTGAAACTTCTTCACTAGCATATGGTGGAGATTCCGTCAACTTCTTGGACGGGACCATGTCAACATAATCTCATCGAGGATAAAGATAAAAGTATATGAACTTTTGAGCTTATCGGCTTCCAAAGAAGTCTTAATATCATTATATACATATGTTCTTATTTTTCCAACTCTATTTTAAGAGATGCATAGCCTACAACCGATGATCTATCACCTGTCACATCTCCACTCGTGGCATACTTTAGTAGCTCGGCCACCTTAGCCTCCATTCTTCTAGCAGCTTCAAGTACCGCGGCCACAGGACCATACCCACACATCGATATATCCATCGCTTCTACCACTTTGTAAAATGCTTCTATATCTAGCTTCTTTATCTTTTCCAAGGCTGCAAGGTCTTTTCTAACAGCGACATCATGAGGCTCGTAATGGCTGAAGTCTGTTGAAGCAACCAACATAACGTCACTCCTATTCTTCAATAATTCTGCGAGAGCTCTACCCAACTCTAGAGAAGTCTCGATACTTTGATCGAGCATAGATATTGGTAAGATCATAAAGTCTCCCAGAACATATTGGAGGAAGGGTATCTGGACCTCGATCGAGTGCTCACGGATGTGTGAAAGCTCATCTAGAGAGATAATGTTTGAATAGTTTACCAACTCTCTCGCCAATTCTGAATCTATTTTTACAGGGCCGAAAGGGGTTATCCATGTACCTTCTGGATAGACTGAGACCTCTGTCCCGATTCCATAATGGTTGGGGCCGATTAATATGACGGTCTTAGGCCATCTTCTACCATCTAGCTGAATATATCCATGTGCAGCGACGGGGCCAGAATACATATATCCAGCATGCGGAGATATTATGCCCAGTGGATGCAATCTATCCCCTCTTATCTTCTTCGGTAGACTCCCTGGGCCTATAGGATGTAGGAAACACTCTTCTATCTTACTCTTTAATGATTCGGCTGAAGATGGGTAAAATAGGCCGGAGACTGCAGGTTTTCTCTTCGACATTCCGTCTATATTAGGATATGAGAAGTATTTATCCCTACTGAGAATTCTTAGAGACTCATAAAGTCTTTTCAAAAGAACTCTAAGCCTTATAAACAATTTTTCTCTATAGCGTCAAACTTATACTTAAAAATTTCTCATATACATTGTAAACGTTCAATAATTTATATATTTATATTTCTAGAGAGAATAGATATAACGGTGTTATAATGGAACCACGAATAAACCCGATAATGAAGCAGTCTACCATAGTGAACAGAGGCTTAATAAGAAATAGAGGTGATATATAGTGTCTGAACTGGTAATAAAGGATTTAGCTGTAAGCGTTGAGGGGAGGATGATCCTAAAGAATATAAATCTAGTCATCAAACAAGGTGAGATACACGCTTTAATGGGACCGAACGCCGCTGGAAAAACCACACTCGGATATGCTCTAATGGGTCACCCAAAATATAAGATTGAAAGGGGAGAGATACTGCTAGATGGAGAAAACATTGTAG
>JBCNVN010000042.1:0-6534 GCA_039630055.1 Candidatus Caldarchaeales archaeon | reverse complement strand
CTTCCAAGATCTAATCTTATATTGTCTATCGTTAGGGAAGATCATCTTAGTATAGGGAAGTTTCTCTCCTGGTCTGGTCTTCACCTCGGTTATCGGTGTCCCCACACTTACCTCTTTCTTTATATGCTTAAGTATTATAGGTTCAGGCGGTAGCATCAATTCTCTATTCGGTCTCCATATCGTGAATGCTTTCCTAATAATCTCATAGGGCTTATCGTTTATTATATCCCATTCTACGATCTTCTTCTCATGTATAGGTTTAGTTATATGTGTATCATAGACTTCCCACTTTACACCATCGGTTGCAATAAAATATGGTACACCTGTAGTTACACAATATCTAATAGACTCTTCGATCTTCTCTTGCTTTCCTAAAGCTTTAACACCAACATAGATTATAGGCTTATCTTCAATAAGTAATGCATAATCTGGTCTACCCGCCTCTGTAGTATATTCTGGTCTAACTTGAGAGGGGTCTCCCAGATCCCACCCCCAGATCTTAATAAATGGATCGACTAAACAATAACGTGTCAAAGCCTCACTCTTCTCTAGATCGACTCTATATCTATTCACTAACTCTCTAAGATGAGTGACCAGTTTTAGAAAATCTTCAAACACTATGAAATCCCCGATTCTAATAGCCGATAGTATGATATAAGATTTTTAAGAGAGCCATCTTAGAGATAGACTTATACACAGATGCAGTAGGTTAAGACTATTCATGATCCTTTCAATATCTATTTAGATGATTTCATAGATCTCTAAAATGAATGTTTAATCTTTGACTACTAGTAGTTCTAGAAGATTGTATAAGATCTGACTACATGACTTTAACATATTCTTAGATGAGGAAGAAGAGATAAGCCTTCCAGACATCTTGGAAAGAATTAAATTATCTGCTAAACGATATCTTTAGTATAATATGGTTGAGAGGAGTGCTGATTGGATTAAGCAGGCGAGGAGAGATTTAGAAAATGCTAGATACGAGGTAAAGGGAGGATTTTACGAGATGGCATGCTTCTTATGTCAACAATCTGCTGAAAAAGCTGTAAAAGCAGTTTATCAAGCAATCGGTGCTGAAGCTTTCGGTCATTCCGTTGCAGGATTATTGATCAGGCTTCCAGAAGAATTTAAATCTTCAGAAGAATTGATTAGATTAGCGAGAGAGCTTGACAAGGCATACATTCCAACTAGATATCCGAATGCTCTTCCAGAAGGTGCACCTTACGAATCTTATACTAGAGAAGAAGCTGAGAGGTTGATAAGCTATGCAGAAAAAATACTCAAATTCTGTGAAGATATATTATCCAAGATACGGTATTGAAGAGATTAATGAAAAGATTAAAACAGCTAAAGCCGAACTCTGTAAGCTTGGCGTAGTTAAGATAATACTTTTTGGATCATTTGCTAAAAGAAGAGCTACAGCATCAAGTGATGTTGACCTACTAGTATTGGTTAAAGATAGAGAGAGCAAGAATAACTTTCATGAGATAGCAAAGGCTATAGACATAGAGATTGCTGAGATTCATCTCTATACTATTAAAGATTTTGAAGAATTGAGAAGTAGAGGTAGCTGGCTATCTAGAGAAGTCGATAGATATGGAATAAAGATTCTAGATCTTCAAGATGAAGAACATTTAGAATAAAGCATCCGGGTTGAACTCTTCTCCACGTATGAAGTAACATATAATCAATAAAACATGTTAAAAACATGGGAAAAGTTAACTAATAGATAGGTTGAACTCTCATATTCTTATTATACCCTTATCGTAGTCTTTACAATATATCAAAATCTGTTGGGTGGATTTTTATGTCTATCTTTAAGAAACTTGTTTCCCTTATCTTCTCAATCATCGTAACTATTGTCGTAGGTCTATCCCCTCAGCTGATAAACAGTTTAATCGCTGTCGATGTAACCTCGACTCAATACTGGGCCTTACTATTGATAAATATCTCATGGACAGCCTTCCTAGCTACATTTGTTCTTCCAACAACATACTTTGTTACTTATGCTGTTCTAGGCAGAACTAGTAGAAGATATGGTGGGAATGCCTCTGTAATTGCTATTCCAATAATTCTAGCTATCATAGGAGTTTTAATAATCTACTATTCTCCATTAAATATCATTACTTGGATCGGGTATCTGGTGATCTCCTTATCCTTACTAGCCATACTACTGATGATAAAGAATAATGAGATAGCTCGCACACCCTATTTAACAATATTTGAGATGACGAATGGTGGATCGCTTCCAAAAGTCTCAGTAATTATACCTGCATACAATGAGGAAAGTTCTATAGGTGATGCTATCGAGTCAGTATTGAATCAGACTTATCCAAATACAGAAGTTATAGTTGTTGATGATGGCTCAATTGATAAAACTACAGAGATAGTTTCAGGATACGTTAGAGATAACCCTGATAGGGTAAAGCTTATCAGGCATGAGAAGAACTTAGGAAAATTTGAAGCATTAAATACAGGGTCGAAAAATGCAAGTGGAGAATATATCTACCACATGGATGCAGATACTACTCTAGACTTAGATAATATTGAGAGAATACTTACATTGTTCAAAGATAGGAATGTCGGAGCTGTGGCCTCTATGGTCTCAGTCCCAGCCTCAGACGATGTAAACATACTTACAAAACTCCAGACTATAGAGTATCTCTTCGAACAATTAGTTGTTAGATATAGTCAATCGATGAGTAAGAATGTTATGATCTGTCCAGGAGCTGGATGCATATTTAGAAAAGAGATTGCAGATACCATATTTGTTCAAGATAGGACAATTACCGAAGATGCTGATTATACATTCGAAGTAAGAAGAGATGGTTGGAGGATAGATCAAGAAGTAGATGCCGTAAGCTTTACTGAGACACCTAAAACCTTGAAAGCTTTTACAAAACAGCGTATAAGATGGCTTTATGGAGTGCTCCAAACACTAAGGATCCATAGATGGTCTATAAAAGATCCATGGGTTACGTGGGCTTGGCTCGGATACATACTCACCCCCCTCTCAATGATCATATTATTATCTATACCTATTCTAGGTGTAGTTTTAGGTCAAGCATACTTAGCATATTTTGCACCCTATGCTCTAATGGGCTTCACAATATTTGTATCCAGTAGAGCAATCCCGCTAGCACTATATAGATACCGTGGAAAAACTTCTCTACTCCTATATCTACCAATATACTTAATATACAATACTTATCTTTCGATCTTAACAGTATACTGTTTCATAGCATGGATAACGCGTAGAGGAGTAAAGATCAATTATGGATCAAGAAGAATACATGTAAAGTAAACAACTACTAACAATGTTTCTCTTTCTCCAATTCTTCCCCTTTAATCATATTAATCTGAGGGAAACGTTTAGACTCTCGAATTATTTTCTATAGTATTCTTCTTCATCCATGATGTTTTCTCAAGATGATCTAATAATTCTTGAAAATAGGCATGGTGGGATAGCTCTTTTATGGCTCAGTTAAATGCCTTTACTTCACTTCTCCGTATAACTCTGAGTCATCATAGCCAATAATAGTAATGTTTGGTTATTTTAATCTTTATCTAGTTGTTGGAAATATTAGGGATATAAATACATGTATAATCGCTAACACGTATGCTATTAGAATAGTATAGAAATGGGTCTTATGCATTACACTCTTTACCCTAACATTCTTTGAGTATCTATTTAGTATCCCTGAGATAAATACTATTAAGATGATCCATGTAAGAATCCCCCTAACACCTGTTAAGCCTTCCAAGCCTGAAAAGATATTCACCCTAGTAAACGGCTCCCAATACCTGAAAGAGTATGGAAATCCAGCGTGGATCAGCACCAGTGTAAAGCCTGCTGTATTAATTATACAGTGTAAGTTCAGCCATTTGCCAAGCCTGATCCTTAGCTTTAGATCTATAACTAAATACTTTGAGAGAACATATATCTGGGATAAGATGATTAGCCATGCACCTACATAAGCATATCTGAACCCGATGATGTTTCCTCCTTTAAACTCATCTACGAGATTATAGTTTGGAGCTTCTTGAAGAGAACTAAGAAACTTAGGATATGCATATACCAGCAAACCCATCAGAATGATTAGGGCGACCGCTCTAACTATCGTATCATCCAGAGATTTGATAATCATGGCCATCCATCCTTCTTTACACCTACCGGAATAACATATAATGGTTCTTCATCAACTCCAAGAATCCTCTTTACACTATCATCGTAGAATGCTCCTATAACAACGCATCCTAAACCTAGGCTGACACATTGGAGATATATGTTCTGACCTACATGTCCAACCTCCATGTGGACATATCTAATCCTACCTCTCTCACCATATCTCCAAGTAGTTCTTTCATATATTGCTGTGATCACTATGTTTATCGATGCTTCTCTAACCCATTCTTGGTCTAGACATGCCTCCATCAGTTCACCACTATAATCCCCGCTCTTTATCAACTCGAGCACATGCTCCATGGGAAGATAGTGATATATCCCTTCTCTAAGACCATCTACACCACCCCTCTTAACTACTACATATACTTCGAGAGGATAAGTACCTCCAGCGGATGGCGCGGTCTTTAAACCATATCTTTTTTCAGTTATTCCTTGGGCAGCCCATACAAGCTGGCTGACCTGCTGTAATGTGAGAGGCCTATCTTCATAGTCTCTTATAGATCTTCTAACTCTTAAAGCATGCTCTACAGATACTTCACTATCATATCTTGGAGGAGGTAAGACTACTCTATCTATAGGTCTAGATATCTTCCTATCTTCATTTTTAGAACCGATCAAAGCTAATCCAATAGCAAATATCGGAGGTAGGAGGATATAAGCTAATAATGTTCTCCGTTTCATGGAGTCTAGCCCATGAAGATCTCGAGAAAAGTGATTAATAAGTAGTTAAGACTATGATAAACCACTTATAAAAAGCATTATTCTCAGGTCTATGTAGGCGTAGAGTAAGTCTTCAAATGAAGTAAAATGAAAACCAAAAATGAGAGAGAAGTTGGGGGCTCTACTCTGAGAGTTGTTTAAGCAACCCTAACTGCATTATAATAAAACGGACTTCACGATAGGCCTTAAGGAGCCTACCAGAGCGCTAAGTGGTTTCAGACAGGCCTTAGGGTTGTTGCTCCAGCTCTCAGGTAGGCCCCCTTACCTGCCGTAATAGATTTATCAACTCTCTCAATAAGCCTCGCTGGTATCGATAGTTTGGCGGCCAAATGTCGTCCCTCTTCTTGGCGACCGCTTCGGCGAAGATCAGAAACAATCTTCTAGCATTTCCTTGAATGTGTTTCAGTCTTCTTCCTCCTGCACTTCTAACCTTATACAGTCCTAGAAACCTCAATGAATAATGGTATGGAATTATCATCTCTGGATATCCTAAGTAGACTAGTACACCAGCTAAACTGTATAGACCATTAATGCTATCTTCCAACTCTAATTTTTTAGCAACCTCATCGAATCTCGGTATGATTTCTGAAGCTTTCCTCACAACCTCACTACGTATCCTAGAAATATTCTCTTTAACCTCATCTATCTCTGTTGATGCACCTACGCCTATGCTTCCAGCACTCACTAGTCTTTGATAACTTTTGTAAAGTATCTTTTCTAACGATAGTAGTGGTTTTATCTCAATATCCATATATGTTATCTGTCTAAACCATTTCCAGTTTCTCGGAATCTTCGATAAGATATACGAGTCTCCATGGTCTGTCTTCTTCTTCCCAAACCTTATCTTCAAATCATCAGCATACCTATCTCTCAACTCTCTCCACTTCCATGGCCGTCTAAAATAGTAAACCTTCTTACCCATAGCTATAAGCTGTCTCAAATCACTCCACATGTTTGGGAATATCGAACTATCAATATAAATCTCATCGTAATCCTTCAACTCTTTTAGACTATCCACCTCGAAGAACCTATCCCTATCAGGATCATAGCAGTGATGTTTCTTAGAATTGTTAGCCGTATCAATGAAAACAACCTTGATATTTTCAGCCAATATACATCACCTCTTCATCCTCCTCGAACTTTTCTTCCCATTCGTCTTCGATATCTTCGTAAAGCTCCTCTGGATACAATGCCACCAGCTGTACCCAGGGCAGGAGCAAACCCTGGGTTTCTCCAGTGGCAAGGGCTCCTCCCAGTCTTCATGACCGGGTTGTTTTGACAGGCCCGGAGCTTTAAGGCCCCGCTCAAGAGAGGAGCTCCCAACCATAATCGCCCCCCATAAAGTTTTGGGGAGCCTCTGCTCTTCGCAGAGTATTGGTGCTCCTCCGAGCGGGGCCAGCCCGAGCCATCAGCCCTCTAGAACACTGGAATCCTTTGAAGCCGTAAGCATCATCCCCATCTCTAGAACCATTAGAGACCACTGAGATGCTTACAATCGTCTAAGACGTCTATGGGATTCTATGATGTCTATGGAGTCTCCTGTCTCAATGGTTCGAGGCTGACCGCCTCCAGAGATGCCCCAGGCATAACACTGGAAACAGTCTTCCCCTGAGAGAAGCCCCAAG
>JBCNVN010000041.1:0-6689 GCA_039630055.1 Candidatus Caldarchaeales archaeon | reverse complement strand
GAATCTCATAAAGAGAATTGAAAGGTATTTTCCTCTAACCTAGATGGAACTGCACTTGTTTTTAGTCTTATAGAGGGGGTGGGTGTGTTTTATCTTTATGTTAAGATGTTTAAAGGTTAATTAGTTTAAGGATCTAGTTATGATTTAGGTGGATTGGTTGAGAGAGTTTAACGGTTTTAATTTCTTTACATTGGTCGGAGTATTTCTTATCCTGGTAGGTATAGTCTTGATATTGATCCCGTTTATCATTAAGTTGGGCTTGAGGTTAGAGAATATACATCCTCTAATACTGGTGTGGAGGAAGATAGATGGATTCTACATAGGTACCTCTCCAATCCTATTAATCTCCCTCATAATAATATACCTATTCCTATTATTCTTTAAGAGAGCATAATATCGATGATTAATACTTCTACCTAAACTTTAAGATATTATCTCAATAATCTCCTACTACTTGATAGATAGTACATAACATCTTCATCAGTTAATTGTCTAAAATCTTGATAGAATTGTCCAATCGCATAGAATGGTGTAGGGGTTGCTACAGATAATACCTCATCAGCTTCTCTCTTAAGCTTATAGATAGTTTCAGGTGGTGCAACAGGAACCGCACAGACCAATCTTGAACAATTCTTCTTTCTCAAGAACCTTAAAGCTGCTATCATAGTTGCACCCGTTGCTACTCCATCATCTACAACTATAACCTTATACTGTGAGAGTTCAGGGACCTCTCTTCCTCCACGATAAACCTTCAACCTCTTCTTTATTATTTCTAATTCACGGTCTGCGGTAGATCTTATATATTCTTCACTAACTCCAACTAGTTTAACAACTTCTTCTTCGATGTATATTGTTCCATCTTCAGCTACAGCTCCTACAGCCAGCTCTGGTTGAAGGGGTGCTCCGATTTTCCTAGGAATAATAACTTCTAGAAAACAGTCGAGTTTCTGAGCTACGTAATAACCTATCTCTACTCCTCCTCTAGGTATCCCAAATACTACGCAATCTTCACCTCTATACTTATGGAGTAGCTGGGATAACCTTAACCCTGCTTCCCTCCTATCTTTAAAAATTACTTCTTCAAGCATCTCCTATCGACCTAGCAATCTTCTCCGCTATTTCTTCTATCCTCTCCTCCAACTGCTTATAAAGTGAGAAGTAGATTTTAAGTGTCTCATCGAGAGCTTCATCATAACTCTTCTCACCTCTAGCGATCCTCTCCATATAATCTTCCACAATCTTCCTAGTCTCAGGTGACACTAGTCTATAATCCACACTTCTAAGAGAAATTATCAGGTTCATTCCCAGCTCGGTCGGCTTAAACCCTCTCGAAACTCTAGTAGCATATCTTCTCTCAATGATAATCTTGGGATACTCTGCACGGGTAGCATCAGTCCCAATACCATCTCTCTCCATCAACTCTAAGAGGTCGGATTCTGTCAGCCTACTCGGAGGCTTTGTAAACTCTTCCACTAGATTGATCTCCAGGACCCTAAGCTTCTGACCTTTTGATAATCTTGGTATCGGATTAGATCTAGGCTTGAAGTATTGAAATATCTCGTAGAATCCTATCTTTTCAAGCTTGGTCCCATAGGATCTTAAATTAAGACTTCCTACCTCGATCGATGCCTTCTCTCTCAAGATCTCAGCATCTGGCCAATAAACATTGGCTAGAAATCTCCTTGAGACATACTCCCAAACTATCCATTTTAATGTATCATCTCTTGGATATGGTTTTACTGGATAGATAGGTGGATGGGCTCCATCATTTAAAGAGCCATTCAACGGGTTCTCTTCTCTATAAATTAAATCTTTAGCCTCTACGATATTGGGAATAGTTACCGATGCTATCTTTTTGAGGTCTAACTCTCTAGGCCACTGATTGGTATCTGTTCTAGGATAACTTATAAATCCTTCAGAGTAGAGTTCTTCAGCAATAGAGAGTATCTTATATGATGAAAGGCCAGTGATCTCGTGGAGGTCTCTAAGCATCTCATCCGTCCTCAATGGTCTAGGTCTCGTAACCACCTCTAACTCTTCTACAAATTCTCTTACAACACCATCTTTCAAATCTCTTACCTTACTGAATAGTTTCTCAGCATCCTCCTTATCCATTATCCTATCGCTTCTAGCCACGAGAATCTCCCCATACTCTGTTTCCAACCTAGCGGTTATTATCCAGTAGGGTGTAGGTTTAAATTCTCTCACCTTCTCCTCTCTTTCAACTATATAATTTAAGGTTGGGATCTGGCAGCTTCCCCACGAAATCAATCTATTGTATCCCTTCTTACGTAGTGAAGAAGTTAGGAGTCTTGTGAAAGATGCTCCAGTTATAAGGTCGAAGTCTCTTCTGAATGATGCTTTCCAAACCCATCTCCAGTTTAAATCATCTTCAAGATTCTTCCAGGCTCTCCATAATTCTTCTTCAGAAACAGTATTGAACCTCATCCTCTTCACGTTGTTGATACCGTCTAGTTTTCTGAGGGAATAGATCACTTCATATCCTATTAGCTCTCCTTCAGAATCGTTGTCAGTTGCGATCACAATCTCTCCTACATGATTATTACTAAAAACTCTTAGAAGCTCTCTATAAGCTCTATGATCTCTAATCTTAAATCTAAACTCTCTTAACTCAAATATTTTTTTAGGATCTACTTTCCCCCACTCGTATCCATGTTTAAGATCTGACTCCAGCAAGTGCCCTCGCAAACTTATCACATCTGCTTTAATCCTATTCTTCTTGAGTAATCTCTCAATAGCTCTTCCAACAGATGGTTTCTCAACAACAACCACTATCATTCTTTCTACTTAATACTTCATGGTAGGAGCCTATATCCTTATCCTTCTTCAAAGATTTAACATTAGACTCCTCTTTTAGAAAGGTATAATCTTAGACAACCACATGAATACATACAATATAATGATACTAACCCTGCACAAACCTCACTTTCTATTAGGTGAACGTTTAAGATCGTGATCTTTATATACTATCGTCTAGTAGAGCTAATGTGAATCCGGTTTATTCGAGTGTTGACTTACAAGGGTGAGAGTATGAAATGTTCCATATGCGGTAGAGAAGAACTCTTACCTTTTAAATGTAAATACTGTGGAGGATATTATTGTGCAGAGCACCGACTTCCAGAGAAGCATAACTGTCTTGGAGCGATCGCAGCATCCAGCCCATATGAGAAAGAGTTAAAAGAAGTGAAGATGAAGATGAGGGCAGAATCAGAAGCTCTAAGAGCGATTGCTCGGAGAAGATCTTTAACAGAATTCGGCCATATTATGGTTAGTGTAATACTGGTTGCCCTCGTCGGGACCTCGCTTATCGGATATAGTTCATACATCTTCATGAGACCACACATAGTTTTGATATACCTAGCAGGATTCACGTTGTCATATCTCCTACATGAGTTGGCACATAGAATAGTTGCAAGAAGAAATAATGTGAAAGCATATTTCAAGCTTGATCCTATCGGCTCCTTACTAACTCTCGTATCCGCACTACCCATGCTACCGATAAAATTCATATCCCCTGGAGCTGTAGTCTTATCTACTCCAACTACCATGAAGGTGGTTGGCTCAGTAGCTTACTGGGGACCTGCAACAAACCTGATCCTTTCTATAATACTCTATATATTGTCATCTGTTCTTAAGACTCTTCTGATGCCACTAGAGGTATACAATATATTAATGGTATTGGCTAAATTTAATGCATTCATATCATTATTCAACTTGATACCTCTAGGACCTTTTGATGGCTTAAAGATAATAAGATGGAGCATGATTAGATGGGCCACATTATTCTCTCCAAGCCTAATTCTTCTAATATTTACATGGTAGTAAGCTAAAATTTATTTTAAAGTAAAAAATCCTAGACGTATGATAGAGTTTGTAGTTAAAGTCGGTAAGATAGGTTGGGAGGAAGGTGTAAACGTTATCCCAATTCTTGAGGATTATAGGTTAGCTTCTACTAAAGGTCTCCCAGAGAGTATTCAAAAAATCATCGATAAAGTCTGTGGAAAAGATTTCAAAGGAAAACTTGAAGAAGTCTTCATCATACCTACTTTAATAGAGAAGGGTCCCGATAGGATTCTCTTAGTTGGTCTAGGTAAGAAAGACGAGTTAGAGATAGATTCTATTAGAAGAGCATTTGGAAAGGCTGCTATCAAGATCGATGAATCCCTTGGTGAGTCAGCCACTATGCCAGTGTTTGAAGATTTCTTCAAGATTGAAGATACTGCTCAATCTATGGTTGAAGGAATTCTATTATCCATGTATAAATTTGAAAGATATAGGTCGGAGAAAAAAGAACAGAAGTTAAAGATTGTAAATCTTCTTGTTGATAATGAGGGTTCTCTTGAGAAGGTTAAGAAAAGTGTAGATGTGGCGAGTAAAATATGTAGAGGTGTCTACTCTGCTCGAGACTTGGCAAACATGCCTAGTAACGATGCATATCCAGAAAAGTTTGCGGAGATAGTCTTGAATATAGGGAGAAAGACCGGGTTTAATGTGAAGATCTACAAGATGGAAGATTTAGAGAAGATGTCTATGGGTGGCATAGTTGCAGTAGGTGGAGGAAGCATACATAAACCACTCCTAATAGAGCTGGAATATGATGGGACGGATGGTAAGGGTAGACCATATGTAATCGTCGGTAAGGCTGTTACATTCGATAGTGGGGGAATCTCTATAAAACCTTCTGAAAAGATGGAGGAGATGAAGTATGATAAAGCTGGAGGAGCGGCTGTTGTTGGAATCATGGAGGCTGCAACATTATTGAGACTACCGATAAGATTGATAGGGCTTATACCTTGCGTAGAGAATCTACCCAGTGGAGCCGCCTTCAGACCTGGAGACATAATAAGATTTAGAAATGGTAAGACATCAGAGATCATAACAACTGATGCCGAGGGCCGGTTAATTCTAGCAGATGCATTAGCATATGGAGTGGAGAAAGATCCCGTGGCAATATTAGATCTTGCAACGTTGACTGGAGCATGCGTAGTAGCTTTGGGAACACATGCATCGGGACTATTCGCAAACAATCAAGAACTTGCAGACAAGATAGTAAAATCATCAGAGAAGACTGGTGAAAAAGTTTGGCAACTTCCACTCTGGAAACAGTATAAAGAACAAATCAAGAGCGATGTAGCAGACTTAAAGAATAGTGGAGGTAGACCAGCAGGTGCGATAACTGCTGCAGCATTTCTCTCAGAGTTCGTTAAAGATACGCCATGGATACATTTAGATATAGCTGGGACAGCGTATATGCAAGAAACATCAGAGCAGAAGAGCTATACACCGAAAGGGGCAACAGGTGTAGGGGTAAGACTAATCATAAACTATCTAATCGATGAAGTATATCGGAAATAGTTATGATGATTTTCAGGTAGTTATAGTTATCTTTAGATTTCCCCTGTATCCTTTCTCGGGCACTCTTAAAACGAGCTCTATCTTAACTTTCTCCTTATCGTTCACATTCAATGGCATCTTTGGCTCAATCTTGATAATCTCGAAACTTTCAACGGTGATAGCAGTTATAGTGATAACTTGAGGATTATTAAGAAATCTACTGTACTCTACCTCTAGCTCTATTTCAACATCTTCACCGGAATAGAAGATGATCCCAGGGGTCTTTTTCGAACCTGAAGCCCAGATGAATGAGTAATCAGACCTAACTTCAGTCTCGACAAAATAGATGTATGAAACTTCTCCACGTGGTTTGGGTATATCTGTTAATTCGAGAAATATCCCGTTGAGCTCGTCATCATAGCGGAGTTTGAGTGGGGTTTCATTTTTAGGGAGTTTGAAAGCCACCTGACCTCTCACCTTCTCACCATTTTCAAGTTCTTCTGCACCTAAAGGTGTTCTTAATGAGATGGGGAGGAGGATACTATACTTATATCCAGTATTGCTTAAAAGAGAGATGAATAGAAAATTAAACTTCCAACTTTTTCCTCCACTATACATCGCTTCCAACATCATTATATAGTAGTTGTACTCTACTTCAGAAACCGTATCTACTATAGTTTCTATTATCTTCAGTTGGAACTGCTCTTCGGCCGGTATCTGCTTCTCAACAGCCACAGTAGAAGTTATAGTTACTGTTTGTGTAGTAGCTTGTGTTTCAGTATGAGTCTTGGTTATCTCTATGGTCTGTGGGATGAAAATTGTTTTAGTTATAATCTCTCCAGCCTGCATAAAGACGGTCCCTAAAGTGTAACCAGATAACAATCCAGCGAATAGTAGTACCACTGATATCGTTAGCCATTTAGTAGATCTCTGCTTAGTAGTTAGTAGACTCGTTATCTTATCTTTCTTTTCTCTTTCTTCTTTTGGAATCTCTGGAACCGTTGAGGTGATCTTTTCCCTACTCAAGGTCTCTTTTTTCTCGATCCTAAACTTATGTCTACATTCTAAACATTCCCATTTACCCATATTCCAAGCGATCTTACCACCGCATCGAGGACATTTTAAAACCAAGTCTCACCACTACCAAATCGTCTAAACTAAAATAGATAAAACAATTAGATAAATTTTAGAACATCGCATAAGAAAAAACGGAACTAGACTACTAGATCTCTCTAGTGTCAATTGGATAAATGCTTAAATTATTGAAGATAATAGTCTGTGAATGGATCTCTTAAGAGCATCTACTGGGCCCGTAGCTCAGCCTGGTCAGAGCG
>JBCNVN010000040.1:0-7142 GCA_039630055.1 Candidatus Caldarchaeales archaeon | reverse complement strand
ATTCTTAGAGAGTTGTTAGATTATAGGAGGCTGGATGATGGTTTAAAGTTGAAGGCCTATAAGATTGCTAGAAACTTCTATACTGGAGATAATTATAGAGAAGATATAGAAGATGGGGATGTAGGTTCTTAGATTTTTTAAGGTGAGATTGTTTGAACCAGTTATATCTCGATGACTTCATAGAGGGAGAGGTTGAGAAGAAGCAGAACATGGTGGTTGGGAAGGTTGAGGAGGTTGGGGAAGAGAAGATGGATACATATAGTACCGTATCTGATGTTAGAGACCCTGAGAAGAGCAGTAGGTGTCCGTGTTGTGGAGGAATATTATATAGGCTTCATAGTGGAGCTATGTATTTGTATGTTAGGGGTGGTAGGTTTAGAGTTTTAGCGGATATGGATCATGTCTATGATAAATGTAAATATGGATTTATAGATAATTTAAAATATTTTTACCATATGTTTATGTTTTTTAAAGAGAGGTGTTTGGATGTTATAGGTGTAGGAAAGGCTTATGATGATGACCTATACGTGGTTTCAACTGGGAGTAGTAGTGGAAGATTTAAAAATGTAGAGTATGATGGTAGAAAGATCTCTTTTATGAGGTTTAAGAATGTTGAAGATTTCGAGCATTTCGAGAGATATTTGCAGATGGTGGATCTAGAAGTAGTAGATGAAGTTTTAAGAGAGGTGGGAAGAAGATGTTGATTATGTATAAAGCTATACGACTTTCTTAAATATCTTTATAGGTTTATATTATATTGGAGTATAGAGGTTTTGAAAGAGCTATTGGCATCTTTAGATGAGATAACTGGAATGGTATCGAGAATAAGGCTAACCCCAAATACTCTATCTCTTATCCACACCTTTATATCCCGATAAGGCATATAAAAAACTTAACATATTCTCTATAAAATAATGAATTATATATTGAAGATTATTATAGAAGATTTTATAAAGATTTATTATTATATGAATATGTTGATGAGGAGATAGTAGGGAAAACTATATATGAGAAAATTGGTGAAGATTAACGAAGCTTAGTAAGAGAGAAGTTTATTATTTCTTTTTTGAGTATATAATATTATACTCAAAAAGTTTATAGAGAACTATATACAGAAGTTAATCTAAGGGATAAGTCTAGAGGAGTTGAAATTCTGAAAGCAATTGTTATTGGTGTAGGAGCCGTCGGCTCAGTTATAGCTAAACATCTTGCAAAGAGTGATGAGGTTGAAGAAGTAATACTTGCAGATAAGAACTATGATAGAGCTAAGAAGGTTGCTTTAGAGACTGGGAGGAAGAAAGCTATTCCGAAGAGAGTAAATGCTGCGAACATCAAACATGTCGTCAACATATCTAAGAACGTAGATGTTTTGATAAATGCTACCCTTCCAAGATTTAATATTCAGTTGATGAAGGCCAGCCTCGAGGCGGGGGTACACTATATAGATCTAGCAAATGATGACCCATATCTACAGCTAAAATTCAACGACTCATTCAAAGAAGAAGGATTAACAGGGATAATCTGTTTAGGTGAGGACCCAGGGTTGTCAAACATATTCGCTAGATACGCTGCAGACCAGTTGACAAAGGTTGAATCGGTAAAGATTAGAGATTGTGAAAGCAGTATAGTTAAAGGTATGAGAAGCCATCTTACACCCCTATTCTCAAAAGAAGTATACTTTGCCGAACTATTCGAGTCGGCATATATCTATCATAAAGGTAGGTTTAGAAGACTTCCACCTCTCAGTGGATATGAAGAATACCAGTTTCCGCCACCAATCAATAGACTGCCAGTATATGCTGTCTCCCATGAAGAAGTATTTACGATCCCGAAATATATTAAAGGAGTAAAATACGTAGACTTCAAGCTATCTATACCATCTGAAGTCGTTCAAGCTCTAAAGGTATTGAAGGTGATAGGGCTTCTCAGCAAGAAGAAGGTTAGAGTAGACGGTCAAGAGATCTCTCCTGCCAAAGTCCTCTATGCAGTCCTACCCAACCCAGATGAACTGGCTGGAAGAGTATCGGGATATGCTGGAATAGCTGTTGAAGTTGAAGGTAGTAAAGGGAAGAAGAGAGTGAAGTATACGATCTATACCTTGATGAGTCATGAAGAAGCTTACGAAGAATTTAATACTACGGCCACATCCTACCTGACCGGAACTCCTCCAGCAGTATTCGCCATAATGCTGGGGGAAGGAGAGATAAAAGCTAGAGGTGTATACCCACCTGAATATCTATCACCAAACCCAATACTCCAAAACCTAGAAGAATACGATATAACGATACATTCAATCGTAACAGAGGAAGCACCAATAAATATCTAAACCTCTACACCATTATATAGAAGAGATGTAAGATTAGGATTAAGGGGCCGTGGTCTAGATTGGTTATGATACGCGGCTTGGGCCCGCGTGGTCGTGGGTTCAAATCCCACCGGCCCCATAATCTAATAACTATCCATATAGATTCTTATTATAGAACCTAGTTAAGGCTGCTGATTTAAAGATGTCATGCTATCACTTTATCATAAGATTTTGAAGAAGAAAGAGGTTCATGGAAGATATCTATAGTATTCTTTGACTCGAATCTTATTGCTCTCATCTCTACTATAGCCAATATATATCATTAAGAGCTGTTCAAAAATAAATTAATTTGTTGTTATACCGAATTTTCATTGATATCTATAAGTTATCTTTTTGTAGTAGTGTCTTTTGGTTATTTTAGGTGTTTTGGATGTCTCAGAGAATATGTAAGTTTGACTATAATCTTAGAAATTGTAGCTGTACTTATGAGCCATGCTCTAGGAAAGGTTTATGCTGCGAATGTCTACGCTATCATTGGAGTCACCGTGAGCTTCCAGCATGCTTCTTCCCACCTGAGATCGAGAAGACATACGATAGATCTTTAAAGACTTTCATGAGATACTGGGGCTCAAGGATCAGATAATAGACCAGTTGTTGCTATAATATTTTATCATAATTTTTATCATGCTATTTTAAGATACGGGTAGATGTATCAGATTTTTTAACGCATGTTAGGTGATGATAGTATTCTTTGGGGGAGAGCTCTATAAATTCATCTGATTGGAGGATGATGCATCTTCTCATGTCGAGACATAGATCGCATTTAGATATGTAACCATCGGTCTTCTCTCTATAATTGAACTCTCTTACAGCGTAATCGTAAAGTTCTCCAAGATTACCGTTTATTAAAAAGTTTAGTATAGGTCTCTCATCCAAGTCTATCCCCTCATCTAATAATTTGTCTAGCTCTCTTGCATCTCCAAGTGAGATCCCTCCACAGTATCCCGTAATATAATTTCCATAATTATCTATATGTGTATGCCATTCTCTTAGGAGACTTGATCTACAATTCTCTTTAAAGAAATATTTTGCAGGATACTTGTAGAATAAGTGTCTTAGTTCGTAGCATGTTCTACCCATAGGTATGAGTTCAACCCATCTCAACCCATCTAGTTTAAACCGTTCAAGATAATCTTCAAAACTCAATAATCCTTTAAGATTCACATCTTTAAACTGCTTATAAAACTCGTACTGATAAATTATAGTATTCAAGCCGAATATCTTTAAGCTTAGAGATATGTTTCTCTCCATCCTCTCGAAGGGTACGTATTCTACTACGAATGGATTGATGCTTATAAGGATGCCGTCCAATCCAGCCTTCTTAAGTTCTATCAACTTCTCCTCAGTTTCTCCTAAATCCTTACACCAGAAAGAATTGGTCTCGACAAAGATAGATGGGATCCCATAGTCTTTCGCAGTCTTTATAGCCTCTAAAAGTAGTGGATAATTTAGGAAAGGTTCTCCACCAGTAAAGTGTAGACCATAGTTTACTCCAACTCTAGAGAATCCGCTAGGTGGAGGTAGGATCTTATCTGAGAGCTGGACTATTATCTTTTCCAGATCTTTTATAGAGATCCAGTCGCTACTCCATCTCGGTGAGCAAGCATACATGCAGTGCCTACACTCAGAATTACATATATATGTTAGGAATATTCCACATGATGTAGGAATCGGTGGTATCAGCTGCGAGACCAACATCAAACACCTTAGAAAATACTTCTCCTAAACTATTAATAATTTTCTATGATTCTATAGCATAACCTGTTATAACTGGTTTTGTATTGCTTCTTTTATA
The DNA here is from genome assembly GCA_039630055.1 of Candidatus Caldarchaeales archaeon. GTDB lineage: Archaea > Thermoproteota > Nitrososphaeria_A > Caldarchaeales > Wolframiiraptoraceae > Geocrenenecus. The sequence goes on along the minus strand of JBCNVN010000040.1, from coordinate 2,982 downwards.
ATATTTTTAAGAACCTCGTTTAAGCTTTTATAATAGTTGGTGTCTGATAGATCTGGCGTCTTGAGTTGAGGTTGCTTAGTCTTGAGTGAAGGTGTAAAGCTGACGGATAAGGAGATAAAATACGTATCTTTATTCGAAGCAGCTACAGGAGCGTCTGTCGCTGACTGTGTAGATTCAGGGGACATAATAGTCTTCATAGTAAACAGTGGAGAACTTAGAAAAGTATTGGCGAGGAAGGGTGTAAAGATACAGCAGCTCTCCAAGATGTTGAAGAAGAAGATAAAGGTCATCGAGTATTCTCCTGATCCATCTAAGTTTCTTGAGAATGCCCTGCTTCCAGCTAGGTTAATTGAGCCGGTTAGAGTTACTGAGAGGACAGATGGTAGAAAGATAGCTGTGGTAACAGTAGATCCAAAACATAAAGGTATAGCGATCGGGAAGAATGGTAAAACAATCGATCTTATACGTCTACTAGCTAAAAGACATCATCGAATAGACCACGTTATAATAACATGATATCTAACAATCTCAATAAAACAGCTTTTAATGGAAGCGTCTCTCACATAATAAATTTTAAACAGGCTTGTAGAGAGACAACCCTCTTATTAATCTTATCTATGAATAATTAGAGAAAGATTAAATATTAAGCATTCATAGCAGTATCAGAGGAGTCGGTTCATGTCAGAGAATAGACCTAGAGTTTTATTATTTGAAGAAGCTGTCGGCCTGACGAAGTTCGAGCTCGGCGGCAAGGGATATGGACTGGTTGAGATGACGCGGATAGGGCTGCCTGTACCACCTGGAATAATTATCCCAACCTATGTCTGTAGAGAATTTTATGCTATCAATAGACTTCCAGAAGGCTTGCTAGATGAAGTAAGAGAAAAACTAAAAATTATAGAGGAGAGGCTTGGAAGAAGGTTCGGTTCTAATTATAGACCTCTACTAGTATCAGTCCGGTCTGGAGCTCCATACTCTATGCCAGGCATGATGGATACAATACTCAACCTTGGATTAAATGATGAGATAGTTAAGGCTCTTGCAGAAGAATCCAGAAATGAGAGGTTTGCATACGATTCTTATCGTAGGCTTATCCAGATGTTCGGAAAGATAGTTCTAGGCGTAAAGGATGAAAAGTTTAGCGATATAATTGAAGAGCACAAGAAGAAGCTTGGTGTAAAACATGATGTAGAGATACCTCCAGATGAGTGGAAGAAGATAATCGAAGAATTCAAGGAATTGATCGTTAGAGAGGCTGGCAGAGAGTTTCCACAAGACCCATGGGAACAGCTTAAGATGGCTATAGAAGCAGTCTTCAAATCATGGAATAATCCTAGAGCGATAGTCTATAGAAAGACATACAATATTCCAGAAGACCTGTATACTGCGGTTAACATCCAGACTATGGTCTTCGGAAACTTAGGTCCTGAATCAGGTACAGGTGTAGGTTTTACCAGAAACCCCTCAACTGGAGAGAAGAAACTATATGGTGAGTATCTTATTAATGCTCAAGGAGAAGATGTAGTCGCAGGTGTCAGAACCCCCAAACCTCTAGAAGAACTTAGAAATGAGATGCCGAGAGTCTACGATGAACTATTAAAGGTATCCAGTATCCTTGAAGAGCATTTCAAAGAGATGCAGGACTTCGAGTTCACGATACAAGATGGTAAGCTATACCTACTCCAGACTAGGAATGGTAAGAGAACCGCTCAAGCAGGGGTAAAGATAGCGGTAGAAATGGTGAATGAAGGATTGATCTCTAAAGAAGAAGCGATAGCTAGAATAGATCCTAATGATCTAAACCAGCTTCTACATCCAAGAATAGACCCTAACGTTAAAGCTAAGCCTATAGCGAAAGGATTGAACGCCTCACCTGGAGCGGCCACGGGCAAAGTAGTGTTTACAGCGGATGAGGCAGCAGAACTTGGAGCAAAAGGTGAAAAAGTAATACTTGTTAGACCTGAAACAAAGCCTGAAGATATTCATGGAATGATAGCTGCTCAAGGAATATTGACGAGCAGGGGAGGGATGACTTCACACGCCGCTGTCGTCGCACGAGGCATGGGTAAACCCGCAGTAGTAGGCGCTGAAATGATCAAGATTGACCTAGATGGAGAGTTCTTCACAGTAGATGGAGTCGTAGTTAAGAAGATGGATGTTATAACTATTGATGGTACTGAGGGCCACGTCTATTTAGGCGCCTTACCGACGATAGAGCCTGAGCTAAGCGATGAGCTGAAGATCTTGCTAAGCTGGGCTGACGAGGTGAGGAGACTGGGGGTTAGAGCGAATGCTGAGACACCTATAGCTGCACGTAGAGCAAGAGAGTTTGGAGCGGAAGGGATAGGCCTAGCCAGAACTGAGAGAATGTTCAATGCACCTGATAGACTTCCAATAGTACATGAGCTGATATTCGCTGAGACAGAAGATGAACGCTGGAATGCTGTCAAGAAGCTTCTACCCATGTTCAAGTCAGACTTTAAAGAGATCTTTAGAGAGATGGCCGGATACCCTGTAACGGTTAGGTTACTAGACCTCCCACTACATGAGTTCTTGCCTAGAATAGAAGAATTAATCCAAGAAGTAGCTGAGCTTAGATTGAAGGTAAAGAGCCGTAAAAGAGGATATAAGAAAGCTATGAAGATACTTCAAGAAAAAGAACGTATATTGAAGAGAGCTCTACAGCTTGCAGAGCATAATCCGATGATGGGTCATAGAGGATGTAGACTAGGTATAAGCTATCCGGAGATCTATAGAATACAGACTAGGGCCATACTGGAGGCGGCTCTAGAACTGAAGAGAGAGGAAGGTAAACTAGTTCATGTGGAGATAATGATCCCATTGGTTAGCGAAGCGAATGAACTACGCATCTTAAGAGAGATCGTTGAGGATGAAGCGGAGAAAGTATTCCAAGAAAAGAGAGATAGGATAGAGTTCTCCGTCGGAACGATGATCGAGACGCCTAGAGCAGCGTTAACAGCC
>JBCNVN010000004.1:0-83810 GCA_039630055.1 Candidatus Caldarchaeales archaeon | reverse complement strand
AGTTTGCTATCCTTGATGAACCCGATTCGGGGATAGATATAGACTCTCTAAGATTGATCTCGAAAGCTATCAACATCGCTGTCGAGAAACATAATATTGGGGTACTCTTAATCACTCATTACAATCGGATTCTATACCATGTAAAGCCTCATCTAGTGCACGTAATGATTGATGGAGAGATAAAGAAGACTGGAGGCGCCGAATTGGCCCATGAGATAGAGGCTAAAGGATACCAAGGAGGTGAGTAGATGGTATTAGAGATCGATAGAACGAAGCATATGTTGAGAGAAGAATTAGAGTACGAATTCATCGCACCTAAGGGTCTAAGCGAAGAGATCGTAAGGCTGATCTCGACAGAGATGAGAGAGCCAGAGTGGATGCTTGAATTTAGACTAAAAGCTTTAGAACACTTCATGCGTAGGGAGATCCCTACCTGGGGTGCAGACCTATCAGGCATAAACTTTGATGAGATAACATATTTTGCTAAACCTATCAAGGGTCAGGTGAAAAGCTGGGAAGAGATGCCAGAAGAGATGAGGAAGATCTTTGATAAGCTCGGAATACCGAAAGCTGAAAGAGAATTCTTAGCTGGTGCTGGAGCCATGTACGAGACGATGTCGGTCTATCATAAACTGAGAGAAGACTTATCCAAGAAGGGAGTGATCTTCGAGGATATAAATACTGCGATAAGAGAATATCCAGACTTGGTGAGACAATATTTTGGACGTGTTGTCCCATACACTGATAATAAGTTTGCAGCATTGAATAGTGCTGTATTCTGTGGGGGCACATTCATCTATGTTCCACCAAACGTAAAGATCGAGATGCCTCTACAAGTCTTCTTTAGATTGAATGCACCTAAAATGGGACAATTTGAAAGAACACTCATAGTGGCAGATAGAAACTCTAAAGTAAGCTATATTGAAGGATGTATCGCCCCCTACTATTCTGCACAATCTCTCCACGCTGCAGTAGTAGAGGTAATAGCGAAAGAAGGAGCAAAGGTAAGATATACGACTCTACAAAATTGGAGCCATGATGTTTACAACTTGGTTACAAAGAGGGCTTTTGCTTATAGAGACTCAGAAGTTCAATGGATTGATGCAAACATTGGTTCCCGTGTAAATATGAAGTATCCAAGCGTATATCTGTTAGGAGAGAATGCGAAAGCTGAGATTCTATCCGTCGCATTTGCCGGGAGAGGACAGCATCAGGATGCCGGGGCCAAGGTTCTACACCTTGCTCCATACACTACATCTAGAATAACATCTAAATCCATCTGTAAAGATGGTGGAAGGACGACCTATCGTGGACTATTGCTAGTTAAGAAGGGTGCGGTAGGCGTAAAGTCATCTGTTAGATGTGATGCACTAATATTAGACGATAAATCGAGAACCGACACATATCCCTACAATGAAATCCATGAAAAGGATGCTGAGGTAACTCATGAGGCGACAGTCGGTAAGATAGGCGATGACCAATTATTCTATTTGATGTCTAGGGGGATAAAGGAAGAAGATGCATTAAACATGATCGTACTAGGGTTTCTAGAACCCTTCATCAAAGAATTACCCTTCGAGTATGCTGTTGAATTTAATAGATTGATTAAGTTGGAGATGGAAGGCACGGTAGGATGAGAAAACATGGAGAATGAAGATGAGTGGCTACAAGAATTCAGAAGAAGATCCTATAGGATCTTTAAAGAAGAGATAATAGAGAATTCAGAATTATTTAAGAAGTATAATCTCTTAGATATCGATTTTGATAAAGTAGAGGTGAGAAATAGGAGAAGAGAGATCGATATCGACTTAAATAGAGATTTAAATTATTTTATTCTAAATGGAGGTTTAGAGTCAGGGGTAAAAAATGATTCAAGTAAGGCAGGGCTCATTATACAAGACATTACAGTGGCTTTAAAAAAGTATGAAACCCTGATAAGACCCTATTTTAACGTTGATTATGAGAAGCTTCCCAGCTTCGTAAACTCTTTCTTTGATACTGGAGTTTTCATATACATCCCTAAAAACCTAGAGTTAAGTCTTCCAATAATAGGATTCTCAATCCTAGATGGGACCACCGTGGCTAAAAACTTCATCTACGTAGAATCAAACAGTAGGGTCAATATTATGATTAATAGATTTGGTGGATATGAAGACTCACTAGATGCAGAAGGCTGGACAATAGTATTGGGAAGAAATTCTACAGCTACAATATATGATTTACAAACATATGACTCGGGAAGATTCATACAGATTCAAGACATCATCTGTGAAGATGATGCAACGTTTCGACTGAATAAGGTCTTTCTAGGCTCATCCATAACAAAGACGAGAACCAACATATATCTGAAAGGTGTAGGATCTCTAGCCGAGAATATAGAGGTATCATATGGTGAAAGGGATCAGAAGTTTGATCTTACAACAAACTTAATACATCTAGGGAGAGATACGGTAGCTAAATCTTTGAATAGAAATGCTTTAAGAGAGAGTAGCAGGTCTCTATTCAAAGGGATAATCAGAATATTGTCCAACTCTAAGAATTCGAACTCATATCTAGCCTCGCATTCACTATTGTTAGATAAGGAAGCCTCGGCTGACGCTATACCCAGTCTAGAGATAGAAACCAACGATGTAAAGGCAACTCACTCTTCATCTTCATCATCAATAGACCGAGAACAGCTCTTCTACTTAATGTCACGTGGATTAGAGATGAGTTCAGCCGTGAAGTTGATAGCCTTAGGATTCCTTTCACATGCTATAAACAATTTTACAAGTAAATTCGTTAAAGATCTAGCGCTGAAATATGTTGATAATAAGTGGGAACATAAGAGATTTTCGATCAAAGACATCGAGTTTGAATCGTTTGAATCTAGATTTGAAGAAGAGAGGACCAGCGTCAAAGACATCTTTGAGATGCATTATAAGTACAGGTGAGCTTGATGCTCCTCAGCTTAGAGTGGGTTAGAGAAGACTTCCCGATCCTCAATAGAAGGATAAATGGAAAACGATTAATATACTTTGATAATGCGGCCACATCCCAGAAACCTAAATGCGTGATAGAAGCGATAAAACACTATTATGAATATTTTAATGCTAATGTTCACCGTGGAATTTATGATCTTAGCGAGGAGGCAACCCGAGAATATGAAGGAGTAAGAGAAAAGGTTAGAAGGTTTATCAACGCAGACTCTTCTGAAGAGATCGTTTACTGTAGAAATACTACCGAAGCATTAAATATTATTGCCCAGTCTTATGCAGGTAACAATCTGAAAGAAGGCGATGAAGTAATTCTAACAGTGATGGAGCATCATTCCAATCTTGTCCCATGGCAGAAACTACAAGAGAAAGGTATAAAGTTGAAATTCGTTGACATCAATAAAGATTATACATTGAAATTAGAAGACTATAAAAAGCTGTTAACAGATAGAACAAAAATTGTTTCAGTGACACATGTCTCAAATGTCTTAGGAACAATTAATCCTGTAAAAGAGATTGGAGAAATGTGTCATGAGTATGGTGTAGTATTTGTGGTTGATGCAGCGCAATCTGCTCCACACATGCCGATAGATGTAAGAGAGATAGGTGCAGACTTCATCGCATTCTCCGCACATAAGATGTGTGGCCCCACTGGAGTAGGGATCCTATATGGGAGGAAAGAGCTTTTAGAGAAGACACCGCCACTCCTACTTGGGAGTGATATTATAAAGGAGGTTAAGCTAACTGAGACCACATTTCAGGGTCCTCCATGGAGGTTTGAAACCGGTACACCTAACATAGCAGATACAATCGCATTCGGTGTAGCAATAGATTACTTGAATAAGGTTGGGATGGAGAAGATACGAGACCATGAAAAAGAATTAACAAGATATGCTTTAGATAGAATTAATGAGATCGACTCCGTCAAGGTCTATGGAAATGATGACATCAATATTAGGGGAGGAGTCATATCTTTCAATGTATTCAGCGATGGTAGAATGATACATGCCCATGATGTTGCCCAGGTCCTGAACGAAGACGGGATAGCGATAAGATCAGGCCACCATTGTTGTATGCCCTTAATGGTGAAGTTAGGCGTTCCTGCAACTGCGAGAGCAAGCTTCTACTTCTACAATACTAGAGAAGAAGTAGACATATTTGTAGAATCATTGCAGAGACTGGTGAAGATTTTTAAATGAGCTCGATCTATGAAGATAGAATTCTAGATCACTGGAAGTCTCCTAGAAATTTTGGAGAGCTTCAAAATCCAGATATAAAGGTTAAAGATTGGAATCCGCTATGTGGTGACGTGATAGAGATTCAGTTAAAATTAAACGATGATGGAGTAATCGAAGATATTAGGTTTAGGGGGGAGGGGTGCGTAATATCACAAGCCTCCGCCTCCATCTTAACAGAATACGTTAAAGGGAAAAAGATCGATGATGTAGAGAAGATGCAGAAGGAGGATATCATTAGAATGCTAGGAGTCCCTATAAGCCCAGCAAGAATAAAGTGTGCAATCTTATCTTTGACGACTCTAAAATTAGGATTATCAGAGTACAGAAAATATCTCTCTCAGAGGTGAGGCATAGGTAAAGACATGTAGAGAAATAAGAGTAGATTATCGATTATAAGATTGAGAGGCCATATATCTTTCAGTAGTATCATATTTTGGAAAGAGTATAATTAAACTATTTTACTCTTAAACAAATCATGTTTAGCTAGGTATAGAAATATTTATCATTAAACATCTATATCTATAGTTCAGACAATGGGAGAAATAGTCTCCAGAAAGAGAGATCACATTAAAATATGTGCTGAAGAAGATGTAGAATTTAAGAAAAAGTCTACCTGGCTAGAGTATGTTGAATTGATACACAATCCATTACCCGAGCTAAATATCGATGATATAAGACTTGAAGCCAGATTTCTTGGAAGACTATTTAACTATCCGATCTTGATAGAAGGTATGACAGGTGGCGCACCAGAAGCACTAGATATAAATAGAAACCTTGCAGAGGCTGCCGCCGAGCTTGGAATCCCAATGGGTGTTGGAAGCCAGAGGGCAGCAATCTATAAAGAATCCCTCAGACAAACCTATAAAATCGTTAAAGACGTGGCCCCAGATATATTTCTGATCGGCAATATCGGGGGTGGACAGTTAGCGAGAGATGGGGTAGACCTCGCTGAGAAAGCTGTTGAAATGATAGATGCAGACGCTTTAGCAGTTCACTTAAATAGTCTACAAGAACAGATTCAAGTTGGTGGTTCTGCAAATTTTCGAGGAGTATTGAAGGCTATAGGTGAAGCGGTAGAACGATTAAGCGTCCCGGTTATAGTCAAAGAGGTTGGATGTGGAATATCTAGGAGGGCCGCAAAATCATTGGAGTCTATAGGTGTAAGAGCAATAGATGTAGCTGGAGCGGGAGGAACTAACTGGACACTGGTAGAGAAGATTAGAGCAGAGAGGGCGGGAAACCTTGAGAAGAAGATGCTTGCAGATGTCTTCCTCGAGTGGGGAATACCTACAGCCGCCTCTATCATAGAAGTATCTTCAGCCGTCAAGATAGATGTCGTCGCCTCAGGCGGTATAAGAACCGGTCTAGATATAGCTAAGTCTATAGCCATAGGTGCTAGTATGGGTGGAATAGCTAGACCATTACTCAAACCAGCCATGGAGAGCGCTCAATCAGTCTTGAAATTTCTTAAGAAAATAATCTTAGAGCTTAAGACGTCAATGTACCTTGTAGGGAAGAGTAGGATAGATGAGCTGAAGAATACAGAGAAGGTTCTAATCGGACCTCTATATGAATGGTGTAGACAGCGTACAATACTCTAACTCTATATTATAGTTTGTAGAGTTTTTATGCATGCCAGAGGTTGAGAGAACCTTTATAATGTTGAAGCCTAGCTGTGTAGAGAGAGGCCTGGTAGGAGAGATAGTTGGAAGATTTGAAAAGAAGGGGCTTAGAATCGTGCAGATCAAGTTCCTCAAGATGAGGAGAGAGATGGCTGAAGAACTTTACAGTATTCATAGAGGTAAAGATTTCTATGAAAATCTTGTAAGAACACTGGAAGGTAGAAGGGTTGTAGCGATGGTGGTAGAAGGTAGGGGGGCTATCGGGGTTGTTAGAAAGATTGTTGGAGCAACAGACCCCATACACGCTGAGCCTGGAACCATTAGAGGAGATCTAGCGATAGAGTTAACCGACAACCTTATTCATGCTTCTGATAGCGTAGAATCATATAACAGAGAGTTTAGAATCTTTTTCAGCGAAGAAGAACTTCAAACATATTAAAATGTAGGGAGAGACCTCATGCAGATGCTGGTCAATGCTTCCATTTAATCTATACGATTACTCACATGAACAACTCAAACAACTTCTATCGTTTGAGAAGAATAATTACTTTTAGTATAAGTTCGTGAAAGAGCAGTATATTAAAAATGTTAATTGAAACCGACTCGTACCATGTCATATTTTAAAGTCTTAAAGACTATACATATAAAGAAGAAAGATTAATGAGAGTCAGATGTATGGGAAGGCTTTACCGAAACAGCCTGAGGTCAATATTGGAACGCTCGGTCACGTAGATAATGGTAAAAGTACTATAGTCCAAGCTATTACCGGTGTGTGGCCCGCCCGCCACTCAGAAGAACTAAAGAGAGGTATCACCATCCGAATAGGTTATGCTGATGCACCAATATATCGATGCCCAAAATGTGAAGAGCCCTTCAACTATACTGTCGAAGAAAAATGTCCAAGATGTGGTTCAGCGACCATCTTTGAGAGATCCATATCTTTTATAGATTGCCCTGGACATCATTCATTAATGGTTACGATGCTTTCAGGAGCAGCATTATTCGATGGAGCAATATTCGTAGTAGATGTAAGACATGAATTTCCTCAACCTCAAGATAGTGAACATCTTCAAGCAGTCTACATAATGGATATAGATAACCTAGTTATCGCACAGAATAAGATAGATCTTGTAACGAGGGAGAGAGCTCTCGAAAATTATGATGAGATTAAAAGATACTTAAAGAACAGTAAGCTTGAGAGCTGTCCAATAATCCCAGTATCTGCACAACATAAAGCAGGGGTAGATCTATTATTATGGGCGATCCAGAAGTTTATTCCAACACCTTTAAGAGACCTCTCCAAACCCTTTAGAATGCCCATACTAAGATCATTTGATGTTAATCCTCCAGGCACCCCTGGAGACAAGATTAAAGGTGGAGTTATTGGAGGGTCGATAATCCAAGGAAAGATAAGGATTGGAGAAGAAATAGAGATAGCTCCTGGAATACCGTCAGAGGAGGGTCAAGGCTCGGTGTATGAATCTGTAATAACAGAGGTAGTCAACATTAAAGCAGGAGGTAGGGATGTTGAAGAAGCTATGAGCGGTGGATTAACAGGAATCGAGACCAAGCTGGATCCATGCTTGACGAAAGCTGATGCGATGGCTGGGAATGTAGCTGGAAAACCAGGAACACTTCCTCCCACACTAGATACTATAGATCTAGATTATGTTTTGTTCAAGTATGTTGTAGGAGTGAAGGAACGGATGGAGGTTACGGGAGTAAATGAGAAAGAGTCTCTAGTACTGAACGTCTACTCAGCAGTTACAAGTGGTGTTGTTACGCATCGGTCTAAAGATAAACTTGAAATAAAGTTGACGAGACCGATCGTAGCACAGAAAGGAGATAAAGTTTCTATATCTAGAAAGATCGGGCCTGGATGGAGGCTTATAGGCTACGGGATCATAACTTAGACCCAGACTCTAGAGACACTCGTACAAATAATTTTAAAAATTTCTAATATGTGAAAATAGTGAATAAAAGGGAGATAGACTATATTATAGTATGTTCGAGGTAGATTTTTATCTTGTAGACGTTATAAATCATCTAGATGAAGTTATTGGTAGATACTAGCCTACTTATGCTCTCCGTAGAGCTGGGGAAAAATCTGATTGAGATAGCAGAGAAAGAACTGGATGAAAAACTAGAACTTTACACTCTTGAAGACGTAATAAGAGAGCTTGAAGGCATCGCTAAAGGTAGAGGGAAGAAGTCTAGAATGGCGAGAGTAGCTCTAGCAGTAGCCTCTAATTTTAAAATAATACGATATCTCGGAGAGATCTCGGTTGATGAGAAGATAGTTAAAGCTGCAGAAGAGCTGAAGATCCCTCTAGCCACAGTAGACCTTGAGATAATCAGAAAAGCAAGGAAAAAGAATATACCAATTCTCATCTTTCACAAAGACTTAAGGATAACTTTCGAAGGTTGGAGAGAATAGATAAACACGATAAAGATTTTATAGATGAAGTTTATAGATAAGCTTAGAGCTAAGAGTAGATGGGAACGATATTTAAACTCTTATTCCATATCTTCATGATAGTTCTAATAGCGTTCTCGATAATAGATCCCGCTACCTCTGAACAGCAAAAGGTAAGGATAATCTTCTATATCGATACAGGTCTAGGTGAAAGGATTAAGATCTCTGATTGTGAAGTGGAAGTCTTAGCTGGACAAGAAGTAAGCTGTACTATTCCCTACACATCTCTAGAATACCATGGTAACAATACTAGAATAGTTTTCAAAGGATGGTATGAAGGTGTGACCCTTATCAGCACTCATCCAACTCTTAATGTGACCGCTAAGAACGATACTATCGTTCAAGAATATACTGCAAAATATCAAGTACAGTATCTAATCGAGCTGGATGCAGGTTACAAAATTATAAGAGACTGGTTAAATAGAGGTTCTCTAGTAGCATATGATATTCAAGAGATTTGGGATTTTGGAGAAGGTATCAGAAAGATCTTCTCTAGATGGACTGGAGATATAGAGAGTGAAAAAGCAGACATATATATCGAGAGGCTCGATAGGCCTCTAATAGCTAAAGCGGTTTGGAGAACATTATACTATGTTGAAATAGTCTCTGAATATCCACTAGATATTGAGAGTGGCTGGTTTAATGAAGGTGAGACAATCACTATTGAGCCAGGAAAAGATGTAATCTATATGAATGATGGGGAGACGAAGGTAGAGCTCGAGAGATTCATAATAGACTTTCGACCAGAAAATTATGAAGATCGTGAAATCATTAATGGACCTGTCAAGATTGAGGTTTATTCACCTATAGTCATTCAAGCTGTATGGAAAAAGTATCATCACGTATTACTGGAATCGAACTATATCAAACCGATACTTCTCGATAATTGGATGGAGCATGGTTCTAGACTCATTTTTGATAAGATACAAGATGAAGTCATCTGGCCAAATAGTACTAAGATAGTCTTTGATAGATGGAGTAATGGGATATCCTCGACGACCCCTATCCTGGATATCTTTATAGATGGACCGGTAAGAGCTAGAGCAGATTGGAGGGTTTACTACTGGGTCTCAATAGAGACAGAGAATCCGATAACCGTAGAAAAGACTGGGTGGATAGAGAGAGGAAGCCATCTAATCATAAATGCCACACCCATTGAGAGAGAAATAGAAAATGGTGTAAAAACAATCTTTAAAGGATGGACAGGGAGCATTATATCATCTAACCCTATAATCGAAATTCCCAATCTAAGGGAGCCATTGATCATCAAAGCAATATGGGTTAAGAAATATCTGGTAGTTATCGAGACACCTAAAAATTCCGGCGTAGAAAGGGAGCGATGGATACTTGAAGATGAGACATATGATATACTAGCTCCCAGAATCTTACCGCTAGATAACTACACGAGGATGATTTTCGATAAGTGGATAGGGTGTAGCATCGTTCAAGACGATCTATGCATCATCAACGGAGTCAAGTCTCCCATGAAGGTAACCGCAGAATACTCTATTGAAAAGAAAGTCATCCTTCAAGCGATCTCATTGAATAACGAGTTTATTGAGGGTGTGGACTTCGTAATCAAACATAAGGATGGGGAGGTGAAAAAAGTCTCTTCAAGTTCTCAAACATGGATGAGAACTGGAGACTGGATTATCATAAGCTCAACATGGAAGGGATTTGATGTAAAATCCATGGAAGAATTAAAGATAGAAGAAAATTCACCTTACTCTATTAGAATACTTGTAAGGGTCTTTAAGACTTCTTTCAAGGTTACCGACTATCTGGGGCTACCTGTCGAAGGTGCAAGGATAATCGTTAAGACGGAAGATGGTAGATTACTATATGAGGGGGTCACCGATAATAATGGTCAACTTTATAATGTCGGCCCATTCCCATCGGTAAATCTGATCGCCATCATTATCTACCAGAATAACCATATACAGAGAGAGTTTGATATAAAGAGCTCTTCACCTATCTTCATAACTATTCCTCTTTCATGGACTTCTCTCCAAATAATCATTTTAACTATTATGGTTACAACATCTCTGGTAGCTGTAGCCGTGATCAGATCTCTAAGAAGACGAAGAGAATCATCTATAATGATTCCTTTACCATCTGAACCATCACCCTCAATGGAAAGAGTAGATGAAGATATAGAAGAGGAAGAGATTAAGAAAGCACCTGTTGTAACCTTAGATGAGGTTATCAGAAAATTAGAGATGAGTGGGGAGAAGGTTGATGAAGTCCTGGGAGAATTGGCTGAAAAATTGAAGAAGAAAGATAAGAGATCTGGTTCTTCTTGATTATCGCTTCTCTAACTGGGCAGTCTATCTATCGGTTGATAATTAAGTAATATCTCCTGTTTCAGCTATTTTAATATCTTCATATGATGCTACATGTCTTCTATAGAATTCTTGGAGGACGCATGAGATTACACCTATGGCCCTGTTATAGTTAAAGTATCGTGGTGGATATAGGCGGAGAAGCAGCCGGAATATAACATAATTTAACTGTCCGTCAAGTTCTTCCAGAGGCGCCTTGCTCAACTCATCTATCAATGCATCTATCTTTGGATTAAGCCTATCTCTATACTCCTTCCTAATATACGGCACAGCATATCTATTTTCTACTCTCTAATATTAATATTTCTCATTCTCGATCCCATTATGAGTTATAACTATTTTTGGATCATCTGAGATTAGAAATGATATTTTCATATAAGTAGAATACAATATTACGAAGAATATATTATTCTCATTTTTCTGAAAATATTCTATAAATCAAGTTGAAGAAGTTGAGATATTGATAATAATCTTACCTTTACCTTAACACCTCGTTCCATTCTCTCCACACCTTCAGGTATTTCTATGAAGCCATCAGACTTTAATATGGTACCTATCATCGATGAATCTCCTTGAACAGGTTTTGCAATAAAAAGATCTCCATCTCTGAGTAACTTGACAAATCTTATCCTCTTAAAAGATATATACTCTCTTATAAAAAATTCTTCACTTAATTCAGCTGATATTTCAGGTAAAACGTTCTTCATCGGTAACCCTTGCAAGTAAAATACTAGAGGTAATAAGATATAGTATACTCCACATATAGTTGATTGAATAAGTCCTGGAAGCATTATAACAGGCTTACCATCGATTACGACTATGCTAGTAGCTCTACCTGGCTGAATCCTTAACCCTCTAGCAATCGGGATCGCTCCCTCATGCTTAGACAGCTCCGTCCAACAGAGATCCTTTACTCCAAGCGAGACGCCTCCAACTGTTACAACAACATCACTATTCCTTAGAGAGCTTAGAACGGTTTCTAGAATATGTCGAGGCGAATCTTGAACAACCCCAACCCTAGTAGAGTCTATGTTAAACTCCTTTAGAAAACTTGAGATCATCACAGTAGATGTTTCAAGCTTCTTATAATTCGATTGGTTTACATCATTTGTTAATTCATCTCCAACTCCCATTAATGAAATCCTAGGTTTAGCATAGACCTTGACCTTGAACTTTCCTATATCTAGGAGAAACCGTAAATCTTGGGGTCTAAGAATATGGCTCTTCTTCAAGATTACCTCACCCTCTTTTACATCTGACCCTCTAAAAGTTACATTCTCACCATACTTGACCGGTCTAACTATCTCGATGTAATCTTTCAAAATTCTAACTCTTTCCACTGGGATCACTGCATCTGAATTTTCAGGGATTTTAGCGCCTGTAACTACATAGACAGCCTCTCCCCCTCCAATAGATAGATTATAATTTGAGGTTAGATCTATTCTGCCAACTATCTTCAATCTAACTGGTTTGACTGTAGATGCCTTTAGAGTATCCGAACTTTTCACCGCATATCCATCATAATGTGAAATGTTATCCTTTGGGATAGGATAAGGTGATTTAACATCTTCTGCTAATACACGGCCGCATGATTCATAAGTCTCAACCACTTCCACTCTTGGAACCAGATTAATATTCCTAATTATCTTTTCCAAAGCTTCTTCAGGTGAGATATAGTGGTAAAGCTTCTCGATAAGGTCATTCATATTCTCTTAATTATGATGTAAAGTAGCTCTAATAGATTATCATGTAATCATAAACTGTGTAGAAATATTAACAAGATATCTAATAACCCGGTTTATACAGTAAAACCCATCAAATTTTTATAGTCTAGATGAAGTTAATAAGGAAGCTTCATATGGATTGTATCTGAGATGGGCGATCCAAAGAGGCCTAGGAAACGTTATGAGACTCCTAAACATCCTTGGAAATCGGATAGATTATCTATGGAACTTCATCTCCTAGGAGAATATGGTCTGAGGAATAAGCGAGAACTATGGAGAGCTGAGACCGTACTAAGGAAGATTAGAGCTCAAGCAAGATCTCTATTCGTGTTAACAGGGGAGAAAAGAGTTCAGGAAGAGAGTAGGCTTATCCAGAGATTGTATAAGATGGGGCTGATCGAAGAAAATGCTACAGCTGATGATGTATTAAAGTTGACTGTGAGAGATATACTAGAGAGAAGGATCCAGACGATCGTATTTAGGCTGGGTTATGCTAAAAGCATCCATCAAGCTAGACAACTAATAACTCATGGACACGTATATATTGGAGATAGCCAGGTTAGTTCTCCAAGCTATCATGTAATGCGTGGAGAAGAATCTAAGCTCAAAGTCTTAATACCATTGGAAGCCAAATAACTTTTATGTATACGAAATCCAGCCAAGAGACCTCTTGATAAACTTCTATTGTCGAGCTAAATATACAAGATGGGGAAATTCATCTAGAAAGATCTTTAGTGCAAGTTCTACTGCATTGGGAGATCCTGGAAGACAAATTACCGCTTTTCCAGATATAACTCCTGCCATTGCCCTTGTTAGAAAAGCGGCCGCTCCTATCTTACGATAACTCTCAAATCTAAATATCTCCCCGAAACCTTCCGCCTCCTTACTGAGTAAAGGTCTTACAGCCTCGATTGTTACATCTCTACTCGTTAACCCTGTCCCACCCATAAAGATTATTACATCAACATCTTTCTCGACCGACTTTATAAGAGCTTGCGCGATCATCTCTTTATCATCATCAATAACATCTTTTCCAACTATCTCATGATTCTTCTCTCTTATTATCCGAACTGCTACATCCATCGACTCATCAGAATACACTTCACCTTTGAGCTTAGCATTATATCTAGAAGTGCTAACCGTATAGAGGATGAACCTGAGGATTTTGGGAGCTTTAATTTTATGTTCCTCATGAGGTTTAGCCATTGACATGTCCTTTAACCTTCTCAACTACTCTAATATTCTTGATCTCTGTTTCAGGATACTGTCCTGTGGAATCTTTTTCATAGATCTTTACCACATCCCAGATGTTTAGTAGAGCTATGCTTACAGCGGTCAAAGCCTCCATTTCAACGCCGGTCTTCTCAAAGGCCTCGACTACGGCCTCAACCTCTATACCATCTTCTCTAATCCTCGGATTAACTTCTACATAGTCTATTCCAATAGGATGACATAGAGGTAGGAGTAGATGGGTAAATTTTACAGAGTTTATCCCCGCTAACCTCGCAACCTGGAATGGATCTCCCTTCTCGAGACCTCCCATCCTTATCTTTTCAATAGTCTGTTGACGAAGCTTTATAAAGCCTCTAGCGACTGCTCTCCGTTTAACTATAGGTTTTCCAGAGATATTGATCTGTTTTATCTCCGACTTCATACAACTACTTCTTCTCTAAACTACTCTTAAAGATATTGTTAGGAAAAAAGAGATCTTTTAGAAGTAAAGAATTTAAGCCGGTAAGATGAGGTGTAGGTGTAATGAAGATTATCTGGGCTCCTTGGAGGATGAGGTATATCAAAGAGCATCTTAAAGAAAAGAGAGAAAAAGGATGCGTTTTCTGCATAGAGAGTGAAGAATATAGAGATCGAGAGAACCTTATACTATATAGAGGTGACAAATGCTTCATAATCTTGAATAAGTATCCATACACTAGTGGTCACTTGATGATAGCACCCTATAGACATACTGGAGACCTCGAAAGTTTAGATGAAGAGGAGTTATGCGAATTGATGAATTTGGCTGTAATTAGTATAAGAGCGTTGAAGAGGGAATATAATCCAAGTGGGCTAAACATTGGTTTGAATATAGGTGAAGCTGCAGGGGCTGGAATAGAAGGACATATACATCTCCACGTAGTACCTAGATGGGTTGGAGATACAAACTTTATGACTGTGATTTCGGGGACTAAGATAATCCCCGAGCTACCTGAAGAAACCTACGAACGTTTAATAAAATATTTTAAAAAACCATCATAATCTTTTCCTCACCATATTCGTCGAATCTCTCAGATAGTGTGGAGATGTTGGATCGGCTAGAATTGATACCCGGCTGGTTGAGTCATGAAATACAACTTTATATCCGAGGATCATACTCAGCTTTTCAGAGAATTCGATTATATCTTCCATGCTCGGCATAGCTTCTCTAGGAAGCCTCTTCTGACTCTCTCCTACATGCATATATGCTTTACATTCTACATAGTCTGGTCTAGCCTTCTTTATTAGCTCAAGATATTCTTCGATCCCCCTCATATTATATCCTTTGACGAGTGTAAGCCTTATCACCCGTCTTGACTTGGTAAAGCTGGACATGAGCTCCAAACTCTCATTCAACTTGATCCAACTATCTCTAATGATAGGTCTACACATTCTAACATGTGTTTCTCGATCAGGACCGTACAAGCTTATGTAGAGATTTGTCGGCTCAGCATTCTCATCGATCAAATCTCTAAGCCTTTCAGGATTTGTCCCATTTGTTACTAGAAAAGTAGTCATCCCATATTCATATGCAAGTTTTATTAGATCTGCTAGATATGGATATAGGGTTGGTTCACCATCTAGCGAGATAGCCATATGTTTTGGATTCATGGCTTCTTTAAATAGCCTCGAATCAACTTTAGGGTTTCCTTTAAAACCTGAAAGAAGCTGTCTCTGCTCACGGATTAGTCCCTCAAAAATTTGTTCGGGTCTATCCCATTCACCATCATAAGGTCTTATTCTATTTATTGTATGGAATCTCCAACAAAATATACACATCATGTTACAGTACTGGACGCTTGGAGTCATCTGTAAGCATCTATGACTCTCTATACCATACCAACTCTTATAACAGTGCTTTCCACCTTTTAAAGCATTCTTTGTCCAATGGCATATCTTAACCGCTGAATGTCTTCCAACGATCCTATATCCACTCCCTCTCAACCTCTCTAATTCCTCAACATCCGTTCTCAGTATCGCCATATCTCTCCAACCAGAATTGATCACAGAGAAATAATTAAGATTGACTTTCTTCCCTAAGTTTTGTTATCTCATTGAAAAGTTCTTTATTCGATGTTGCTATAACGCCAAAGCTCTTACCTGCAGATAGGTTTATCTCATCAACTTCTCCATCTTCTGTTAATATAGTGTAGGATCCACCCGAGAGTTTTAAGAGAAAGATCGGTGCGATGAAATCTAAAGGTCTTAGATGTGGTCCTAGACATACATATCCATCGACTCTCCCAGATAGTATGTAGCAGATCTCAAGAGCGGTCGTACCTAGAAAGAGGGAAACATACGATCTGTTAATTATCATTTCACCCCATCTCCTGTACTTCTCACTCCTTATAGAAAATGTGTTTACTATCAAGAATGCATCACTAAGAGAGTTCGTTTTCGTAAGACTGGGCTTCTTTCCCACCGCTATCACATTCCCATCTTTTTCACCTATATATAGGTCACCATTTGAATGGTCTATAACACCTCCAACAAGTATATCTTTTGAACTAATACTTTTAGAGATAACTATCGTAGTCGAAAACAATGGTATACCTCTAGAAGCGTTTCTACTACCATCTATTGGATCGATTAAGACATAGTAATCAGGATCCTTCGAGCCGGAAATCCCTAACTCTTCGGAGATTATAGCTACATTGCTAAGCCTATCATTTATTACATCTATTACTGCTCTCTCAGCTGCCAAGTCGAATCCGTAAGACTTATCGCCATATGCACCTAAACCCTTTATTTTAAGCCCCCATCCAGATCTAATAGATTCAAGAGCATGCTCTCTTGCTGATACTAGAGCGTCTTCGACTATCTTAAGAAGGCTAGCAATACTCATTTTAACTGAATCTGTATCTTGTAGTATTAATGTTTTCCTCCTCACTTTAAACTATGTAAAAATATGGAAAAATCTAGAGATTGATTTTGACCATAACTTAGTTTCATCTCCATCTTCCATTATTTCTAAATTTCTTGAGATTTTAAAAATGGACTTCAAATCTCTCATCGAGTAAACAAGAAGAAGAAAAATGTAGATTGCAAATCAATCTATGAGCTTTACTGGTGGTCTTATTTTAACTACCTCTTTATTGTAAAGATTGTCGGGCAACTCTCCTCTCAATACCCTAATTATACCATCGGCTGCATATGCAGCCATCTTATTCCTAGTATCGATAGTAGCGCTACCTATGTGTGGAGTGAGTACAACGTTTGGAAGTTCTATTAAAGGGCTATTATAGGGTAGAGGTTCTTCTTCAAAGACGTCTAGACCAGCCCCTGCTATCCATCCTTCTCTCAAAGCCTTCACTAGAGCCTTCTCATTAACCACTGGACCCCGTGAAGTATTTATCAATATGGCTGTAGGCTTCATCATCTTGAGTTCTCTTTCACCTATCAAGTATCTCGTCTCTTCTGTGAGGGGAACATGTATTGAGATGAAGTCTGATTCTCTCAAGATATCATCGAGGTTTTTAAATACTATTCCCATATCTCTCTCTAGATCTTCTCTTCTAATCTTATCATAATAGTAGATCTCCATACCGAATCCTTTAGCTCTCTTAGCTACGGCCGCCCCTATTCTACCCAGACCTATTATACCAAGCTTCTTACCGTGGACATCATATCCAAGCATCATCGTAGGAGCCCATGCTATCTTCCACTTACCCTCTCTAACTATCCTATCAGATTCTACTACTCTTCTTGCAACTGAAAGAATAAGAGCAAATGCTAGGTCTGCTGTAGTCTCGGTTAAGACTCCGGGAGTATGTATGATATACACTCCCTTACTAGTTGCATAATCTATATCGATATGGTCGACCCCAACGCTCATAGTTCCTACAACTCTTAACTTAGGTGAAGAATCCAAAACCTGTTTATCGATCTTTTCATTAAGCGTACAGAATATCGCATCAACATCTTTAATATTATTTAATAGCTCTTCCTTACTAGGTGGGGCCAGCTCATCTCTATAAACTACTTCACAGTATTCTCTTAATATAGAAAGGCCAACTTCAGGGATCCTTCTAGTAACGTAGACCAATGGTCTCATGCTCTCTTCCCTCCTCTCTTTACGTTTAGTGATCTTTTAGCTCTATTATATAGATGTGGCCACCTACTAGCTATCTCTTTCTCCACGATCTTAGCCAAAAGCTCACTAATACTAAACCTCGGAATTACGTTCTTCCAATAATTCAAAACAGTGCTAGCTACAGGCGAATAAAAAGCAAGCCTAGGCTGCTTCACAGCTGTGTCAACAGCAAGCCTCCAATACTTCTCTTCCACTTTCAACCTCTTTCCATCTCTTAATCTACCCAATTTCTTATCCTCTTTAATTGACTCTTTACTCATAGTTAAAATTTAAAACATCTAAGATTAAACTTTTACCTTAATAATTCAATAAAACCGGCCAATTCAATATTTAAAGGATAATGAAATTAATATTAATCCAATTATCAACGAATTATCAGCCCAGATAACCATCAAAGATTAAATATAGGGGATAAATCCCATGGATCTATACCTACCTTGTATATAAAGTGATAGATGGACTCGATAAAAATCGTTTTGGTAGTCTTATACTTGTATCAACTATTCTTTAAGAAATGGATTAGTAATTTTCTTAAGAGATCATCATTATTGAGTTTACTTTAGTAAAAGTTTTATGGTTTACGGTAAACCATTTTTCTAAACAATAATTGAATAGAAAGAGTAATTTGGGAATGTTTTTATTGTGGATGGGGGGTAAAACGGAGTAGGAATGGTTTCCGAGAAGGACGTTTTAAGCGTTTTGAGAAATGTTGTGGATCCAGAACTCGGTAGAGATATCGTAAGTCTCGGAATGGTTAAGGATGTAAAGATATCAGAAGATGGTGATGTATCATTTGTCTTAGAGCTTACAACTCCAGCCTGTCCTCTTAGAGGGGTCTTGGAAGAGAGAGCTCGTGATGCGGTTAAGAAATTAGATGGAGTGAGAGATGTTAAGATTAGAATAACTTCTAGAGTTCTATCTCCCCCAACTCCTAAGAAGATACCAGGTGTAAAGAATGTAATAGCTATTGCAAGTGGTAAGGGTGGTGTGGGCAAATCTACAGTGGCCGTAAATCTGGCCCTAGCATTGGCTTCTAAGAAGGCGAGCGTCGGCTTACTAGATGCAGATGTTTACGGTCCAACAATACCTAAGATGCTCGAGATAATTCGTCCACCATTCTCTGTAGGTGAAAATAGGATTGAGCCAGGTCTATCATACATGGGAATAAAAACTATGTCTATGGGGCTTCTGGTGCCTGAAGATGCACCGGTAATATGGAGGGGGCCACTGGTTGGAAAAGCTGTAGAAGAAATGTTGAGCCGGGTAGATTGGGGTGAGATAGACTACTTGATCGTAGATCTACCACCTGGAACTGGTGATGCTCCCCTCACCCTATCCCAGACAATCCCTCTGACAGGTGTAGTGATAGTTACGACTCCACAAGATGCTGCTTTGAGAATAGCGTTAAAATCTTTAAGGATGTTCATGAGGTTGAAAGTAGATATAATTGGAATAATAGAGAATATGAGCTATTTTATCTGTCCAGAATGTGGTTCTAGAACCGAGATATTTGGATATGGAAACTCTCAAAAGATATGTAAAGAGATGAATATATCGTTCTTAGGTGAGATACCCTTAGCCCCAGAAGTTCGAGAAAGCGGTGATGTTGGTAGACCTGTCGTAATAAGAGATCCAAACTCTCCTGCTAGTAAGGCATTCATGGAGATAGCTGAGAAGGTTGCGGGAAGAATTAGTGTCATAGTATACGAGAAACTTAGTCGAGGTGAATCTGAGAAATAGAACTGATCATATTACTGGCTCTAATCCAGGTATCTTGACCCTATTATACAATATGTCAAGTAGTTTTAACATCGTGTATATCCATATAAAGTAGACGATAGTGATGAATAGGTAGGTTTCTAATGGTCTAAATGTCTGAGCTGTTATCGAGACACCCGTATTGAGCAATTCTCTGACACCTATGACGATTAGAGCTGTAGTGCTCTTCGCCATAGATGCAAGCTCATTCGACCATGCGGGTATAACAATTCTTAGAGCTTGTGGTACGACTACATACATTAGTATCTTTCTAAGTGGGAGGCCGAGAGATAGCGCGGCAAGGAACTGGTCTTTAAAGACAGCTTCCATAGCACCTTTGAGATAGCCTTTCTGATAAGCTCCACTATTCAAAGCTAATGTTAAGTATCCAGCAGTGGTAACGTCTAGTTTTAATCCAGTTAAAACTGGCAGAGTGAAATAGATTAAAAAGAGTTGAGCTATTAATGGCGATCCCCGGAAGAACTCAACATACACGTTTACAATAATCTTTACTATCCTTCCCCCATATATATCTCCTAAAGATGCGACTATCCCTAACACCATTCCCAACCCTACACCTATCAATGTAACCTGGAGTGTCGTGATAAAGCCGTTTATTAGGAAATCTGAATAATCGAGTAAGAATAACATCTCAATCTACTAACCTAGAAGTTTAGCCATGAATTTTCTAGCTCTTTCTGTCGAGGGTGATGTAAAGAAATGCTCCGTATCCCCAATCTCAACTATCTCACCTTGATCCATGAATATCATCTCGTCCGCAACCTCTTTTGCAAATCTTAATTCATGAGTTGCGATAAGCATAGTTATCCCCCTATCTGCTAAATCTTTCATAACTGAGATAACTTCCCATTTAAGCTCAACATCGAGTGCTGCCGTCGGCTCATCGAATAATATAATTTCTGGATCCATAGATATCGCCCTGGCAATGCCAACTCTTTGCTGCTGCCCCCCGGAGAGTTGAGCTGGATAATATCTTGCCCATTCTTCCATCTTGACCAATCTTAAAGCATCCATAGCTTTACTTTCTGCTTCTTCTTGAGAATATCCGAGGACATGTCTCAGTCCCAGAGATACATTCTTCAATGCTGTCAAGTGTCTGAATAGTGAGGGTTCTTGAAAAACAAAACCTATCTTTGCTCTAAGCTTATTGAGGTCTTGCTTAGATGAATAGACGTCTATGTTTTTAAAATAGATTCTTCCACTAGTAGGTCTCTCCAAAAGTCCTAGGCATCTGAGAAGTGTAGATTTCCCAGAACCGCTTGGACCAAAGATTACCTTGATCTCACCTTTACCTATACCTAATGAAACATTCTTGACCGCCGTCACCTTTCCATAAACCTTAGTCAGATTTCGACATTCAAGTATGTTCATAATCCAAGCTCCCTTTTCTTTCTACTCCCCCACTTATCTAGATATGTAGCAAAGGGGAATGTTAAGGCCACATATATTAATGCTGATGAAACGTATGGAAAGACAAGAGACCTTGTAGCAGCTCTAAGAATATCTGTATTCTTCATCAACTCTATCACCCCGATTATGAAAGAGTATGAAGAATCCTTTATTAGTAAAGCTATCTCGCTTCCTAGACCTGGAACGGCTAAGAATAGCGCTTGTGGTAAGATAACATATCTCAATGCTTTAAAATTAGATAGTCCTAGAGATTTAGCAGCTAGCATCTGACTTTTACCTACACTTCCAATCGAGCTTCTAAATATCTGTGATTGATTTGCACCACTCACAAGTCCTAATGCTATTATCGATGTGAGATATGAATTTTTAAAGAGCGGGATGTATCCGCCTAAACCGAAGTAAAATAAGAACATGATGGAGAGGACGGGTACTGATCTAAAGATCTTCTCATATCCATCAGCGATATATTTTAGAGGCGTTAAACCGTAGATCCTCATAAATGAGAATATTATTCCAAGACCTAGACCTAATAGAAAAGATAGGATAGATATGGATAGGGTTACCGGGACTGCGCTTAGCAGGAAGAGCAATTGTTCAACGGGAGTCATCTTCCATCTCTTTACTTCAATACTTCTGGGGAAGTCCACTTTTTGTATAGTTCTGCAACTTTGCCCTCCATGATCAATTCTGATAAGACGCCGTTTATCTTCGATACCAGCTCGTCTGAGTCTTTATGGGCGACGAATGCTACGGGCCAGTATGGGCTGCTATAAACCACTACTAGGGGTGTTTCTTCAGTCATTATCCACCAAGTAGTTATAGGCGTCTCAGCGTATACGGCATCTATCCTACCAAGTTTTAGATCTTCTAAAGCTACACCAAAATCATCATAAGATCTCGCTTGATCCATCGATATTACGCCTCTCTTCACTAAATCCATCAACTCTGCTTCTTGTGTGGTTCCAGAACCTGTACCTACGATTAGCTTATACTTTGCTATCTCCTCGATATTCTCAAGCTTCCTTATTCCTAATTCTTCAGCTCTCTTAGTTAACATTATCAATTGAGACTCAGTTACAGTATGATGCAATGTAAATTGTATCTCTTCTAATCTCTCGGGAGTTACTGAAAAACCGCTCACGCCAAGATCGATATCTCTATTCTTTACTGCAACTATGATTGTGGCGAAGTCCATAGTCCTCCACTCAACTTTAAGTCCAAGCCTCTGTGCTATGATCTCCATCAACTCTACTTCATAACCTATAACCTTACCTGTCTTAGGGTCTAGAAATTCGAACGGAGGCCAATCAGGAGAAGTACCGATTATTATTGTACCCCTCTTTTGAATATTCTCCCAATTCACATCCCCTACTGTAGTAGTGAAGGTAATAGTTCTAGTCACTTCTCTAGCAGGGATAAGTAGTGGTTCTACCGCAGCGACTACTCCAAGAATGATTATTATGACGATTAGTATTGCGACTGTTTTAGAAATAGCGCTAACAGGGTCAACCGTACATATTCTCTTATGCATAAACTACAATTATTCTTAATAGTTATTAAAAGTTTCTATTGTACTGGGATAATCTAACAAAACCCTTCCAGCCCCGATATATTCTCTATCCTTAAATAAAATTCTATCATAGTTTTTATGATTTTTCTATCCATGCAACTCCAAAAGATTACTTTCTTATTCACTTATATTCAAAACTTTCCATCTCCTTTATAGATATCTTTCTTTCCTCTAGATAATTCAATAGATATTCCATATATCTCTTGTTGAAACCGATAATCTCTGGTGGTAGAATACCTTTCTCCTTAACCATTTTCATTCCGAGGAGCAATGCGGTGCCAGTTGCAGTGTATGCTGTCGTTCTAGATAATGCAGTAACATTTTTCTCTACATCATACATATCGATAACTTGAAATATCTTAGAAAAAGTTGAACTATTCTTAACACCTTTCAACATTACTCTCAATAGAAGCATGTCACGATCTCTGGCTCCAAGTCTCTTTTCAAGCAATCTAGCCAAAAATTTTCTCGGTACCATCTTTACACCATCAACATCTAAAGGCTCCTCATCGAGCATACCTATTTCTTTAAGAAATAGAATCTTCTCTGCATGTCCTGGATATCTCAATGTTTTTTCACACATATATTCTACCTTTCCATTTAGAGTTTTTAATAACGTTCTTAAACCATCGGTGTAGAATGCTTCGAAGACACCTAGACCCTCAAAATCGATCAACTCGATACCTGTGAGAGGGTTAACATACTTAAGAGTACCGTTCTCTATAATTCTTACAGGTCTAGTATATTCTTCAAGTAAATCCTCAGATGACCACGTTATAATATATTCTAATGGTGGTATAGGGTTCTGAGGCAAGCTACCGACCAATATTTTAATAGAATCGACTTTATCGAATTCTTGAAAACCAAGGCCGATTAGCATATTGCTTAATCCTGGAGCCACACCACAATCGGGGACTATCGTTATGCCAGCATCTCTAGCTCTAGCATCGAGTGAGAAAGGGTCTTCAGACATATAAGAGACATCAACCAGATCTACACCAGCTTCTATCGCTGCCTCTTCGACTTTAAACCCTAGATAACTTGGTAGAGCACATACTGCAATATCATATTCTTTCATTACCCTAACCAAGATATTCTTGTCATGGACATCTATATGGAATACTTCAATTTTCTCTTTAGACAGATCTTTGATAACGTCATAATTGGAGTCGCAGACTCCGATACCTGATACAATCTTAGAAGAGGTGAGAGTATCAACGATTGCAGAACCTATTCTACCATAGCCGAGTACAACTATCTTTACCATATTTCATCTCGATTCTATAATGGTACTTTACACCAATAAAGATTTTTTAGTATGGGATTTATGAAGGGAATTAGATTAATGATTATAGAATCAGTATAATCTAGATATTCCATTCTTCTTCAAGAATCAATCTCTACAATCTATTCTTCTACGAAATCTGATATCTTAGGTATATTTGGTGGTAGACCCTTCCTCCTCCTTATATCTTCTATTACTTTATCTCTTATCGATGCTGGAACTGGTCTCCATGCATAGAACTCTGTGGCCCAAAATGCTTTACCTACCGTAGCTCCACGCATCACTTCGCTCAAGTCGAATGTTTCAGCAGCAGGTATCTCTCCGGTAACCACAGTGATGTATTCTTGTTGAGCTACCTCCATTATTTTACCCCTCTTAGAAGTAACAACGCTGGTAACTGCTCCCATGAGGTCTGGAGGAACCTTCGCCTCTATCTTCAGCACAGGCTCTAATAGAATCGGATTTGCGCTTAGAATACTCGCATACATACTTCTCCATGTTGCTGGAGCTATCTGTGCATAACCTCTATGGACTGGATCTTCATGAAGTTCAACCTGGGTTAGTATTGCTTTTACTCCCCTCATATTCTCTCCAGCTAGAGGCCCCTCCTGCACAACTCTCTGGAAACCACCAATTATCATCATCTTACTTTCTTGTAGATATTGGGCTCCCTTGGTCATGTCTACAAGTATGTTACCCCTAGGATCAATAGTCCAGACACCTCTAGCCATATCCGCATCCCAACCATGGTCTCTTAATATCTTCGCCATCTGCTTCTTATCCATCTCATCGAACAATTCTCCTCTCCTAATCAATTCTACAATCTCTTCTTCAAGTGGCTCAACCTGTATGTATATCTTATTATGTCTATTAGGTGACTTGCCCTCGAAAACCTTTCCCCTCTCAAGTATGGTTTCTCTATAGAGGATTATTGGCTTACCTGATATGATATCCAATCCTGCCTTGGATATCCATGTAAGAGCTATCTCTAGATGAAGAGTTCCCATACCGCTTATCAAGTATTCACCGGTCTCAGGTCTCACTGTGGTAACGAGAGTAGGATCCTCAATGCTAAGTTTGTTCAAGAAATCTACTAGCTTGGGTAGGTCTCTACTATGTTTCGGCTCGACAGATATTGTTACAACAGGCTCAGAGACGTACTTTAGAGACTCGAACGGAACGACATCATAGGTCGCTAGAGTATCCCCGGCTCTCGCCTCCTCTATTCCAAGCAGGGCTGGAATATTGCCTGCTGGGAGAGATCCAACTATCTCTCTACTTGGACCCATATAGACCGTAACTTGCTGAATCCTCTTCTTTATATTCCTTCCGACTATAAGAAGGTTGTCCCCCTCATTTACTGTACCGCTAAACAATCTTCCCGTGGCCACAATCCCTGCTTGAGGATCTACCTTAACATCTGTAACGATCATTACTGTAGGACCATCTTCACTGCAGTTTAACATCGCCTTTCCAACCTCATCTTCTATATTTCCTCTCCATATCTTCGGTATTCTATACCTTTGAGCAATATGTGGAGGTGGATGATGTGTGATAACCATCTCAAGTATAGCCTCATGGAGCGGCGTATTCTCTCTAAGCCAGTCTAGATCGTTATTGCTGAAGGCTTTAAGAACATCTGAGAATTTTATACCTTTCTTTTGAGCTTGCTGGAGAGTGAAGCCCCATCTATCTTTTGCGCTTCCAATAGCTACATTTCCAGCTTGAAAACTAACCTTCCACTTCTCCCTATACTCTGGCTCAGCATACATCTCTATCAATCGATTAGCATCTAATACGATTCTGGCTAAAGTCTCCTGTATCTTTTCAGGTGTCAATCTCAGTTCTTTGATCAATCTATCGATCTTGTTTATGTAAAGGACGGGTTTAACCCTCTCTTGAACAGCCTGTCTTATCACCGTCTCAGTCTGAGTCATCACCCCCTCCACAGCATCCACGACAACCACAGCTCCATCTATAGCTCTAAGAGCTCTCGTAACTCTACCGCTAAAATCTACGTGACCTGGAGTATCGATCATGTTGATTATGTATGGGCTGCCATCCATCTCGTAGTAGAGAGAGATGTTGGCGGCCTTAATCGTCATCTGCCTCTGCTGTTCCTCTTCAAGATAGTCTAGAGCGAGGGCTTTACCGGCTAGTGCTGGTGATAGGAGTCCGGCTGCCGCCAATAGGCTATCGGTTGTAGTCGTCTTACCATGGTCGACGTGAGCGATAATCCCTATATTCCTTATACGGTCTTTTTGACGGAGTATATCCAGCACCTCTGAGATCTTTTTAATTCTAGGCATCTTCCCCCTTCTCCTTCTCTACTTTTGATCTACGACCTATTTAACGCTACTCTAGATTTCAGAAAAGACATTAAATTTATCGATAAATATTGATGGGGCCATAACCTATGCTCTCAGAAAACTCAATCTCTCATCTACTAGTAATCGACATCTGGTCTCCGAGCTAGTTTTAGATAGTCTTCTCTCGGTGGTACAAATATGTCTATTACGACTACATCCGTTATAGCAGCAAATCCATGTTCTTCATTTGATCGAATATGGTAGGAGTCTCCCTCAGCTACTTCTACATTCCCATCTCTTGAAGTAAAGTAACCTCTCCCACTTATCACTAGCCCATACTGGTCTTGGGGATGACTATGTAATGGAACCTGCCCACCAGAATCTATCTTAAAAAGTACTAGAAGACAGTTCTCACCATAGCTTAAAGTCTTTATAGAGATCTTCTCTCTAAAGTCTATCCATGGGCCCCTTCTCCAGACCTTAACCATGGATGATACAAGAAAGTGGTGGTTTATATTTTTATCCACTTTCAGATATCTCTCCAAGAGATATATTCTAGGATGGCAGAGATATCAGATAGTAATCTGGATATGACCAACCTTGATATCAGGCTAGTCTGTAGATTCTATCAATACACTGGTGGATGGAAAAACCTGCTCTCAACATTATCTCGGCATGGATGGAAGAAGATAGATAACATGCTAGAGAAGGAGAAGTTTAAGTTAGAGCCACTTGCAGAGAGCGAGGATCGATCAGAAGTTATACTCTCTCTAAGAGATAAAGATGGATTGATAGATCCAGCTGGACTAAAAGATGTTGTGAGACAGATCGTTAACGGGGGTGGATGTTGGTATATAGATGTATACTATTTTTTTAGAGGTATTGATTTTGGGGAAGTCGCGAGAAAGTTAAATCTAGACTCTAGAATGAATGAGGTTAAGAGATTAAAGATCCATGGAGTAGAGATCGTGTTGGAGACCTATCCACTCTTTGGAAAACTGACAGCCTCATATAGGATTAGTTCAAGAGATGTTGATGCTGTCAAGATGATCCACTCAAAACTTATTGAATACTTTATGGTCAAGGAGGTTTGATTCATTTGAGTGAAGAATATAAACGATCACATGTCTTCGCGATCGATTATGGTACAAGCGATTTCAAGTATGGCCCTATAACTATAGGGGAGGTACCTGAAGTAGTTGAGAATAGAGGGTATTATATTGATAAGAGTTCTGTTATGTCTAGGATCATGGGTGTAAATAGAGATATCGTGGTAGGCAGAGATCTCCCATCATTCCTTGAGGCGAGAGAAGATCTATCTGAGAGGCTTATCTACCCGATGAAGAATGGTTTAATAGAGAAGAACGATGTAAAGGCCTGGAGAGTAATAAGAGAACTTACAAAGTATTCTATCGAGAACTTCATCCCCAGTGATCCAGATTTTAGAGGATTCTACGTCGTGGGAAGTCTGACTATAACAGCTCCAAGATACATGTATGAAGAGTTATTCAACATACTTGGAGAAATGAATTCTGAAAAGATGATGGTTAGAGCTGCTACCATAATACCACAACCTCTAGCTGTAGCTATCTCTCAAAAAATCCCCACATGTGTAGTTGTTGAGAGCGGGCATGGAAATACTCAAGTATGTCCGATCTCAATGTACCCAATAAGGAATGCGGTAGTTGCTTTGAATAGAGGCGGAGCCGATGGAAACAAACTAACTTCAGAGATCTTAAAGGATTCCGGTTATGGTGACTTAGCGAAAGAAGAAGGTCTAGTAAGAAAAGTGAAAGAGCAGTTAGGTCTCATGCCTAGAAGACTTGAGGAAGCACTAGAGTTCGCTAAGAAGAATCCAGAGAAGGTTAGAGCGGAATTAAAGATAGAGGGTACGAGGATCAAGATAGATCTAGGAGAGCAGAGCTGGACAAGATTCCTAATAGGCGAGTATACTGTAAATCCTGGACATGAGATCTTCCAAAGCTATTTCAAGAGAGGCATGAATAAGCCTAGCGATGTAAAGATAGGTGATACATACTTTTATGGCATGACGGATATGGCTGAATCAATTATAGAAGCTGTAGAGAAGTGCTCTATAGAACTTCAACCCCACCTTTTCTCAAAGATAATCCTATCAGGTGGAAACTTTAACTGGAGAGTCCCGAGAGGGTTAGAAGGGGTCGCAGTTACATCAGATGATAAGGTCAAGCTGATGATGAAGGAGAAGGGGATCGAGAATGTTCAAGTGATCGTCACTAAAGACCCAACATTCTCGGTATGGAGGGGTTGCATAGTTTATGGATATGCTATCCCATACGATTTTAGATGGAGGTGGGAGAGGATGGAGGGATGGGTAAACTATGCGTAAGAAAATAACTTCTGAAGACATAATATCTACATTATTCTCAGATGAAGGCTACCATGAAGTTGGGAGAAGATACGAGTCTATATGTATCGATGGTCAGCTCATACTCTCAGATGGAAGAAGAGAGATAATAGTCAATATTCTCAGTGAGGAATCATGCTGTTCGAGGTCTACGATCCATGAAGCATTGATCGAAGCAGAGAAGCTGATAAGAGAATTCGATGGCGTAGTATTAGCTGTTCCAAGAAAGTTCTCGAAAGTAGTGGATGAAGGAGTATTAGCAAGGCATGGATTAGGTCTGGTGATATATGATACGATGGGAGCGGAAGAAATAGTTCCCCCAAAGATTGAAGATAAAAAACAGAAGAAAGAATTGATAAAGGATAATGGTAATTTTCGTGACATGTATGAGCTTGCCCTCATAAAATCTGAGATCTTAAGAATAATAAAGATGCTTGAAGAACTAGAGGCTAGGCTGGATAGACTTGAAAAAGAACAGAAAATGATAGCTATCAGAGTAAGTGAGATTGAAAAGATTAAGCTCTCCACTGATAATGTAAAGAAGCTTGTAGAGGAAAGGAATACTTCAAATATCCTTAAAGATGAGAAAATTTTCTTACCCTCCTTCATCAAAGAAAATCCTTGGGTTGAGATCCTATCTAGGAGGGTGTAGCTAATCTGAAGATAACTGTACTCGGCTCGGGCTCTATTATCCCCACCAGATCCAGGTTCTCAACCTCATTCTTGATAGAGTACTCAGGAGGAAAGATCCTATTAGACTCTGGACCTGGAACAATAGAGAAGCTGAGGAGAAGAGATGTAAACCCTAATAGCATTGGTAAGATCCTTATCACCCATCTTCACATAGATCATGTATTAGATCTACCCGCCATGATAAAGATTAGACTTTTCGATGAATTTGGGAGACCTATGCAAAATCCTCCAAAGCTAGAGGTTTATGGTCCATCTGGATTGAAAGAATTTCTAGACAAGATGATACATCATGGCGGTGCATACAGCTATCTTTCAGAGATGATGAAGCACTCTAACTACCTCTATACTTATGAGGTTGAAGATGGATCCGTAGTAGAATCGTCAAGTCTTAAAATATATTCTTCTTCAGTTGAACACTATAATAGTGTTGCGTATAGGTTTGAGGTTGACGGTCTTAGTCTAGCTTACTCTGGAGATACAGTCTATGATGAGAGAATGATTAATCTAGCCAAGGATGTTGACATACTAATACATGAATGCTCGTTTCCAAAAGAAATGCTCTTAGGTAAACATACCTCAGATGAAGAATTAGTAGACATAGTGAAGAAATCACGGCCGAAGCTACTATTAGTAACACATCTATACCCCGCTTGGGAAGGTAGAGAACGTCCTCTCGAA
Organism: Candidatus Caldarchaeales archaeon; assembly: GCA_039630055.1. GTDB lineage: Archaea > Thermoproteota > Nitrososphaeria_A > Caldarchaeales > Wolframiiraptoraceae > Geocrenenecus. Next base: position 53,979 of record JBCNVN010000004.1, on the reverse strand, counting down.
GATAAGCTTAGAAGAGAGACTGGATGCAGAGTATACGTAGTAAAAGATATGGATATTATTGAAGTCGAACCCTAGAAATATCTAGAAAGGAATCCAAGCTTTATCATGAAGACATGATTTTAAAGATGTATTTCTTGGGTGAAGATAGTGATATAGGTTGATATTGAGCGATTTCGACCTTTGGGCATATATCAAGAATGGAAGACTTACCGTTGAGCCTTTCCATGAATCTATCGTTAGAGAGAATGGACTCGATCTTAGGATAGGTAGAACTATAGCAAGAATGAAGAATCTTGCAAAGCCTCTGGACACTAGAGACTCTAGCAACATAGAGGATTATTATAGCATAGAAGTGTCAGACAGTTTCATAATCTGGCCTAGAGAACACGTCCTACTTCATACACTCGAGTACATCAAGCTACCCGTAGACTTGATGGGGTTCGTTAATCTGAGGAGTAGCTATGCTAGGATAGGTCTAAGCATCCCTCCAACAATTATAGATGCAAATTTTGAGGGAGAGTTAACGATAGAGCTGGTTGGAGGAGATTTCCCAGTAAAACTCTATTCTGGAGATAGATTCCTACATGTAGTATTCGCAAAACTCTCTTCAGCAGTTGAGAAACCATATAAAGGAAGATATCAAGGTCAGAGAGGAGTAAAACTACCATCTTTTAAATAGGTTACGATCTAGAGAACAATCAAGACATTCAACCCTAGAGTTAGATTGAACCTTTATTGGTATGAAGATTGTAAAAAATCATTCTATTATTTCTTTAAAAGGTTCTTAAAGATTAAAGACGCTCACCATTATAGTATGGCCCGGAAATAATGTAGATCCTCTTCACAATTCTCTAGAGTTCTAGACGTCTAAGTAACTTTTTCAACATACATTAGTGGATAACCTATATCATCTATCCAATTTAGCCTAGCTAAAACCCTCGCTTCTCCATACTCTATTAAAACTCTTACATCTAGAGACTCAGGGGTGATTACCCCATAATCGTATGGCTCCTCGAATCCACGTTTAACATAATCTTCCCTAATCCTTATCTCAACAGTTTTCCTAAAAGGTTGGGAAGAGAATGTATTACTCAATGCCTTCTCTATTTCTTTGATCGAATTGATATCTAATGGCATGCCTACAAGTTGATGGAATATAGATGCTAACGCTATTCCCGCCTCAAATATGGCATGCTCTCTATCGGAGAGTTTCGTAAAGTATCTTAAAGCCTTGTAGCTATGCCTCCCACCACTCATAACCATTCTAAAGATTAAGTCTTAGAAAAATGTTATAATAATACTTGGTGATATATACCTAGAGATTAGAGGGCTTAAGCATGCTTCTCTTTAGACCAGATGCGGTAATGGTCTGGCGTAACGATGAAGTAAGAAAGAGGTTGAGATGGTATAGGTCTGTGATGCTTAACAATACGCCTGCCAAGTTCATGATACTAAAGACGATCCCTGTCGATATTGATCTAGATAAGGCTTCAGTAGATGAATTATGGAGATTAAACGATGAATTACATGTTGATTCATCAAGATTATTCGAGGAATATTTTGAGAAAGGATCTAGAGGTATCGAGACTAGGTTTACCGAACCTTCTTTCCTAGATTTGAAGATCGAGCTAGCTAGGAGGATGTTGAAGAGTTGCCACTTCTGTGAATGGAGATGTGGTATAGATAGAACGAGAGGTCAGAGAGGGGTATGCAAGCTAGATCATAGAGCATATATCTCAAGCTTCTTCCATCATTATGGTGAAGAGGCACCTCTAATAGGTGTCGAAGGTAAGGGAGGCTCAGGAACAATATTCTTTACATCATGTAACTTCCATTGTGTATTCTGTCAGAATTGGGATATTTCTCAGCCAGCGGGAGGGGTAGAAGAAGCTGGAGTTGAATCTGATGCTAGGAGACTTGCTACTATAGCAAAGAGGCTTAGACTTGAGGGGGCTGCTAATATAAACTATGTGGGTGGTGAACCAACCCCCAACCTACACGTAATACTTGAATCTCTTAAGCATCTTGATGTGAATGTACCGATACTGTGGAACAGTAACATGTATATGAGTGAAGAAGCTATGAAGCTATTAGTGGATGTTATCGATATATGGTTGCCTGACTTCAAGTATTGGAGTAATGAATGTGCGAGGAGGCTATCTAGAGTAGGTGTAAAGAAGGGTTATAGAGAGGTTGTAACCAGGAACCATCTTATAGCTTCAGAGAATGGAGATATGATAATCAGACATCTAGTAATGCCTAATCATATAGAATGTGATACTAAACCAATCCTTCAGTGGATAGCAGACCATATAGGTGATAAGGTTCTAGTAAATATCATGGAACAGTATAGGCCAGAGTATCGAGTAGTAATGAAACCACACTTATACAGAGACATCTCTAGAAGGTTGTACGGAGAGGAGATTGCAGAAGCCTACAATTATGCAAAGATGCTCGGAATAATCTACGAGCCAGTCTCCTAAAATACCTATCTCCTTACAACTATAAGGATTTATTTTTTACCATTGAAAAATATTGTCTATGAATTATGATGAGATAAGAAAGGATTTCCCCCTACTCTCAAGATATACCTATCTTGATACTGCTTCTAGCGGGGCCATATCTAAGCATGTACACATGGTTGTGGAGGAGTTTTTGAATAGTTGGCTAATGGATGGAGAAGACTGGGAAAGAGTAATAAAAGATGTATTAGAATCTCGTAAACTCTTCGCAGACATGATCGGAGTTAAAGATGATGAAATCGCAGTTATACCGAATACTTCTACTGGTTTAATCGCTATCGCCTCCTCTATCCAGTGGAGGAATGACTCTAATATAGTACTTGCTGAACATAACTTCCCAACAAACTTTAATGTATTCTCCTCTACTTTGAGGAACAGATTAGTTGATGAGATTAGGGTAGCAAGGTATAGGCATGGATCGATACCACTAGAAGAGTATGAGAAGCTTATAGATGATAAGACCATCATAGTATCAGTAGATATGGTTGGATGGCTGAGTGGGTATAGAGAAGATCTAAAAGAAATCTCTAAGATAACCCATGAAAAAGGAGCATTATTAATAAGCGATATATTCCATGCTGTAGGAGTATTTCCACTAAACTTGAAAGAACTTGGAGTAGACATTGCTTTATGCGGTTCATATAAATGGCTTCTCGCACCTAGTGGTGCAGCCTTCTTATACATAAACAAGGAGCTACTAGATACAGTATTTACAAGGTGTTGGATAGGGTGGCTTGGTGTAAAAGACTCAGTAGTAGATAGGATGACCAGAGGTGAAGGTAGATTGTTCGAAAGACCTCTACCTCTATTGGATGCTGAACCCTCCAGTTCTGCATCTAGATATGAATGGGGTAGCTGGTCTGGACCCAGCATAGTAGGTTTAGCAGAATCGCTCAGATACTTTAGAAAGCTTAACATTGAATCGAATTGGAGAAGAATACAGAAGATGACCTCTATGATGATAGATGAATTAGTCGATAACGGTTTTAAGATCTATTCTCCAATCAGAGAAGATAGGAGAAGTGGGATAATAAGCCTATATGCAAGAGATCCGTATAAAGTTGTAGAAGAATTATCCAAGAAGAAGGTCGTGGTCTCGGCTAGGCCAGGTATAGTTAGAATATCAGTAGACTTCTACAATAATGATGAAGATATAGAGAAGACCTATACAGAGCTCATAAAGATGAAAGATGTAATACTCTAGAAAAGATAGCTGAGGACAAGTAGGGGTTGTTTAATGCCGGACACCAACAATCTTCAATGGCTCTCTCGATAGGTCAATATATCCTGCAGTGACCTCCTCAAGGAGGAAGCTATAGTGGCCTACTACCTCTTCTCCATCAATACTCTTAATTTTCCATCCTTCATAAACGTGGAGTTTTATCTCACCACCTCTACAACCATGTAAAATTTCATCTCCTATCTTAATAGAATAAAGTTCTGCATCTTTCTTATATCCACATATTAGGACTATCCATCTTTCTTCAACTGATGTAGGTTCCGGGAGCATGCCATATGTAGATGAGACTGTATCCATGGTCCTAAAACTAGCTCTGATTATTCCACACCTCCTACACTTCCAGTATTCGATCACTTTTAGTAGTATCTCTCCATCGAAGATATTTAAGAGACCTCCGTAAACATAGTCATGTTGGCATCTCTCCATATTCTCTCACTCCTTCTCTAGAGTGACCACTTCTACATTCGCCCTCTTCTTAAATTCTTCAACATCCTTGCTACCTCCAACTATTGCACCATAATGCATCGGTATCGCTATCTTCGGCTTAATCTCATTTACAGCTTGAGCTGCTTCTTCAGCTGTCATTACGAAAGTGCCACTAACAGGTACGAAGACTATGTCGGCTGATAGGTTCTTCATCTCAGGTATAAAATCTGTATCACCCATATGGTATATTTTAACTCCACCTAATTCAACTATGTAACCAACACCGCCAGCAGCTTTAGGATGATATACTATACCCGGCTCTCTAAACTTGTTTAAGTTATATGCTGGAACTGCCTTAACTCTTACACCTGAGACTACCAGTTCATCACCCGCCCTCATATAATTCAATAATCCTATCTTTAGAGATGTGAGTTGCCTCATACAAGACTCAGAGGCTACGACATTGGTTTCCGGGGATACTATCTTTCTTATATCATCTAGACTTAAATGGTCGAAATGTTCATGGGATATGAATATATGTGATGCTTTATCTTTTGGCCTAATCTTGTATGGATCAAAGTACAGCCTTTTATCAGCATACTTAACATAGAATGAATCATGCCCAAGCCAACTTATCTCGATATCTCCATACACGTAGGGCATGTAGGAAATAGTTTAAAGGTTTCTTAAAAAGTTCTCCAGTAATCAATACTATGAGTACTCTTATGAATTAAATAGTTGGATGCTGTCTCTTTACTGGAATGATCGTGGATGTTCACTGTCATCTTACCGATAAAGTTTTTGAGGGAAGATTAGATGAGATATTAGAAGATGCGAGAAGAGCAGGGATCGAAGTCATCGTCAGCTCTGGATTAGGATTTGAAGATTCGGTTAGAGTTCTAGAGATATCTGACTATATGAACATCTATCCATCACTAGGTTTAATGCCATACAACCTAGAAGATGTCAATAAGGTCATAGAATTGATTGAAGAAAATTCTAATAGGATAGTAGCGGTAGGCGAAGTTGGATTAGACTTTCACCCCAAGCTTAGTGTCGATAAGGAATTGCAGAAAAAGTATTTCATAGAATTTATTGAACTCTCTAAAAGACTAGACCTACCGTTAATAGTGCATTCTAGGAGTGCTGGGAAATATGCTCTGGAAATATTATTAAATAGTAAAGCTGAAAGAGTAATAATGCATGCTTACGATGGCTCAGCTTCACATATTGAGGAGGCTGTAAAGAAAGGTTACTTCTTCAGTATTCCACCATCAATACCTAGAAGCCCCCAGAAGCAGAATCTTGTAAGAAGGCTACCACTAGAAAACATATTAATCGAGTCGGATTCACCAGCCCTCTCCCCCATTCCAGGAGAAGTGAATAAACCGTCAAACGCAAAGATTTCCGTCAGTTGGATAAGCATTTTGAAAAAGTTACCTATCGAGAAGATCGAAGAGATAACTACCGAAAATGCATTCAATATTCTAAAGTTGAAGAGAGTATGACGGGAAGAATATCGAAAGAGTAATAGGTTGGGGTTAGAAATAGTTTTGGGGTGGTATGATTGAGTATTGAAGCAGTGGCAACTCTTCCATGGGTTGAGAAATATAGACCCAAAACCTTATCCGAGATAATAAACCAAGAAGAAGTAGTAACGAGTTTAATGAATATTTTAAAGACGAAAACAGTGCCCCATATGCTCTTCTCTGGACCACCGGGAACAGGGAAGACAGCGACAGCTCATGCCCTCGCTAGAGATCTATACGGTCCAAGATATATTGAAGATGGATGGTTCGTTGAGATAAACGCTTCGGTAACTCCTGAAACACCGATACTTATAAGAGAAGGTAAGGTTATCGTGAGGACTACTATTGGAGAGCTTTCCGATAGATACTTTACGTCGACTAGTGCCTCATACATATTTCTTGAAAGAGGCCCAGAAATACTCTCAATAGATCGATTCTTTAATATTGTATTCAAACCTATTGAAGCGATCTCCAGACATAGAGTAAAGAAGATCGCTAGAATAAAATATGAAGGTGGCGAGATCAGGACAAGTCTCGACCATTCAGTTATGGTTATAGACTCTAAAAGTGTTGAAATAGTGGCTAAGAAGGTATCTGAACTCAAAGTAGGTGAATACTTGATATCATTTAAGAATCCTTTACAATTTGGAAGACTCGAACCAGGTCTTTCACCACATGTTTTCTCAGAGTCTTTAGCATTTGGAAAAACCAGTATTATAGATCCTATAATTGGGGAAGCCCTTACTAGATTAGAAGTAATAGATAGATCTTCCCGATCTATGAGGGTCTACCTCGCTGAAGTTTATGGGGATTCCAGTAATCCATGTAGAGGAGCCAATTCAACTCTCAATATGCTATATGATGGACCCCTAGATAGTAGAACTTTGTCAACAGATAATCGAGTACCAGAGAATATGCTATGCATTCGAGAAGATTTTTCATATAATAATTCATTCGAATTCTTCCATACCGAAAATTTAATACTTAATACACAAACAACAAAATTATACGATGGAAATTTCTACCTCATAAATCCGATAAGAACTCAAAGTGAACATTTTCTAGAAAGCTCATGCGGCTTATCACTATCAGATAGGATCACATTTATTAAAGATTATCTAGGAGATGCTTCTAGATGTTGGGGAGGCATAGTTAGATACAATTCAAGATCGGTCGATGCTCTAATAGATATTGCTTGGCTTGCGAGGATGATGGGAATAGAGAGTTTTATCTTTAAAGATGAATGTAAACTTGAAAGGAGATCTACGAGTATTGGATCCGATCTACTCCCAACCTCTATAATATATAGTCTTTTAGAAGAGAGGGAATGTGAAAGGCTTAGACATCTTTTAGGACATGAAATCTATTCAAAGAGATTCGGTAGGATCAGTAAGAGGAATTTGATAGAGATTCTACGAACGATACGTAAAGATCGTCTCTCACCTAATGGTCGAGAAATATATGAAAAGATTATTCGATTGGCACTATCACCACTTTATGCTGTAGAGATAAAGTCGATTGAGGTCGAAGATTATGATGGATATGTTTATGATGTTTCAGTTCCGAAATCAGAAGTATTTTGGGGTGGAACAACCCCAATCCTACTACATAATAGTGATGAAAGAGGAATACAGACTATTCGAGATAAGGTTAAGATGTTTGCTAGGCAGATCCCTATAGGTGGAGAGATAGGGTTCAAGATACTGTTACTAGATGAGAGTGATCAGTTGACAGATGATGCACAGCATGCTTTCCGAAGGGTTATGGAACAATATTCAACAACTTGTAGATTCATCTTAGCTGCAAATTATAGTAATAGGATAATAGAGCCTATACAGAGTAGATGTGCAGTATTCAGGTTTAGACCATTAACAAAGAATGATATAATACGTCGAATTAGATGGATCGCTGAGCAAGAGAAGCTGGAAGTAGAGGATGCTGCTCTAGATGCTATATATGAGTTCTCGGAAGGAGATATGAGAAGAGCGATAAATATTTTACAAGCATCCGCCACAATCTCAAATAGAATAGATGAGAAGACAGTCTACTACATTCTCGGATATGTTAGTAGGGGGGAGATAAGGAAGATAATCGAACTAGCATTGAGTGGAAAATTTATACAAGCGAGAGACGAATTGAGAAGACTAATCTATGTTCAAGGTTTGTCTGGCTCAGATATAATCTCAGCAATATACCGTGAACTATTCTACCTAGACTTGACTGAAGAAGATAAACTTGAACTTCTTGATCTTTTAGGAGAGATAGATTACAGGATTGCTGAAGGAGGAACAGAAGAAGTACAGCTTATGGCATTCTTGGCGAGGATCGCGTCAAAATCTAAGAAGAAATAACGTTGGGAAGGAAGAAAATGGATCAACTTTGGGTTGAGAAATATAGGCCTAGAAAGGTGAGCGAGGTAGTAGGTAATAGAGAGTCTATAGAAGAATTCTTAGAGTGGATTAGAAGCTGGGAGAGAGGTAAACCTACTAAAAAGGCTGCTCTCCTATACGGTCCAGCAGGAGTCGGAAAGACTAGTCTAGTCCTGGCCTATGGGAGAGAGCATGGATACGATGTGGTTGAAGTGAATGCGAGCGACTGGAGGAATGAAGAGAAGATGAAGATGGTGGTCGGCGAATCTTCTCAGTATGCTACTTTAGAAGGCCATGCGAAGAGACTTATCTTAGTAGATGAAGTTGATGGTGTAGCTGGAAGAGAGGATGCTGGAGGAATAGCAGCATTAAAGAAAATAATCAGTGAGAGTAAAGTCCCCTTAGTATTGATCGCTAACAATCCATGGGACCAGAAGCTTTCACAGATCAGAGAATTATCTCTCATGATTGAGTTTAAGAGGTTAAATAAAACTACAATCTCGAAAAGGTTGAGAGAGATATGTGAGAGAGAAGGAATAGAAGTCTCAGAAGATGTTATAGACAAGATAGCTGAAGGAGCTAAAGGAGATCTCAGATCAGCTATAATGGACTTACAAGCAGTATCGTCCGGTAAAAAAATCATAACAGAGAATGATCTAAAGGTCTTAGGGGAAAGAGATAGAGTTAGAGAGATCTTCGAAGCCTTAAGAATAATCTTCTACTCAAAATCTATTAGAGGAGCTAGAGCTGCTCTTGAAGGATTGGAAATTGATCCAGAAGCACTATATACTTGGGTTCTGGATAACATACCAACACAGATAACTGAAATAGAAGAGCTAGCTGAAGCTTATGACCTAATGTCAAGAGCTGACTTATACTTTAAGCGTATAAACAAGCTTCAGATGTGGAGGTTGATGAGATATGCTATACCTCTGATGACTGGGGGGATCGTAGTAGCTAGAAAAACACCTTCTAAAGGTTTTCAGAAATTTAGTTTTCCCCATAAGATTAGATTTCTACAACAATACAGAGAGGAGAGAGAGATTAGAGATAGAATTGCTTTTAAGATAGCTTCAAAACTACATCTTTCATCATACAAGGCCTCTAGATTCATGCTACCATACGTCGGGATAATAATCTCTCATGCACGTGGGTCTAAAATAAAATTAATAGAATACTTTGAACTAACAGATGAAGAAGTAGAATACTTGAAAAAGAATTATTTGAATGTAAAAGAGGGTGGGGGAGTAGAAGAGGAGCTAGAAAAAGTAGCTAATGGAAAGGTTAAGAAGAAGAGATCTACCAGTAATATGAAAAAATCCTAGCTTACCTTATTTTTTCGTGAAATATTTTTATGAATATTATCGAGTCTACGTCCGATTTCTTTGTATTAAAGGTTCTAGCTCTTTCCTCAATATAGATGTCGGTATGCCTAGTAGAGAAATGTATGATCTTCTTCCTTTCGAGCCCTCGCTGACCACCCTTATCCTAATTATTCCTAGATCGTCAAGTCGTTGAAGCGCTCCCCAAAAACTTGTATAAGACTTGGGTTCCACACTATATTCTTCACAGACGATTCTATAATATTCATTCAAAGTACTAGAAGTAACGTATCCAGATTTCTCCGCATCTAATGCATTAGCTAATGCAAGCAAGATTAATTTTGAATCATATTCAAGATATTCTAAATGTTCTCTTCTTATTGTTGGGTAAACGCTTGCAGCAGCCTTCCTAACATGCTCCGGCTCTACTGTTGTTAAGCCTTCCGCCTCTGCGAACTTTCCAGCCCTCCACAGTATGTCTAGAGCATACCTAGCATCCCCTCTCTCGCTGCTTAGCTCTGCGATCAAGCTTAACGAATCTTCTTCTATTGCATCAGGTCTAAAAGCTAAACTCGCTCTATACTTTACAATATCATACAGCTGATCGTAATCATATTCCTTAAGATATATTATATTTCCAAGAAGACTGCTTCTAGTACTCTGGTCCAGCATATCTAGTACATCTAGACTTCTCATTATGAATATCGTTGAGATTCTGGGGGTCTTCATTCTCTCCTCTCCGATCCTAGAAAAGAGATAGAATGGTTCAGATCCTTCCTCTCTTAAAAGTGTCTCGACTTCATCTAATGCTATTATAGCATAGAATCCCTTGTATTCTAGATAATCTAGAAATCTGTGGATGAGTTCTTCATTAGATAGACCTCTCTCAGGTAGCCTAGCTTTAAGCTGTTCTATTAGTTTTCTCAAGACAGAGAATGTCGTCTTGCTTATTCTACAGTTCACGTAAAGAAATTTTAAGTCTATCCCTTTTCTTGATGCTTCAGAGACCGCTCTTTGCCCGAATAATTTGGCCAGAGCGCTTTTACCAGTTCCTACCGAACCCGTAATTATCAGCCTAATCGATATCGATGGGCTTCCCGAAATAACACTACTAAAGAATGTTCTCAACATACTTAGCTCACTCTCACGATGTGGAAGTTCTTGTGGAACATATTCTGGAGAAAGCTTCTCTTCATCTTTGAATATTCTCATTCCAGTATGGATCTTGTAATTGGATGGATATAAGCATCTTCGAAGATCTAGAAGAATATAAATCTTGGAAGAATATTCTGAAGAAGGTATTTATTCTCCACGATAACTAGTTTTAAACATGGTTAAGCCAGTTGTACCTATCTCTTTCGAAGAATTTAAGTTTGGAGTAGATGAGATTGAAGAATTTCTAAGAGGTGCTCCACCCGATGAAAGATTCCAGAAACCCTTCCCACCCAAGATATATAGATTGAAAAGTGGCGAGCCGATAATTGTTCGACCTGCAACTAAAGATGAGGCACCAGCTATGCTCCAAACTCTGAAACAATTGGTCGACCACAAATACGATAAAGACTTTTACCACCTCGTCGCCGTAAGAACTTATTCAGAGATATTGGCATGGTCACAGAATAGGTTAAAGGATGGATACGTGATAGTAGCAACTAATAAAGATGGAGAATTGATGGGGCTCGTCAACCATCGATACTATAATGAGAATATCTGTATAAGCCTCCATACGATAGTCTTTAAACGTGCCGAGAGGCTTGGGATATTTCTCTATGCAGCAAAGGTAGAGCATGCATTCGATATAGTTGGCGTAAATGAATGGTGGGCCACTTTTGAAAGTCCCTTCGGCTTTAGAATGGGCTTTAGACTTCAACATGTAACAAAGCCATGGCCCGAAGTACAACATGAGCTTGGAGGAGCAAGAGTATACTATATAACAAAAGAACAGTGGAACAAGTCTGTTAAACCATCTCTACTAGAACGTGGTCTTATGGGTGAAAGACCTGTTCCCCAAGATTTGCTCAATAAGACTATACCTCTAAAACCGACTTCAACATTCGAGATAGAATTCTGAAACCTCAATCTTATCCTACCCTATAATTATTTTTCGATAAAATATGGAGAGTGAAGAGATATATTGAGGTTTAGAGATTTGAAGATGTAAAAAATTATTAGGAGGGTGATGATAAGTGAAGTATGTTGGCAAACCTATTCAAAGAATAGATGCGATAGAAAAAATTACTGGTTCAGCTGAGTACACTGGAGATATCGAGCTTCCGGGAATGCTGTATGCAAAGTTGCTTTTAAGCCCATACGCCCATGCAAGGATCAAATCAATAGATTTCAGTAATGCTTTGAAGATGCCAAACGTTGTAACCATTGCCACCGGTGAAGACTTCCCATTCCGAGTAGGGTTATATGTAAATGATAGAAATATCTTGGCGAAGAAAAAGGTTAGATGGGTTGGTGAACCTGTCGCAGCAGTTGTCGCTGAGGATCTGGAGACAGCAGAGGAAGCCGTTATGCAGATAAAGGTAGAATATGATCCGCTGAAACCTGTATTAGATGTAAGGGATGCATTAAAGCCTGACTCTCCTCTAGTTCATGAAGAACTAGGAGAGTATGCTCATTCTCCAGCCTTCAACCCTATTCCAGGGACAAACATAGCTAATAGATTTATAGTGAAGAAGGGGAACTTAGATGAAGGCTTTAGAGAGAGTGAGGTAATAGTTGAGAACGAGTTTCTTATGCCTCAGGTCTCCCATGTTCCAATGGAACCCCATGTCTGCATAGGTCAATATCTAAAAGATGGAAGCATCAAGATATGGACATCTGCTCAGAGCCCTTTCGCCATTAGGTACATACTGGGCTACTCGCTCGGAATACCATTACATAAGATATCTGTTTATGTTCCCTATGTTGGAGGAGGTTTTGGAGGAAAGGCAGGAATAAACTTTGAACCGCTTGTAGTTCTCCTATCCAAGAAAGCAGGGTACAGACCTGTGATGCTTGAGTTAACACGTGAGGAGCAGTTTATGACGGCTCCAGTTAGACAGGGATTCTATGGAAGAATAAAAACGGGTGTAACCAGAGATGGAAAGATCATGGCTGAAAAGATACTTTACATATTCGATGCAGGAGCCTATGCAGATTATGGAGTGAACATAGCTAGAGCTGCAGGATATTCATGTACTGGACCATACTTCGTACCTAATCTAGAAGCCGAATCCTTAACGGTGTATACTAACCATCCATGGGGTACAGCGTTTAGAGGTTTCGGACACTTTGAGTTCCTATGGGCTATTGAAAGACAGATAGAGATCATAGCAGCAGAGATAGGTATGGATCCGGTTGAATTTAGATTAAAGAATGCTCTTCTACCCGGTCTAACAACGCCTACTGGAGAGAGGTTAAGAGAAGACGCTGGTAGGATAGACCAGTGTATTAGAGCAGTGGCTGATAAGATTGGATGGGGAACCCGCCCAGTATCAGTTGGCGGAAATAAGCTGAGAGCGAAGGGTGTTGCTGCACTTTGGAAGGCTCCTGCGATGCCTCCTAATGCTGCATCCTCTGCTATAATAAAATTAAATGAAGATGGAACCTTCTTGATCTCTGTCGGGGTTACCGAGATAGGTCAGGGAACGGTTACCGCTCTCGCTCAGATGGCTGCAGAAGAGTTGAACGTTCCAGTAGAGAAGATAAAAGTTGTACCATTTAGGCATACAGATGTGACACCATATTCTTGGCAGACGGTAGCTAGCAGGAACTTATTCATGGAGGGGAGAGCGGTTATTAGAGCTGCAAGAGATATTAAAGAACAGATATTAGAGGTAGCTTCCCAGGTACTTAGAGTTCCTAAAGATGACCTAGTCATAGAAGATGAGAAAATAATGGTTAAGGGTAGACCTGAGTGGAGCCTACAATTAAAAGATATAGCGGCTGGATATGTATATCCAAATGGAAATACCATTGGAGGTCCACTGATTGGACGTGGATACTATGTAGGAAGTAGACTATCATATCTCGACCCGGAGACAGGGCAAGGATATCCTGCTCTCAAGTGGACTTTCGGAGCACAAGCTGTAGAGATCGAACTCGATATCGAGACAGGTGAGGTAAAGATCCTAAAACTAGTATCCGCATTCGATGTAGGAAAAGCCATCAATCCACTTCTAGTTGAAGGGCAGATAATCGGAGGATGCATTCAATCTCTCAGTCTAGGTATTTGGGAAGAGTATAAATATGATGGAAATGGGAAGATGTTAAACCCTAATCTTACAGACTATAAGATTGCAAGAGCTGGAGATATTCCTGAAGAACACCAGATCGTAGTTATAGAGAATCCTCAAAGCGATGGTCCTTATGGAGCTAGAGGGGTTGGAGAACTATCCATGTTATCTGTCCCGACCGCTGTCGCCAATGCAATCTTCCACGCAACGGGGGTCAATATCAATAATCTACCGATAAGTTTCGAGAATATATGGAAAGCAATAAATAAGAAGAGGTGAGAAAAGATGCTTCCAAGATTTAGTTATTTTTCTCCACGAACTCTTGAAGAGTTGTTCGAGATTCTTGAGAGATATGCAGATGATGCGAAGATTCTTGCTGGTGGCACTGACTTGATCGTATCATTGAGGGAGAGACTAGAGAAGGCTAAACACATAATCGACATCAAGAAGATCAAAGAATTAAATAAACTTGATTATAAAGAGGGAGAAGGATTAACGATTGGTGCCACAGTTACTTTTAAGAAGATACTAGAGTCTCAGGTCGTCAAGAATAAATATCCAGTCTTATGGGAAGCTGTGAAAACCATCGGTGATGTGATCTTAAGAAATAGAGCAACTCTCGTCGGAAATATATGCACTGCTAGCCCTGCAGGAGATAGTTCACCCTCACTTCTAGTCTTAGATGCAAAAGTAAGAATCATAAGTAGAGAAAATTCTCGAGAGATACCTCTAGAAAACTTCTTTACAGGAGTTAAGAAGACTGTGTTAAAACCATGGGAGATAGTGAAGGAAGTATTCATACCTGAGCCACCTCGAAAGTACTATGGAAGATACTTGAAGATGATGAGGGTTTGGAGTGAAGATCTAGCCGTTGTCGGAGTAGCTGGATTGGGATACAGGGAAGATGGTGATATAAGGATCCGGCTAGCATACGCTAGTGTGGCCCCGACACCTCTCAGGGTTAGGGAAGCAGAACAAGCTTTCGCAAAACCGGGAACATTGGAGGATAAGATAGAAAGAGCAGTTCAGGCCGCTTCAGAAAGGGTCTCACCTATATCAGATGTTAGAGGAAGTGCAGAGTATAGGTTGAACCTTGTGAGAGTCTTGACGAGAAGATTGTTGAAAGAGATTATGGAGGTGGTCTAGTTGGAGAAAAGAAGGATAAGCTTCAAGATAAATGGGGTGGAGAAGACCTTTGAAGTAGAATCAAATAAGACACTCTTATGGTTGATTAGGGATGGGCTTAAATTGAAAGGAACGAAGAAAGCATGCGAAAGAGGGGATTGCGGACTATGTACAGTTTTATTGGATGGTGAGCCTGTAAAGTCTTGTCTTGTTCTTGCTGTTGAGGTTGATGGTTCTGAGATTGTTACCGTTGAGGGTTTGGCTAGGGATGGTGAGCTAACACCATTACAGAGAGCATTCATAGAGCATGGAGCACTACAATGCGGATTCTGTACACCAGCGTTCTTGATAGTAGGTCACTGGCTCATCAATCATAATCCAAAACCATCAAGAGAAGAAGTTGTAGAAGCCTTGAATGGTCTTCTCTGTAGATGTACAGGATACAAACCGATAATAGATGCAATATTGAGCGTCGCTAAAAAAGAAAAATAATCATCCTTTTTTAACTATGATTAAAACCCGTCTAATCGTTTTATCAAGCATCTTTGCAGTCTTTACATTCCTCGGAGCCCAGATAGCTTTCTATATCGGTCCAGTTCCCATAACCCTCCAGACATTATTCATAATGCTTTCCGGGATAGTTGGAGGATACAAGACTGGATTTCTATCCCAGATGATATATCTTGGTATGGGTTTAGCAGGCCTACCTGTCTTCGCAGGTTTTAGAGGAGGTTTCACAACATTTTTAGGTCCAACTACGGGATATCTAATATCTTTTCCAATAGCAGCAGCTATCACAGGTATACTTTATGATCCGATGAGTGATAAGCGGATTATCAAGGCATTGACCGCTTGTATCATCGCTGAATTGGTTATATATGGACTTGGTGTTCCATGGTTGATCTTCTGGTTATCAAATTTCTCTGGAATAGTATTGTCTGATGCAATAAGTAGAGGGATAACGATGGGTGCGTTAATATTTCTTCCAGGAGACGGGCTGAAGATAGCAGTAATACTATATCTCTTAAAGAGGAAAGATTTCTCAGAGATAGTATATAGAGCTAGAAGCTAGATAAGTTCTAGTCTTTTGATCTCTGAGGGATTTAAAATATTCTTTACATTTGAAGATTCGATGATTAGGTTTCCATTCATCTCAAGGTCTCTCACCATGCCCACCAATTCTCTATGACCCAGAGAGACTATGACCTTTCTTCCAATCATGTTCATCTTACTCTTTACCTCTTCGATTAATCTTTGATGGGAACCGATTCTATATACTCCATAATACTTCTTTAACTCTTGTAGGATTTTTAATAAGAAGGTTCCAGTATCTACCATCTTGCCATATTCTTCAAAGATTGTTGTTGCACTTTCTCTAAGTCTTTCAGGTATTGATTCTATTCGAAAATTCAGGTTCACTCCTATCCCGACAAAAGCTTTCATCATCAGTTCTCCAATAACATCTGACTCTACAAGTACTCCTGCAACCTTCTTTCCATTCAAATATACGTCATTTGGCCACTTAATATAAGGTTTAAGTCCAGTAACGTCTTCAATTGTTCTGACTACCGATAATGAGCTTAATAAGGAAAGGATGGCATAAGTTGAGATAGGCGTTTTAGGGTATAGGATTATCGTAAACCATAGGCCACCTAGAGGAGAGTACCATTCTCTCCCCATCCTCCCTCGACCTCTGCGTTGCTCTCTAGCTACCACCACGGTGAATTCTTCAACCGACCCGAGACTTTTTGCTAAGTCTTGAGTGGAATTGACAACGTCGTAAAAATAGATCTTTGAATCTCTTAATCCTACTTCTTCCATCACGTTTTCATACATTTAAGATCATTTATTGTTATTAATGTATTAATGTAAAATTCATATATGAATCTTATTCTTCCATATACTATGTTATTATCTCTTGAATATGTTGGAACCTTGAATAGAAGTGGACTGCTAAAGTTCGCCTCTAATGAGTACATAGAAGATTGAATCCCAATATATGCAATACTAAAATAGAACGTCTTTTTCATTCATTACGTGGTCTCAACTAATTATATCGATTTAAGTCTAGTCTTTACCTTGAACTGGCTGCTATACGTATCAGGAGGGGTCCTTATCCTACTAATAATGATCTATCTACTTCGACGATCCACATATCATAGACCGGTAGAAATCAAAGAAAAACCTGAAATCGAAGTAAAGAAGATCGTCGGAGAAAGCCTTGAAGTAATCGCAGGAATTAGCGCTGTAATCGCATCTTTATCTCAGACTACAAAAACTGTTCATATAAAAGAGGGCTCACCAACTCCTCCATCAATATGGAAGATTTCAAGTATCCTAAATTCTTTACGGGATGGAGAGGTGCATTGAATTGAAGAGAAGGTTCCGAGTGACAGTAGAAGGTAAAGTATTCGAAGTTGAGGTTGAGGAGGTTGGCGTAGAAGAAGTAGCTATGACACCTCCACCTACAGTTATTCCAACCCAACGAGAGGAAAAGAGAATATCTCCAACTCCTATTCCAGAGGCAAGGGTTGAGACAGTAAAAGCACGAGGTCTGGTGAGGGCACCGATCCCCGGAACTATAGTATCGATAAAATGTAGGGAAGGTGATCCGGTTAAAGCTGGAGATCCTGTAATAGTATTGGAGAGTATGAAGATGGAGAATATGATATATTCTCCTACATCTGGTAGAGTGAAGCGGATATATGTTCAAGAAGGAGCTTCTGTTAATGCAGGCGATAGTTTAATAGAGATTGAGTAGGGTGGATTAATGATGGAGTTTTTACTGGGACATGCAGGCAATATAATTATGATTGCTGTCGGGTTTGTACTCATCTACTTAGCGGTTAAGAAAGGGTATGAACCTCTACTCTTGATCCCGATAGGGTTTGGAGCAGTCTTAGTAAACATACCATACGGAGAGTTGATGGAGGTCGGAGGATTCATCAGATATCTTTACGATTACGGTATACTTACAGAGATATTCCCAATCCTCATCTTCATCGGTATTGGAGCCATGATAGACTTCGGCCCCCTTTTTGAGATGCCATGGGTTCTTCTTATGACCATCCCTGCACAGATAGGGATACCCCTAACAATCACCTTAGCTTTGGCCCTAGGGTTCACACCTGAGAGAGCCGCCAGTATAGGCGTAATAGGCGCCATGGATGGGCCGACAGCAATATATGTAGCCTCTAAATATGCAAAGGATTTACTTGGACCTATAGCTGTCTCAGCCTACATGTATATCTCTATCGCCCCGCTGCTCCTCGTACCAATCTCAAAGCTACTTTTAAGTAGAAGAGAGCGACGAGCCCGAATGTATTATAAGCCGGGAAGATACCCTAAAACATTAAAAGTCATCTTCCCAATAATTGTAACGATCGTAATAGGTTTGATAGCTCCGAAAGGGTTACCTTTGATAGGGGCCTTGATGTTTGGAAACTTCTTAAAAGAGTGTGGTGTAGTGGAGAGGCTGTCAAAATCTGCCCAGAATGAACTATCGAATATTGTGACTCTATTACTAGGTTTGAGTATTGGTGGAACCATGCTTGCAGAGAAATTCATAAATCTCTCAACCCTTATGGTCTTCGGGCTCGGAGTCATAGCCTTCATAACGGACATATCTTTCGGGCTACTAGCAGCAAAGCTAGCATACTATCTAACTGGAGGAAAGATAAACCCTTTGATTGGAGCTACAGGTATCTCAGCATTCCCCATGGCCGCGAGGACAGCTCATTTAATCGCTCGTCAAGAAGATCCAGATAACTGGATACTGATGCATACGATAGCAACAAATACAGGTGGTCAGATAACATCTGTCATAGCTGGAGCCGTCGTACTATCTCTTCTACCACAGTTTCTCGGATCATAATGGCATGTTTCCATGTTTCTTCGGAAGCCTAGATACAAGTGTTCTCTTACCATTCATAAGCATCTTTAAAGCTTTGGCAAGCATCGGTCTAGTCTCCTTAGGCTCGATTACCATGTTGATGTATCCATAGCTCGCAGCTATGTATGGATTTGCAAACTTTAATCTATACTCTCTAATCAGCCTAGATATAATATCCTCCCTCTCCTCTGGTTTAGCAGAATCGATCTCCTTTCTATATATTATTTCTACTGCCCCCTCGGGTCCCATGACCGCTATCTCAGCAGTGGGATAGGCGAAGACCATGTCAGCCCCCAAACTTTTACTGCACATCGCTATATAGGCTCCACCATATGCTTTCCTAACTATGACTGAGATCTTCGGAACCGTGGCCTCGACATAAGCATATATTACTTTGGCTCCATGTCTGATTATTCCTCCATGTTCTTGTCTAGTTCCAGGTAGGTATCCAGGAACATCGACGAAGGTTATAAGTGGGATATTAAAGCAGTCGCAGAATCTTACGAATCGAGCGATCTTATCAGAAGAATCTATATCTAGGACGCCTGCCAGTGAAGCTGGCTGGTTCGCTACAACTCCTACAGATATTCCGGCAAGCCTTGCAAAACCTACTACAACATTCGGTGCGAAATCTCTCTTAACCTCTAGGAAACTATCCTTATCAAAGACCAGATTTATCAATTCTTTCACGTCATAGCTTTTCTTCGGATCGGAGGGTACGATATAATTTAATTCTTCATTTATTCTATCTGCAGGGTCTCCGACGTCTATTATCGGCGGCTCTTCAAGACTATTCGATGGAAGATAGGATATCAGTCTCCTCACAAGATTCAAGGCTTCAACATCGTTTGGTACGATGAAATCAGCCACCCCAGAAGTTTGTGCATGAACGTATGGTCCACCTAGCTCCTCGAAAGAAACATCTTCACCCATTACGGCTTTTACCACTCGTGGCCCCGTGATAAACATGTAGCTAGTCTTTTCTACCATTATTATGAAGTCTCCGAGTGCTGGCGAATATACAGCACCACCTGCACACGGCCCCATCATTACAGTAATTTGAGGGATTACTCCTGACGCTCTAACATTTCTTGCAAAATATTCTCCTATGGCATGAAGTGATGTAACACCTTCTTGAATCCGTGCACCCCCAGAATCGTTTAAAGCTATTATTGGTATCCCTAGCTCCATTGCTCGGTCGAGTGTTCTAGAGATCTTGTTGGCATGTACTTCTCCTATTGAGCCTCCCATAAAAGTAGCATCTTGAGCGAAGACAGCGACCAATCTACCATCTATTCTTCCGAGACCAGTAACTATTCCATCTCCTAAAACTTTTCTCTTATCCATCCCGAATTCGGTGGCTCGATGCATCATGAAGGCATCTAATTCTATGAAGCTATCTTTGTCCAACAATATGTTAATCCTCTCTCTGGCCGTTAATTTTCCAGCTTGATGCTGTTTCTCTATAGCTTCCAGTCCTCCACCGATTAAAGCCTTCCTCCTCATATCGTTTAGTTCATTAATCAACTCTTCAATAGTTCTATGAGCTTTCTCACCCATTCACGCTCACAGACACTCTTAAAATGTAAGATGTATTTAAGGATAGGTCATATATCAGGAAAAAATATAGAGCTCTTTTAATGTCTACGTCTCTAATCTGGAAGCTTCTTTTATCTATTGTCAAGAATCCTCATCACATTGATCAAATTTTAAACTAGGCCATTTTCATCAACTAAATTTAAGATCGACTATAGTCTTAACCTCTTATTCTTAATATTGAGAAATTAACTCTCTCATCTAAGCAAAGTAGAGTCTTCCACTTCTCAACAGTATCTGAATGGAGAAATGTGCTCTTTCTCCAGCGTATCTTCAAGCTTATCCCATATTTTATTTTAAGATCACTCAATAGCATAGAATCTATATTACTGTATCATCAATGATCTCTTCTATATTGTAATTTTCCAGTCTCCAGATTTTTTCCAACAATCTCCTCCTCTGATCTCTTGGAATAATATTCTCTGTTAGCTCATTGAATTTTTTCTCAACTTCTTCATCTGACATAGGATTTTTTGGATGTCCTCTAGCATACTCTACCTCTTCTGTAAATCTCCTCCCATCTCTGGTTTTTATCGTTATCCTATTTGGAAAGGATCTTGGATACTTCTCATCTATCTCTGGGTCAACCTTGACCTCCATAAGCTTCATCAAAGAGAGTACTTGGGGATTTCTTATATCTTGATACTTTTCGATCGTAATGTTTCCCCATGCTAGAGTAGCGGCCACTATCCACATTAAAGAATGGTCTGCGGTCTCTTTAGTGTGAGGATCCCATTTCTCAGGATCTTTAGGACCAATAATATCGTAAGCTGCCTGAAAGGTCTCTATCAAGATCTTCTCTATATCTTTTACGTGAACCTGCTCTCTCAGCTTCAAAGCTGCATCTACAGCTGTTTGAGCATGATATTCTACCGGATACTTCTTTATGTAAGTATCGAGGATCCTCAGGGGAGTCTTCTTATCCTCTAATGATGTGAATGCCTTCATATCGAAATCCCCTTGTAGGAGCTGTTTTATGAAGCCCATCTCTCCCTCAAATGGTTTGAAGGGACCTGTAAATCCTTCTCTTGCAATTAAAGCGCTGAATACAGCGTTTCTAGTCGAGTTCGCCGCGGCAGACCCTTTCCACATGCTGAGTTCTCCAACCCTAGTCTGCCTCATCGAAGCGTGGGGGACGACATATATGGAGAGAGAATGTTGTATCTTTTCTAGGTCTAATCCTAAAAGTTTACATGAGAGAATGTTACTACCTATTCCTAGAAAGTTTACATGATCCCATCCTCTCCTCCTTAAGCTTCCAGCATCACAAAGGGTTACAGCTATCTCGTAGCCGATAGCTATGCTTGTAATTATGTCCATTCCTGAAGAATTTAATGTATCTCCTAGACCGAATGCGGCAGCGATCATATCACTAGGATGTAGAGGCTCTTTAGATAGATACGTATCATTGTAATCATGGTATCTTATCATTATCCCATCTATGAATGAAGCCCAGTCGGGTGAAACCCTATATCTAGTGCCTATTATACGTCCACCTCTTTCTGTAGAGTATAGTGATGCAAGTCTACGGCTCTTGATGACTGGCTCAGAATAGTAAGCAGCAAAAGCCACTCCGAGAGAATCTATTATCCTCCTCTTAACCTCGTGGATCGTCTCCGAGGCTAGCTTCCCGTAATCTATATCATAAGCATATGCTGCTAAGATTCGAGTTATCTTATCCATACTCTACCAACCTTTGCCTCAACTTCTTCAGATACTCTTTTATCAAAATCTTCATATTCATCATAGTGGATTAGTTCATACAGTTCTTTCCGAGTGAACATCTTCGAGATCATCTTCTCTTGGGATCCATCTTCTATCAAGGTTGTTAAACCTTCTCTGATAGCGGCCATGGCAAGCCTCAGCAAAGTTACAGGATAGATGACGAACTTGTATCCTATCTCTTCCAATCTCTTATAGGATATTATTGGAGACTTGCCGAACTCGGTCATGTTAGCTAGAAGGGGGCTGTCTATCCTCTCAGCGAACTCTATAAACTCTTCTTCAGACTCTAATGCCTCTGGAAAGATGACGTCCGCTCCAGCTTCTAGATAAATCTTCGCCCTCTCTACAGCATCTTCAAAACCGTTCACACCTCTAGCATCTGTTCTAGCAATAATTACGAGATCTGGATTCTTTCTTGCATCTACTGCAGCCCTAATCTTCTTAGCCATATCTATCGGCTCTATAAGCTTTTTACCAGAGAGATGTCCACACTTCTTTGGAAGAATCTGATCTTCTATCTGTATAGCTGCCGCCCCTACCTTCTCAAATTCTCCAACAGCTCTAACCACGTTTAAAGCCTCACCATATCCAGTATCTGCATCAACTATAACAGGTATATCAACAGCATCTGTAATATACTTGACCATTCTAACCATCTCATCCATAGTTATCAAGCCGATATCCGGTAGGCCGAGCGAAGCTGTTATAGCTGCCCCCGAGATATATACTGCTCTAAACCCCATCTTCTCTGCAAGCATCGCAGATAAAGGATTGAATACTCCGGGTGTAACTATTATCCCCTTCCTCTCCAGTTCTTCACGTAGAAGTCTAGAAGTCTCGCCTCTCTTCTTCATGATAACAGCACCCACCATCACTCTTCACCATACCATAGGATTCGAAGAACAATCTTAAAACATTTCCATATATAGAGAATCTATCAGATCAAAAGCTTTAGTAGGGTCTCTCTATTATACTCTTCACTCTATTGCTACATGATCAAGGTTTTTTAATAGCTGAGCTTTCTAAAAAGTTGATCAAATATGTCTATGATAAAAGATGAGATTGAGAAGGCTAATAGAGAAGCTGTTGAAAGAATGATGGAGTCTGATCCCGTATGGGTTGATGTAGGTACAGCAAAAGAAAAGATACCTGGGATGAAAGACTATCTACTTCTCCATGCTGGTCCACCTCTAAAATGGGAGAAGGCCAGCGGACCTATGAAGGGTGCGGTAATAGGTGCTATAATATATGAGGGATGGGCGGATACCCCCGAAGAAGCTGAGAAGCTTGTTAAATCTGGTCAAGTCACTCTAGAACCTACTCATATTCACTATGCTGTCGGACCAATGTCAGGGATCATATCTCCAAGAATGCCTATATACGAAGTATATGATAAAAAATATGGGAATAGAACATATACCAATTTTAATGAAGGGATAGGGAAAGTTCTAAGATATGGAGCTTATAGTAGTGATGTAATAGATAGGCTTAGATGGATTGAGTCGACTGTTGCACCCCTCCTCCAAGCAACGATAAGAGAGATAGTAAAAGATAAAGGTGGAGTATCTTTGAAGAGCATCATAACGCAAGCATTACAGATGGGTGATGACTGCCATAATAGGTACAACGCGGCCACGGCCCTCCTCTTAAAAGAGATGACCCCATACATGATCAACACAGGATTCAACATACAGACGATAAGAGAAGTATACAGTTTCCTAGCTGGAAACAATTTTACAACTTTGAACTTGGGGATGGCGGCTGCGAAGGCGATGACTTTAACCGCTCACAACATCAAGTATAGCACAATAGTAACGGTTATGTCTAGAAATGGAACCGAGACTGGGATATGGGTTAGTGGGTTAGGTAGTAGATGGTTCACCTCTCCTGCTCCAATCCCTAAGGGAGTATGGTTTCCAGGATACTCAGAGTCAGATGCTAACCCTGACTTAGGGGACAGCTCGATCACCGAGACCGCGGGGTTCGGAGGATTTGCTATGGCAGCAGCTCCAGCGATCGTCTCATGGGTAGGTGGAAGCGTCCAGATGGCTATCGAGATAACAAATAAGATGTATGAGATTACTTATACTAAGCATAAGTATTTCCAGATACCTTACCTGAACTTTCAGGGAACCCCTACTGGAATAGATATCAGAAAGATTTTAAAGACTGGGATAGTCCCTACAATCAATACAGGTATAGCTCATAAGGAGGCAGGGGTAGGCCAGATAGGCGCGGGCATAGTTTCCTTTCCATTCGAAGTATTCAAGAGCGCGTTCGAAGCATATGTAGATGAGTATGGGATATAAATTATATGCATCAAGTATTGGAGAGAAGGCTATAGAGATTTTAGATAATTATTATGGTGAGTTTTCAATCCATCATATATTCGCTAATACGATATACGTTAAAGTATGTAGAGATATGATAATAATAACACAGAAGAATGTCCGGTCTCCATACACCATAAACATTTCTCAAAAAACTCTCGAAACACCATTCTACCTACAAATCGAACTACGAGATCGTATTGATATTGAAGAGAGTAAAATTAGGATTGGAAGAATCGAGATCGATTTAAGGAATGCTCAGCGATACTCATCTCTACCGATTGGAAATATCAATCATCTAGACGATCTCCGAGAGAAGATATACGAGAAAATGTTTATTAAAGGATTGAACACTATAATCATCCTTTACTCGATACCTTCTAGCATTATACCTATCTTAGAGATAGAGCAGTTGAGAAGATTCTTGATAGAAGTAGTCTATCCATTTTCGAGGGGAGACTTGGAACCATTAAGGAAAGTTGAAAATTATAGGGATCTCATCGGTGTAGGTGGTGGATTCACACCCTCAGGCGATGATTTCTTGATCGGATTCATCAGCTTCTTAAATATAATAGGTGAAGAATTCCAAATTCCCAAGATAATGCTAGATGATGAATTTCTCTTTAGCCATACTAGTTGGGAGAGTGCAATGTTTTTAAAATATGCAGAAGATGGTTTTTATGATGAGCACTTACATCAATTACTGTATTCTATAGCTTCAAGAGATGAAGGAGTTTTTATAGACTCGATCCTCAATCTTGCGAGAAGAGGACATACTTCTGGTTTAGATATAACTTTAGGAGTATTGACCGGCTTATCATCCTTCCTAGACTATGTAAAGAATACATGTCTTACCGAGAAGCTGATAAACCTAATTACAGGTCTTTCATAGTAGCGATAGAAAATATTTATGCTGGTCATCTATATCAAAAATATGAGATGGGTATTAGAGTTAGATTATACTCTAGATTAAAAGAGATTGCTAACCGGGATGAGATCATACTGGACAAGACCCCCAAAAATGTTAGAGAGCTGATAGAAGATATTTCAAGAATCTTGGGAGAAGATTTTACGAAGACATTGTATCATGAAGGTAGGTTGAGGGATAATTTAATGGTCTTGGTTAATGGGCATAGTATCAAGCTTTTGAAGGGGGTTGAGACACCGCTCAGAGAGAATGACAGTATATCGATTGACGTAATAGACTTGGTAGAGATCATAGGTGGAGGATAGGCCCTCATCATTCTTCTAGAGTTAAAAGACTTTATATCTCATGTAAATGGGATCTGAATTAAGACTATGTCTTAGAAATATTTATTCCATAGCGTAATCCAATCTAAGACGATTGATCATGGATGTCGTAAAGAATGTAGTTAAGGAGAATTTCTTCAGAGATTCATTGCAGCTGATGCAGTTATCTGAAGAGGTTAAGAAGATAGATGGAGTGGTTGATGCAGCTCTAGTAATGGGGACTAGCACAAACAAGGAAATCTTGGAAAGGTTGGGTCTTCTAACAGATGAGGGGAGAGCGGCCACACCTAACGATCTAGTATTAGCCATTAAAGCGAGAGATGAAAACCTCCTTCCAAATATAATCTCAAATATAGAAGACATGTTGACTAAGCCCTCTATCAGCCTCCAACCATCTATAGAGAAGACATACTTTTCTCTTGATTCCGCATTGGAAGACATGCCAGACGTCAATCTAGCAGTAATCTCTATACCTGGTCAGTACGTTAAAGAATTAGCCCTAAAAATACTTGAGAAAAATATACATATTCATCTGTTTAGTGACCATGTTCCAATAGAAGATGAAGTAGAATTAAAGAAGTATGCTAGTGAGAGAGGCTTACTGGTTCTAGGACCTGGAGCGGGAACATCGATCATAAACGGTAAAGCCATAGCCTTCGCTAACAAAGTTAGAACTGGTCCTATCGGTGTGGTTGCAGCAGCCGGAACCGGACTTCAAGAAGTTAGCGTGCTCTTAGATAAGGTTGGTCTAGGGATCTCACAAGGTCTCGGTGTAGGTGGAAATGATGTAAAGGAGGCAGTGGGAGGAATAATGACTATAGATTGTATTAAGGCTCTCGAAGCAGATGAAGATACAAAATCTATAATGGTTATTTCAAAGCCTCCAGATTCTTCTGTACTAAAGAAGATCATCCAATTTATTGAGGGAGAGACTAGGAAACCATTCGTCTTATGTTTCCTGGGGACTAGAAAGTATATTCCTCCAAAGAAATTAGCTAAAAGGATACATTCAGTTAGAAGCCTCCAATTAGCAGTATTAGACATGGTCAAAATGAACAGTCCAGAGAAATACAGAGAAGCTAGATCAAAGATCTCTCTAAAGCTATCCGAGTTAAAGAAACTCTGTAGAAACCTTTCAAAGAATTTGAAAGCAGATCAGAGATATTTGAGAGCACTCTACACTGGAGGAACACTAATGTATGAATCGCTTCTAATATATCGTGAACTTATAGGTAAAGATGTATACAGTAATGCTCCTCTAGACTTAAAGTATAAGCTAGAAGACTCTTACAAGAGCCGAATGCACACAGTAGTAGATCTTGGTGAGGAAGAGTTTACAGCCGGTAGACCCCATCCGATGATCGACCCAACAATAAGAAAGATAAGATTGATAGAAGAGGCGAAAGATCCTGAAGTTGCAGTAATAACCTTAGACTTTGTTCTAGGTTATGGTGCTCATCCAGACCCAGTTGGAGCAATGCAGGACTCTATAATTGAGGCTAGGAAGATAGCTGAGAAAGACTCTAGGCAGATAGTTATTCTAGGACATGTGTGTGGTACAGAGGCAGATCCTCAGAACTCAATGGTACAAGAAGAGAAGTTGAAGAATTTGGGTGTACTGGTCTTTCCAACGAATGCCTTGATGGCTTTTACATCGGCTATAATAGCAAAACATTGTAGGATATCTGATGAAAAGTTGAAGAGGGTTTTCAGAGAGTTCATAGAAGTATAGGGGGATAAAAGATGAGTGAGAAAATATTAAATCTATTTAAGGGAGAGATTAAAGCAGTAAACATTGGTTTAGAGATATTCTATCTCTCTCTAAGAGACCAGGGGGTAAGAGTGGTCCAAGTAAATTGGCAGCCGCCTCCAAGTCTAGAGAAGAAATTAAAAGAAAAATTGGATAAGATCTTATGACCGATCAGTAACATCTTTTCGATAATACTTTGATGCACTCTTAATCGCCTCTATAATCTCATAATATGTACCGCATCTACAGAGTATTCCGCTTAATCTCTCTTTTATCTCTTCATCGGATGGATCGGGATTTTCGAGTAGCAGTTGATGGGAGGCGAGGACGAACGCTGGTGTACAGAATCCGCATTGTAGTGCTCCATGCTCTATGAATGCTCTCTGTAATGGTGTTAGCTCACCATCCCTAGCCAAACCCTCAACGGTAACAATCTCAGAACCATCAACCTCAACAGCAAGAACAAGACAAGACTTTACAAGTTTTCCATTCAGTATAACTGTGCATAGACCGCATTCACCACGCCAGCAAGCTGGCTTCAAACCCTTTATCTTCAGTTTATCTCTTAATACATCTAGAAGCAGTTCATTATCTTTTACTTCAACGCTTCTTCTATATCCATTTACTTTTAGATTTATTCTTCGAACCATCCTTAATCATCCTCCACCAAATCCATCAAAATCTTCATGGTAAGTACTTTGACGAGATGTCTTCTATATTCTTCAGAAGCCAGTACGTCTGAGACGACTTCAACCTCCTCAGAAGCCTTTACAGCTGCTAAACGTATAAGATTTCTTATGTCGTCTTCGCCTTGAAGGATTTTCTCAGCTTCAAAAGCTCTTATAGGTTTAGTAGAGATGGCTCCATAGACTAGCCTCACATCTCTCTTCTCCTTCTTCATCACCAAATAAGCAGAGATAGTTGCTAGAGCGAACTCCGATCCTGTGTTAAATTTTATGAATCCACTTCTTGCATCATCAGGTATATCAGGTATCTTTATAGAGGTAACGATCTCTCCAGGTTTTAGATCGGTCTCTACTGGGCCTTTAATGAAGTCTGCGACTAACACTCTTCTAACCTTATCCAAGCTTCTAATCTCGACTTCAGCATCATAGGCTATTAATGGAGGTGGGCCATCAACCCATGGTATAGCCTCGCATATATTTCCTACCAATGTAGCTCTATTTCTTATTATACTGTCTGAAGCTATTTTTACCGCTTGATACAAAGCTTTGTACTTCTCCCTAACTATCTGATATGATTCTAGCTCTGAGAATGTGATAGTGGCGCCAATAGTTAATCCTTCCCCTCTTCTATATTCAAGTTTTTTCAACTCAGATATCTCTTTTATATCTATGACATGTGTAGGGGAGATAAGCCTTTCTTTCATAAACGGTATTAAGCCTACTCCACCAGCTAAGATCTTTGCTTCATCACCATATCTCTCTAATAGCTCAAGGACCTCACTGAGAGTCTTCGGTTTATGATAGGTAAACTCCGGTAGAGTAAAGTATGGAGAACCGAAGCTCAAATTCTCACCTCTACCTTCTCTTCCAATTTTAGAAACTTATTCATAGCTTCACTAACTAGGTCGGGTCTCTGCTCATTGAGAGCCTTCCAAACATTTTCCGGATTTAATGGAAGCCGATCTATTTTTACACCTGTTGCTCTAAATATTGCATTCGCTATAGCAGGAGCAACCCCTATCATTGTTAACTCACCGATCCCTC
The DNA here is from genome assembly GCA_039630055.1 of Candidatus Caldarchaeales archaeon. Classification (GTDB taxonomy): domain Archaea; phylum Thermoproteota; class Nitrososphaeria_A; order Caldarchaeales; family Wolframiiraptoraceae; genus Geocrenenecus. The sequence goes on along the minus strand of JBCNVN010000004.1, from coordinate 24,946 downwards.
TCGCCCCATATGGACCGTCCAGCTGGGGTGTTTCAATAAACTTTCTAATAACTTCTCTAGGAATATCCTTTATTCTTACTAGGTAGTAATTTGTAAAGTTGGGATTTATAACCCATCCTCTCTCATCGAATTTTATCTGCTCATATAATCCTATGCTTAAACCCATTAGAAGTCCTCCATTTACCTGTTGTTTGACTAGTAGTGGGTTAATCACTCTTCCCAGGTCGAGTACCTGTACCGCCTTTAACACCTCGACTTCTCCTGTGAGCAAGTTTATTTCAACCTCTACTGCTGTACCTCCAAAAGTATGGAATATCGTCGGATTTCCTTGTCCTGTTTCAGGATCGAGATATGTGGTATGGGTGGACATGAATACGCCTCTACCTATTACCGGACCTCCAATAGAGTTGCCGTTAGGATAAGTATAGCCCATCACTATATCTTTTAGAGGTATCCTCTCCCATGGTCTCCCCTTTACTCTTACTTCTCCATCTACAAGTTCAAGATGTTCTTCTGGACACCTCAAGACTTCAGAGGCCACTTTGAATATCTGTTTCTTAGCATCTTCAACAGCTCTCAAGACAGCTATGCCATCTGTGAACAATCCTCTACTTCCCACAGTCTGCCAAGTATAAGCCGATTTATGGGTATCTCTAATATAATCTACCCTCACCTTCTCTAATGGTAGTCCAAACTCTTCTGCAACGATCTGGATCAAAGCGGTTACAGTTCCCTGCCCAAAGTTACCGGTAGAGACTAATAGGTCTACGCTAGCATCTTCATTAAACTTTAAGATGGCCGAGGCGGAAGCATTCGGAGGCTGAGCTGGACCTTTAACGAATAGGGCTAAACCTTTAGACCTTATCCTCCATGGTTCTTTCAGACTTTCGATCGGCTTATCCCATTCTATCCCCTCTAGTAAAGTTTGTAATACTTTCTGAGGATCTCCAACATCTTCTCTAAGCCTCTCACCTGTACACGTCTCCGATACACCTGGCTTGACTAGATTGATCCTCCTGATCTCTGCAGGATCCAAGCCGATCTTCTGTGCTGCTCTATCCATAATCTGTTCGAGAACCCAGTGGCTTTCAGGGTACCCAAAGCCTCTTAGAGCTGTTGTAGGTATCTTATTCGTGTAAACAGTTAGAGATTCAACTTTGATGTTAGGTATCTCGTAGCTTCCATCAGCAGAGTAGCCGACTGCTCTACCAACGTTAACAGTGTAGTCTCCGTATGCTCCAGCATCTAATATGAATTTAACATCGTAAGCGATAAACTTGCCATCTTTCTTGAATCCAGCTTTAGCAAATCCGTAGAATCCTTCTCTAACTGCAGCTGATGTAAACTGTTCTCTTCTTGATAAGATAAGTTTTACAGGTCTGTATCCAGCCTCTTTAGAGAGTATGGCCACTAGAGCTTCCCATCCTAGACCAGCTTTACCTCCAAACCCTCCTCCAACATAAGGGATCCTAACTATAATCTTGTTGTGTGGTATTCCTAGAGATAGGGCCATGATCTGCCTGATAGGAGCAACATTCTGCCAGCTTGTCCATATCTCTATGGTTCCGTCTAAATGATAATGTGCAATAACGTTTTGAACCTCCATGTATGAATGACTTACATGAGGTATGTAAAATTGTCCCTCGATTACTATGTCCGCTTCTCTGAAACCCTTCTCCACATCACCTTTAACTAACGTGAACTTATTTGCAATATTCGTTCCAGGTATGGGTCTAAACGCAGGAGAATGTCTATATTCTTCCATCTTCTCATGGATTAAAGGTGCATCAGGTCTAAGAGCTTCTAATGGATCGAATACTGCTGGCAGCTCTTCATATTCTACATCAACAAGATCTATTGCTTTCTCGGCAGCCTCTAGATCTTCTGCAATAACGGCTGCTACTGGGTGGCCAACCCATCTAACCTTATCAATCGCTAGAAGATCTCTATCTCCAGCATACATCCCAACTCTGTAAGGGAAATCTCTTCCTACTACGACTTTGACTACTCCTGGAACTTTTTCAGCCTTACTTATATCAATCCTCTTTATCTTCGCATGGGGTACGGTGCTGGTAACTAGTTTAGAATAAAGCATTCCTGGAAGGTCTATATCTAGAGTATATTGGGCGGTTCCAGTAACTTTATAGAATGCATCTTGAGGGGGAATGGGTTTTCCAATATACTTGTAGGACAATTTTTTTCTCCTCCTGCATCGTGATAAAAACCTAGCCTTACTTAAATCTATTTCTTAAATACTTGAGCTTACAACTCTCTGTTTAATACAGTCGAAAAGCTGATCTACAAGCTTTTTTACATAACCTTCTAGCATAGGTTTAGCTAAGCTTCCTAGTGGTCCTGAAACATTTACATCAGCCTTCCAGACCATCTCAGTACCACCATCTATATCGTTTAGCTTTATGTCTACTAAAGCATCAAAACCGCTTCCTGCACCTGAACCACCTAATTTCAACTTGGCGGTATAGTTACTATGGTCTTCTTCAACTACACTGCTAGAGGTATGGAAAGTTCCTTTAATAAATCCGATAGATACTTTAACTCTTGCTGTTATCCTCTTACCTTCAGAGAGAGAGTATTCTTCGACGCCTGGGACACATTCAATAACTTTAGCAGGTTCTGATATAAAGTTCCAGACATCCTCTCTCCGAGATCTCAAATTTAGTTTACCTTCAAACTTCATGTTTTAATAAAACTCATCGTTGATTTTAAGTTTAATCAAATCTCAACATGTGAGATTCACATAACTTACCCTGTCTTCACTATTTCTACTTTATTCTATCTGTATAAAAAATAGATTTATATTATGTAGAGTGTAAAGTATTTTGTGATCTCGAATGGTTTTGGATTGGAGTAAGATAGTAGATTGGAGCAGGGTTAGGATTTACGACTTATCTCAACCGACGAGCTGGAAGCAACCACCCTTCATGTGGTATCCACCTATGAAGGTCTACTGGATAAAGACGCTTGGAGAACATGGTGTAAACGCACAATATATAGAGACCTCACTACACTTTGGGACTCACTTCGATAGCCAAATGCACTTCGTAACGGGTGGAAAAGATATAGCAAGCCTCCCCCTCGAAGACTATCTCGTAGGAGAAGGAGTAATAGTAGATATATCTCCTTACGTAGGAGACTACGATATCTATACATCGGAGACCATAAAGAAGGCTGCCAAAGAAGGAGGCATAGAGGTCAAAAAGGGAGATATTCTCATAATACATACTGGATATCATAAGTATGCTTGGTGTGGAACAGAGCCAGATGAAGTTAGATATATGGTGAAGCATCCAGGTCCCGATGAGAGCTTTGCAAGATGGTGTATAGATATGAAGATAAAATGGATAGGTGTAGATGCAATGTCTGCAGACCATCCTCTCAACACAGTTATCAGGAGAGCTAGGCCTGACCTGGTGGCTGAAGCTGAGAAGAAGTGGGGGAAGAAGATAGATGAGGTACTGCCATGGCCTAAGAACTACCAGTTGATGCATCTTGAACTTTTCCCTGACATGGTGCTACATGCTGAGAACCTGGGTGGAGAGATAAGCAAAGTAGTCAATAGAAGATGTATAATAGGAGCCTTCCCATTCAAGTTCCAAGATGGCGAATCTGCCTTTGCTAGAATAGTAGCTTTCGCAAACGAAAAGTAAACTTCTAGCTTCCAAAATACCATGAAATTAATATAAAAATAATTATTTCTAAGATAAAGCCTGTATCTTCAGGTCTCTTTATAGTATCTAAAACTGTATTTATTATCTTTGCATCTTACTAATTCTAACTCCATAACTATAGACATGTTAGAGATAGAGTTTAAAGAAAGGGTTTTCTAGGGGAAAAAATCACAATATGTATGGTTAACGTTTATATTACCCATCATCTTTAATAAAGGTCATGAAGGAAGGCGATGATAGAATATTACTAAGAAAACTTTCCCGTAGGAAAGCTATCTCAACAGCTGGAAAAGTTGCTGCAGGAGTAGTCGTCGCCGGTATAGTAGCAGGAGTCGGAGGATACTATGCAGGGAGTACCGCCGCGGCGCCTGCTACTCTTACGGAGACAAGAACAGTCACAGTAGGCGCTGCCACAGTAACTGTACCGACTACGGTAACTGTACCAACTACAGTAACTAGTACTGTTACGCGTACTGAGACTAAGATAACTGAGGTTCCAAAGGGGTTAAAGGTTGTCATGGGCATGGTTCTAGGTGGGTATATAGAGGGTTCGACATGGGATGGTAGACAGATAAAGGCAGTAGAAAGGTTGAAGACACTTTATCCATGGTTTGATTATATATATGATGAAGGCGTTGTATTGAAGGGTAAGGACCCGATCTCTTCCGCTAAAGATTTGATAGCAGTAGGTGGAGCAAACATTATTTTCGGTAGCTGGGAGCCTGCAGCAGTCCCATCTTTCCATAGAGTAGCTCCAGAATATCCAGATGTATATTTCCTCGGAATAGTGGGAAGCGATATATCATCTCAAAGGAATTTCTTGAGAGTCTTCATAAGACAATATCAAGCAATGTATCTAGAAGGATTGATTGCGGGAGCGATAACTGAGAGTAACAAGATTGGAATTGCAGTAGGTCCAGCATGCGTCCAGAATTGGAGAAGAATGGCGGCATTCAATCTCGGGATAAAAGATGCTAATCCAGATGCTACCCTTTACATCAAATACGTTGGAGAGTGGTATGATCCACCGAAGGAGAGAGAGGTCTCACATGCATTGGTTGATCTCGGAGTCGACGTTCTCACACATTACACAGACTCTGTCGAACCCCTCAAAGTTGCTGAAGAAAGAAAGATATGGTTCGTTGGAAAAGACTCTGATATAGTTGGGCTTTATGGTTGGGGAACTACCGATACAGTAGCAGTCTCATTTGATACGAGATGGGAGGTATTATTCTATCATATATTGAAGGAGTATCTAGCAGGTACAAAGCATCCTGATAGACTAATCTTCTTAGGAATGAATCATCACATCTCTCTCCCACCCGATAATCCATTTGTCCCAGGACAAACGATCTTACCTGCCGTTGATCTTCAGAATGATAACAAGATAGGTCTTGAAGCCATAAGCCCGAAGGCCAAACGTTTGATCCCTGAGAATATATTGAAGATGATCGAGACGAGGAGGACGCAGATGCTTATCGGTGCATGGGATCCATTCTCAGAACATGCTCTAGTCAGTAGTGGGGAAGGGCTGCCGATACCTGAGCTAGGTTTAGATGTACCACCAAAAGGTACAGTTGTTAAGCCGGCGGGAGTTATGCCGACAGATGATTGGCTTCTCGGAAAGCTCAACTTCCAGCTAGATGGTATAGTACTCGTCAAGTAGAATATCTTCTCATATCTTCTATTTTTTATTTTATAATTTTATAAACTTCCTGATGTTGAATTATTTAAAGAAGATAAATTAATGTATTTATGGAATAGTTTCCTATTCTTTTATATATGGTACACCTAATGCTTCTGGTTTAGCCAGCCACCATCTTCTCCTAAATCTCTCTGAAGATATTATGATCAAAAGTATTATTGTAATGATGAATGGAAGCATCCTTAGTATCGGGAGAGGAGCCGGTATCCCAGCATATATTGTCTCAGGTGAGATAGCGAACTGCCATACGAAGCCGAAGAGTATGGCCCCGCCTGAAAGTATTGAGGGTCTCCATAGGGAGAACATAACGAGAGCAAATGCGATCCATCCTAACCCTTTTGTTGGGAGATGACTCCAAACTCCTAGATAGGTTAGAGATAGAAATGCTCCCGCGAGGCCTGATAACGCTCCACCAATAATCGTACACATGTATCTTATTCTTATCACTTTTACTCCAGATACCTCGGCTGCGAATGGATTCTCACCGGTAGACCTTATCTTCAGCCCTAGGTGGGTTTTAGTTAGTATGAACCAGATGATAAAGACTATTGCGATAGCGATGAAGAATATCGGTGAGAGTCCGTAGATACGGATAGAAACAACCCCTGGCGGTAGTGGACCAGAGTATCTATCCGCCCAATAGGTTACGAAACCCATGGCGAAGAGCCATACACCCATCCCGCTTACCACTTGGTTTACCCTCAGAGTTATCGAGAAGATTGCGTGAAGTAGACCGAATAAGGCTCCGACAAGAAGTCCTATTAGGTATCCTGGGATAATGCCCCAAATTATGGCCGCTAGAAATCCAGAGGCTGCTCCTAGTAGCATCAATCCTTCTATACCGACATTGATAACGCCCGATCTTTGAGTTAAAAGTTCTCCGATGGATGCAAGTAGAAGAATCGTGGCCACCTCAAGCGATCTAACTATAAATGGCCACATATTTTACACCCTCTTCACCCTTCTAATTCTATAGTTGTGGAAGAATTGGAAGGCCACAAACGTTAGAGAGATAATTCCTAGAAATAGGACGTCTAGACCGAAGGGTAGACGTAGACGTCTAACCAAGACAGTGGATCCTATCAAGATCGAGCCGATGAATATCGAGAATGGGATCGCTGCGAGGGGATTGAGTAGACAGACTAATCCTATCAGTATCCCCCAGTATGTGAGGTCGCCGATAGCTTTGTAGGCCTCTGGCCTCGGTATCATGTAGAAGGCAGGATCTCCAGCCCACATATGGTATCCTGAGAGTCCAGCTATCGCTCCACCAACCGCCATCACTAGAACCGATAATCTAGGAGCACTTATTCCAATATGTTTAGCTGCAACTGGGCTATTCCCTAGAACACGGATCTGGTATCCGATAGAAGAATACTTTAGGAAGATATAGAGTAGTATAGCTATTCCGATTACGAGGAATCCTGTGAAAGTCGTATTCCAGATTACTGGTGCATGGGCAGAGGCTGGAAGAGGACGGCTAGTCGATTCAGCAATACCTGCCCAAGGACCTCCAACCGTCAATAAGTAGACTAGCCAGAAGGCTATATTATTTAACATCAAAGTTGCTACGACTTCATTTACATTCAACTTTCCTTTCAAGAAACCTGCTAGTGCACCATACCCCGCTCCGAAAACCGCTCCTACAATTAACATCAATGAAATTAGAAGTGCAGGGTGGAGGTTGGGTAGACTATAAGCGACTGCGAAAGCTCCAATAGTTCCAAGATAGAATTGTCCTTCCATTCCAATATTCCAGAGCCCCGCTGACATCGGGATTATAAAGGCTAAGGTTGAGAAGAGTATGAAGAATCCTCTGTGGAGGGTTGTAGATAGCCCAAGCTTGGGATCGAAAGCAAATGCGAATATGTTTCCATATGCTTCAGTCGGCATAGCACCCTCGAATAGTAAGAAGCCACTAAATATGATGAAAGCTACAATAAGCGAAGAAATAGATATTAAGACAGCTTCTCTACCTGTCAATACTACTATTCTTTCACGTTTCAATTTTGTAATCTGTATAGAGACCATCTATCCACCTCCTGAAAGAGCGCCCGCCATCATCGCTCCCACCTCTTCTTTTCTAGCCTCCTCAGCTGAAAGAACCTTAACAAACCTTCCCTCATATATTGGCGCAACTCTATCGCTCAACTCTAAAACCTCTTCTAGATCTTCAGAGATCAAGAGGATGCTCATGCCCTTTTCTTTACATGCTAGTAACCTCCTTCTAACATCTTCTGTTGCAGCTATATCTAGACCGACGGTAGGCGAGTTAGCAATTAGAAGTTTCAAAGTTCTAGGAATGACTCTGCCCAAGATCAGTCTTTGAAGATTTCCTCCCGATAGATGTGCAGCTTTTGTATAAATGCTTGGGGCCACTATTTCATACTCGGAGATGATCTTTTCAGCATATCTCCTTATTTCTCTATATTTTAAGAAACCCAATCTGGAAAATTCGCTATCGAAATAGATGCTCATCAAGATATTATCAGCTAGTGAAAAACTTCCAATAACTCCGACTCCTAAACGTTCTGGCGGGATATATCCTATCCCCATCTTCATACGATCCAAGACAGATGCATTAGTGATGTCTTGACCTCGGAATATAACCCTTCCTTGGATTGGTTTTCGGAGACCAGCTATGACTTCGGCCAATTCTTGTTGACCATTACCACTGACGCCCGCGATCCCAAATATCTCTCCTTCCCTTATAGAGAATGATACATCCTTGATAGCTGGAATCCCCTTATCACTCAGAGCTGAAAGCTTCTCAACTCTCAATACTTCTTCTCCTATTCTTACTCTCGGCTTCTCCAATTTGAATAGTACTTCTCTTCCAACCATATACTCTGCTAAAGTTTTCATCGTAGCATCCTTAGTCTCAATATGTTTAATGACCTTTCCCCTCCTCAATACCGTGATCTTATCGCTTACAGCGAATACCTCAGGCAACTTGTGGGTTACGAATGGAATAGTTGCGATCTCTTCCTTAGACATGGCTTTCAGAGAGTTCAAGAAAGCATCAATTTCTAGAGGGGTTAGCACAGAGGTCGGCTCATCAAGGATAAGTATTCTTGAACCACGATAAAGTGCTCTCAATATCTCTACCACCTGTTGCTCACCAGCAGATAATTGCCAGACTCTTGCATCAAGATCTACTTTGAAACCATATTTTTTACATAGTTCTTCAACTTCATCCCTAGCCTTCTTCATGTTGATGATGCTTTTCGTCTTTGGATGTCCAAGAATTATATTCTCAATTACAGTGTGAGCTGGGATCAGCTTTCTGAACTGATGAACCATCCCTATTCCCACATTCATGGCATCCAGTGGAGACTTAAACCTGACCTTTTTTCCATTAACGTAGATCTCTCCTTCATCGGGTTGTAGAACTCCGAACAAGATATTCATCAAGGTAGTTTTTCCAGCACCATTCTCGCCTAGAATAGCATGAATCTCACCTGCCCTTATCTCGATATCTACATGGTCTAAAGCTACAACACCTCCAGGAAATCTTTTCGTTATTCCTCTCACTTCGAGAATAGGAGTTCCAGCCTTCACTTTTATCACAACCTTTTTACCAAAGTATTGAAGATATAAACATTATCACTATATCGTGCAACCTATTATTAAGGATGGATTATTTTCTTTGACCGAAACCTCCTCACCAGCCAGAATACAATAGAATAACGTAATCTTGTTCCACGAATTATTTGAAGATATAAAATAAACTCAAAGATGAGAATTTTTAACGGTTATTCAAATTTCTATTTTACGAGATATTTCCATGCTAAGGTGATCCCTAGTAAGGAAAGAGAGATCGCAAATAATGTTAGATAAATTAAGTCGAGGAGTAGCATGGATACGTCTATCTGGTAGACTGTAAGTTGACGTAGAGCATCTGTCATATAGCTGACTGGATTTATTTTTGCTACTGCTTGAAGCCAGTCCGGCATTATAGATATGGGGAAAAACGTGTTACTAGTGAACATAAGCGGCATCGTTACCAAGTTAACTATAGCGATCTGAGTTTCATGTCTAGTAGATCTCAATGCAAAAGCTATGAATAGAGAAGATAACCCTACAGAGAAGAGAAAGATTGCAAAATAGATCCCTAATAAGTTTACTAAGCTAAATGTAGGACTAAATCTTACCCCTAATATAATCGCTAGAGTGAGGATGATGGTTGATTGGAAGATAGACCTGAGGGCAGCATTCAAGACTTTTGAAAGTATTATGGCAGACCTGGGAACAGGGGTACTTAGAACCTTATAGAGAAACCCAAGTCTTCTATCCCAGACTATAGACATTCCTGCGAAGGTTGATGTAAATATCGTTATCATCGACATCATACCGATCGCTAGGTAACTGAAATAATCTGAGATCCCGAAAACGTTCTCCATAGCTTGTATACCGATACTTGAGAAGACATTACGGAGATTTTCTGAGAGAACCGATCCTGGAATGACTATCAATCCATCTACTGATGGGTTTACCAAGTTCCCCGGTATAGTTATGTCTGGAACTTTGAGATTCTTTAAAGCATTTGTCGAAAAGATGGCTCCCAGATTCATAGATTTCCCAAATAAGACCATCCACATTACAGGCTGTATTATAGCCATAAGTAGTATTATCGGTTCCTTCACCCATTTCTTAAGTTCTCTACCCAACAATGCAAAGAGTCCTTGAAGCATTATCTTGAAACCCGATTGATATGTTGTTTCGATCTTCATCTTCTAGCCCTCCTTAAGAGGATCCTACGGGCCATGTGAAATTCTCTACCCTCTGTTACATCTCTCAGAGTCTTACCAGTATAGGTTAGAAAGACCTCGTCTAGAGTAGGCTTCCTAAAGGATAACTTTAATATATGATATCCATTATTCCTAATCGTCTCAATGATCGAAGGTGCTATGCTCTCCCCATTCTCTAATCTAATCAAGTATGATGAATCACTTATCCTATTTACGTCTTTTACATAATCTATTGTCTGAATTAGATTCGTAATATCCTGTCTCTCTTTGACCACAACTTCTATAACATCGCTTCCAATACTATTCTTTAATTCTTCCGGTGATCCGACGATCACAATCTTTCCATGGTCTATTATGGCTATTCTATCACATAGGTTATCTGCCTCCTCCATATAATGAGTCGTCATGAGGATAGTCATATTATATTCTTCTCTCAACTTCTTGATATAACTCCATATGGCGGCCCTAGTCTGAACGTCTAGACCTAGCGTCGGCTCATCTAAAAATAATACTTTCGGTCTATTTATTAAACCACATGCTAGTTCAAGCCTCCTCCTCATACCTCCAGAATAGGTCTCTACCTTCTTGTCTTTAAACTTCGATAGCTCTAAAAATTCTAAAAGTTCGATAGCAACCTTCTCAGATACTTCTCTTGGTATTCCATAAAGGTCACCGCATAAGATGATGTTCTCGTATCCTGTCAAGTCTTCATCAGCCGTGTAATCTTGTGGGACCACCCCTACAAGCCTCCTAACTATATTAGCTTGTTTGACTACATCATATCCAAGTATAGATGCTCTACCCTCCGTAGGCTTCAAGACGGTTGTCAACATATTGATCGTGGTCGTTTTACCTGCACCGTTAGGTCCTAATAATCCGAATATCTCCATCTCTTTAACGGTAAAGTTAATGTGATCTACAGCAACAAAGTTTCTGTCGAAGATCTTGGTCAAACCCTCAACGATTATCACATCATTCTTCATCTATCCCACCTTCTCAAGTCTCCTCCTTACTTCATTAAGCTCCTCGGCTGCATTCTTCAGAATCTTTACAACATCTTCTATACAATCTTTATAATTTTTCTCCAATATCTTATCCTCCAAATCTACAAATGATTGCATGAAGTATTTGACACTTCTGATCAATTCACGTTTTTCATCACTAACATCTCCGACATAGAACAAGTTTAGAAAGTGTGGGGCAAAGAATTTCCAAGACTTCTTCAGAGTATTCTTTATCTCTCTCTGCTCTTCTAAAAGCTTCCTACCCTTATAAGTCAATACATACTTTTTTATACCAGTTTCTCTAACTGTAGCTTCCTTAATGCATCCTCTATCTCTCAACCATTCAAGTAATGGATAGATAGATCCAGGGCTTGGTCTCCACAAGCCTCCGCTCGCCTCTTCAATCTCATTCATTATCTCAGAGCCTGAGATTGGTTTTTTAGATATGAGTTCGAGTACGTAATATCTTAGAAGACCTTTTGGCACGATAGCCATATGCTTCATCCAGTGTCTATTAAGACGATACTGTAGGTTCAATAGTATCGATCTCGATATCGTTATCGATAATATTTAAATATATTATATCTACTATGGGTAGTCGTGATCTAGAAACTTCATCTTGAATGAATAGATTATCTTGGAGATCTACTTATCTTAGTCGATCGGTCTCGGCTCGATTATTTCCGGCTTCATACACTCAACAGCATCCTTAAGTCCGTTATACTGAACTAGATATACCTCATATTCTTTCACATTACAAATCTCTTCCGAGTTCCTTGGTATCTTATCGAATAAGCAGAGAATATTTGAACTATTATCAAGTACTCTCACTTTCTCCAGTTCTTGATTTGCTTCTATTATAATTACTCTACTCGGAGAGGAGTAGGATGTGAATGGTATCTCCATGTAGGTGCTCCTAAAAGCCATACAATAATAGGTTATTGAGAGTGGAGTGCGATCGATGCCTGAATAATTAAGGCTATACCAATGAGAAGTACATCAATCTTAGCCACATCTTTAAAGTAAGATCCAGACATCCGATAACGCCTTTCTATACATATTGTGATAAATCATGTTTGATTTATAAAAATTATTATTAGATTATGCGGCCGGCGGGATTTGAACCCGCGACCACTGGCTTTCTTTGAAAATGGTTCTCGGAAGGCCAGTGTCCTTCCAGACTAGACGACGGCCGCCGCCTATAATATAATTCTTGGTTGTATTTTTGCTTAACTTTATAATCTAACCCCAGTTGCTAATCTTTAATTTGTTATGTCTTTTCCATGTATGTTTTGGGAGATTTCTTGAGTCTGCCCCATTTTTAGATAAGTCTCTCTCAGATAAATTCGACTATGAATATTTCAAACCTAGATGGAGATGGGTGTAGAGGCAGTCGTTGAAGAATTTAAGAAACTCCTTAGGCTTGTCGAGTTAGAGTATGAAAATTCTGAGAAGAAGGTAATCTTAAGTAGGGACATACAGAGGATTTTCTTACCAGGTCAATCTTTCGAGAATCTAAGGAAGGGAACTATATTATCTATAGTTAAATGGGCTGCCTCAAAACTATATGAAGAAGGAATAGTCGAGTTTGAAGAAAAAATAATAGATATGAAGAATCTAGTCCAACTAGAGTGGAAGGAGAAGAATAATCCAAGGCAACTTCAAGAAGTTCCAAGATTCTTTTATTTATCCATTAGAGAAGATCCTAAACTCGACCATGCCTCGAGAAGTGTAATTATGGACATAATCTCTCTGAGAGTTAACAAGATCTTGGTATTAGCAGCGAAGAGAGTTGATCCAAGCCTAGTTGAGAATCTAAGTAGAGAAGAAGAGATCCTATACAAAGTTTTGAAGAACATAATAGAAGAGTGGATAAGATACATCGTTCCATCTGGAGGAGGATGAAGATGGAGAACATACCACAGATCGAGGATAGAATGGCCGAATTCTTTAAACAAGAGAAATATAGATCTCTAATCGGTAGATCTGCTGCACAGAGATCGACTAGCATACCTCTAGACTTTAGCGACTTGATGATATTCGATGAAAGGTTAAGCCACTTAATAGTAGATGAACCATTAAAGTATATACCTTTACTCGAGAAAGCTGCATGGGACCAATTAAGGATAGAAGATCCAGTTTATGCAGGAGAGGTTAAAGAATTCAAACTCAGGATATACAATCTACCAGAAGTTATACTGATCAGAGATATCAGAGCCTCCCATCTTAGGAAACTTATAGCAGTAGATGGCTTAATAGTTAGAGCTACAGCCGTTAAACCAATAATTAGAACAGCAGTATTCAAGTGTAGAGTATGTGGAAGTGAACAGACCATACCTCAGAATGGTCAGAGGCTCGTACTCCCCGAATCATGTAATAGCATAAAGTGTAGGGGGAAGAGGCAGAGATTTGAACTAATAGAAGAGAAGAGCGAATATTATGATTATCAAGTTATAGGGATTCAAGAGAAACCTGAAGATCTTCCCCCGGGTCAGCTGCCGAGAAGTATCGAGGCAGGTCTCAAAGGAGATCTGGTTGATAGAGCAAGACCAGGTGATAGAGTGATAGTCACCGGTGTGTTGTATGCAGTACAAGAAAAGACTGGTGAGGCACCGCTGAGAACATCCAAGATGTATCTGGAGGCGGTAAGTATAGAGACAGCTGGGAAAGAGCCTGAAACTCTCCAGATAACACTTGAAGAAGAGAAGATGTTTAGAGAGATGGCCAGCAAACCAGATATACATCAGAAAATCATAGAGAGTATAGCTCCATCCATATACGGACTCAACCATATAAAGAAAGCTATAATGCTTTTACTATTCGGTGGAAGGACAAAACAGTTTCCAGATGGTGTAAAGGTTAGAGGCGATATACATATACTACTCGTAGGAGATCCTGGAACGGGAAAGAGCCAACTACTAAGATATGCTGCACAGATAGCTCCTAGAGGTATATACACTTCGGGGAGAGGATCTACAGCTGCAGGATTAACGGCGGCGGTCGTTAGAGATAAGGGTGGGAACATGATCTTGGAAGCTGGTGCATTAGTCTTGGCGGATATGGGGCTATGCTGTCTAGCCCCTGAGACTAAAATCATATCTGACAGAGGTATCGTTACCCTTCAAAAATTGGCTGAACAAGTGAGATTCTCTCCAGCCATAGCTAATGGTGTACCCGTTGAATTGGCACCTCTCCAATGTAAGGTACCATGCTTGGATCTAGAGGGTATGAGAGTAGTTATGGCTAAGTCTACTCTGATACGAAGAAAGTTGTATAGAGGGAGAGTTTTAAACTTGATAATGAAGTCAGGTAACACCATAAGGTTGACCCCTGAACACCTACTCTTAGATGGCGTCTCTTTAAGATGGAGAACAGCAGAAGAGTTTCAAGTCGGTGAAAAACTTATTTCATTGATTAAACTTTCATCTAGTTATGAATCTACAAGTTTTTGGAGAACGATCTCAGAGAAATATGAAGGTAGAAAATATAATAACGGCCTAGTCGGAGCAAACCCCTCAGCCTTAATACTAGCACAAAGTGTAGAAGACTTGAGAGAAGGTAATGATAGATTAGAGATCGATATCGATAATCCTAGAGACCTTCTCCTTGATGAGATAGTCGATATATGGGGAGAAGATTATGATGGCTATGTTTACGATCTTTATGTTCCAGTATACCATAACTTTGTGGCCAACGGGATCATAGTACATAACTGTATAGATGAGATTGACAAGATGAGACCTGAGGATAGGGTTGCAATTCATGAGGCGATGGCTCAGCAGACGGTTAGTATAGCAAAAGGTGGAATAGTCGCTACTCTAAATGCTAGAACCTCGATACTTGCAGCCGCTAATCCAGAGCTCGGAAGATATAACCCTTACGAATCATTCACCGTCAACGTTAATCTTCCAATCACCATTCTATCTAGATTCGACTTAATATTTGTTTTAAGAGATGAACCTATTCCAGAGCAAGATCAAAAGATTGCATCACATATTCTCAGTCTTCAAAGTAGATCGGTATCTCCCACAGAACCAATCTTGAAACCTGAAATACTGAGGAAATATATAGCATACTCGAAGAGAATCCAGCCAGAGCTAACTCCGAGAGCAGCTAAATTGATAGAAGGCTTCTATCTCCAGATGAGAAATCTTTACCAGCAGACTTCAACTATAACTATCACGGCTCGACAGCTTGAGTCTTTGATTAGGATGGCGGAAGCGAGAGCTCGAGCAGCTTTAAGAGATTATGTAACAGAGGAGGATGTATTAGATGTGATAGAATTGATGAAGAGAAGTCTTTCAGAGGTTGGGATAGATATTGAGACAGGGAAACTGGATATAGATGTGATACTGACTGGCAAGCCTAAAAGTATGAGAGATAAATTCGCCACAGTCTTGAAGATTATTGGAGAGATTCAAGAGAAGAAAGGATATGTAGAAGATGCTGAACTTAGAGAAGCACTAAGAGAACAGGGAATCGAGGATCATGAGATCAAGATGCTCTTAAACAGGCTACTAAGCGATGGAAAACTATACACGCCTAAACCTGGAGTATACCGACTAGTATAACAGAATCATGTTGAAGGTCTTAGTCCAACGCCAAAATATAGATTTTAATAATTTATCTCAGTATATTAAGTAGGTTGATGAAGATTGAATATTGAAGATTTACCGTTGCCTAGATACATAATCAACAATCTAAGTAATAAGAATATTAGAAAATTGTATCCACCTCAGGTTGAAGCAATAAATGCAGGCATCTTAGAGGGTAAAAACATGATAATATCAACGCCTACAGCTTCAGGTAAGACTCTCATAGCTTTACTAACCGCCTCACTACATCTTTCCAGAGGGGGTAAAGTACTTTACCTAGTACCTTTGAGAGCATTAGCATCTGAAAAAATGGTAGAGATAGATGAAGTGCTTTGTTTGGATACTGGGTTTAGGGTGGCCGTCTCGACAGGCGACTACGATTCATCAGATCCCTGGCTTAAAGCATTCGATATAATAATCGCTACAAATGAGAAGGCTGACAGCCTTCTGAGACATGGAGCGCCATGGATCAAAGACGTTACAATTGTAATCTTAGATGAGCTACATTTGATAAGTGATAATGAGCGGGGTCCAACGCTTGAGATGGTTATAACGAGACTTAAGAGAATCATTCCTAGAGCCCAGTATATAGGTCTCAGCGCAACTATAAGCAATGCACAAGATCTTGGAAGATGGCTGGATGCAGAAGTTATTCAATTAGATTGGAGACCTGTACCATTGAGGGAAGGTATCTTAAAAGACAATATAATCGAGTTCGAGAATGGTGAGATAAAAGAGTTAAAACCATTAAGTAAAAATTTAGTGGTCAACGCTGTGTTGAATATTGTTGAAGAAGGCGGTCAAGCATTGGTCTTTGCTTCAACTAGGAAGAAGGCTGAAGATTATGCATTCAAGATAGCTCAAGCCTTTGTAGAGAGGCTTGACACTTTAAACTGGGAAGATAGGGAGAAGCTTAGGGAACATGCTACAGAACTGTTACTGGAAGAGAGGAGTAGTTTTACAGAGAATCTAGCTAAGCTTGTAGAGGTAGGAGTAGCATTCCATCATGCTGGACTCTCATATCATCATCGTAGAATAGTTGAAGAAGCTTTTAAATCTAGAGTCTTAAAGGTTGTAGTGGCCACTCCAACCCTTGCAGCCGGGGTAAACCTTCCGGCTAGACTAGTATTGATAACTGAGGTTAAAAGGTATGTTCCTGGATACGGATACCAGAAGATACCAGTAATAGAGTATAAACAGTTCTGTGGAAGAGCAGGTAGACCGATGTATGATGATGTTGGATATGCTGTTACGATCTCTAGGACAGATGAAGAGAAAGAATATCTATTTGAAGAATATCTTAGGGGAGAGCTTGAGAAGATAACTTCAAGGCTAGCCTCAGAGAAGCATCTGAGGATGCACACCTTAGCAATAATATCTTCAGCTGAGGTTGATAGTATCTCCAGCCTTCTAAAGTTCTTCCAAGAAACATATTTAGGTTATCTATATGGTTCATCGATAATTAAAGATAAGATCAGGTCGACTATAAGATTTTTAGAATCAAGTGGATTCATCGAGGTTGATGGACAGAGTCTACGAGCAACGAAACTTGGAGCGAGAGTTGCACAGTTATACATCGATCCATTAACCGCGAACATAATAATCAGGAGCATCTCTAGAAACCATTTATCCCCAAACACATTCGGGTTATTACATCTAATCGTGTCGACGCCTGAGGTTCCCAGAGTCCCTATGAAGAAGTTGAACCCAAATATCCTCGAGGAGCGATTAGAAAAAGAGAGAAAGGGGATGGTTATACCGATACCGGATCCTGAAGATGAAGAATATGAAGAATATCTGGAAGCTGTGAGGCTGGCGATGGTGCTTGAAGCTTGGATTGAAGAAGTTTCAGAAGCTGAATTATATGACAAGTTTGGAATACAGCCTGGGGATATGTTTGCCTTGAGAGAAGCATCCGAGTGGATTGCATACTCTGCTTCGCAGATCTCAAAGGTTGGAGGGTTCAGTCTCTATGTCAGTCTATTTGAAAGACTTAGTGAGAGGATAAAATATGGTGTTAGGGAAGAGTTGATACCTTTGACGAGGCTTAAGGGGATAGGAAGGGTCAGAGCGAGGGCACTGTATAGGTCTGGCTATACTTCTCTGGAAAAACTTAGAACAGCGACATTAGATGATATTGCGAGAGTTTTAGGTGTTGGAAAAAGCACCGCTGAGAAGATACTTGAACAGCTCTAAAATTATAGGAGACATCATTCTTGTCCTATCCTTCTGTAGAACTCGTAGATCGATCTCTCTTGTTGTGGCTCAATAGACCCTGGCCTCATCTCTCTAACCATCCTTATTCCCTCCTCCGGTGGAACCCTCTTCTTAACTAAAAGATATGAGGCGAGTATAACCCCAGTCCTTCCCAGACCTGCAGCACAATGTACTAAAACTTTACCTCCACTATCTACCTCTTTTATAACTTCTTCAACTATCTTTTTAATTGTATCGGGTTCTGGAGCTGTATGGTCTTTTATAGGGATGTGCAGGTATTTTATATTTAAAGGTTCTATCCACTCTTCTGGTAGCCGGGACTCGGTAAGAGATATTATCATCGTTATTCCTCTTTCTTTAACCCATTTAACCTGATTGAAGCTTGCCGGTCTTCCACATCCTGCAACATTTTCATCTATCCAGCTAAATCTATGAGGTGAATCCTCAAACATCGATCTTATCCTCCTATAGATATCGCCTATCAAACTCACTGTAGAGAGACGAAAGATACAATATATTACGATTAACTTATCACCATCTCTACGAGTCCACCCTATAGAATGTTACCTACGCTAATCCTTAAATGATAATAAATGTAGATTCTATACTATAATGGCCAATCCCAGTCCACTAATCCTCGAATAATAATCATGGAGTATGCGAGCCCCTACAATCTATTAACTCTCAAAGATATTCTAGAAATGAAGATATGTATCTTTTCAACTATCCAGTGGTGAAGAGTTCTCTCATTTTTCCATACATCATCAAAGATTTTCCCGATAAGGTAAAACTGCGAAAATAGATATTTAAAAATTTTATCAAAATGTTGGTTTAAAATACTCTATCGATACCTAGATTTAGCTCTCTAAAGCCAACAATTTTTAGTGAATTCTCTATTGTATTACGTATCTACCTACATGATTATTGTAAAGGAAATAAGTAGGGCAGTTATAGATATTCTGGGATGAGTCAGACAATCCTCGACGATCACATACAACTCAAAAACTACTTCTTACTAGGATGTAGCTATGATGGAAGACAGGGAAAAGCCTACCTAAAACTATTGGATATTGAGAATAACCATGTAGAGATAGTTTATGATTCGACTGGACATAAACCATACTGTTACGTAAAAGAGAGTGTTGAAGAAGTGGAGAATCTAAGATTGCATGGAGTCTCAAGGATTGAAGTTGAGAAGAAATATGACCTGCTTAGAGACAAGGAGGTTGAAATGACAAAGATTATAGCGGATGACCCTCTCACTATAGGAGGTACACCAAATTCTATACGAGAAAAGATAAAAGCTTGGGAGGCTGATATACCGTATCATCTCTGCTACCTATACGATACAAGGCTTATACCCAGCATATCCTACCAAATAGTCGATGGAAAGATAATTCCATATGAAGTAGATAGAGGAAAGATAAGAAAGAAGGTAGAAAGATATTTTCAAGACTTGGACTTCGATGAGAAGAAGACGATCGAAGAGTGGGTAGCTTTGATGGAGGCTGAGCAGCCGAGACTCAAACATATCTCTATAGATATAGAGGTCTTGTCACCTATAGCTACACGCATCCCCTCGCCAGAAAAAGCTCGTGATAAAGTCGTCGCAGTATCTCTAATTGGGAGTGATGGTAGAAGAGAGGTCTACTTATTGAAGACTCAAGATAATGATGAGGTCAGAGTAGATGGATTCAAGGTGGTCTTATTTGAAGATGAGATAGAGATGTTAAAGAAGGTGTATGAAGTTTTGGAAGAATATCCTATAGTGGCCACATTTAATGGGGATGATTTCGATATGCCTTATCTGAGACATAGAGGGGAGCAGCTTAATATCCCTAGAGATAAGATCCCTATAACACTGGGAAGAGAAGGTGCAACTTTAAGAAGAGGAGTACATATAGATCTCTACAAGTTCTTCAATAATAAGAGTGTCCAGATATATGCATTCGACAATAAGTATAGAGAGCACACCCTTGAGGCGATCGCTCAAGCGATCTTAGGTAAAGGAAAGGTTGTGATAGAGAAGCCAATCAGTCAGTTAACCAGTAGAGAGCTTGCAGAATATAGCTTCTATGATGCTTTATTAGTACATGAACTCTTAACGTTCGATGATGAACTCCTCCTAAAACTCCTCATAGTTATATCTAGGATCAGCAGGCTTCCCATCGAGGATGTCTGTAGGCATGGTGTATCAGGATGGATTAAGAGCCTACTCTACTATGAGCATAGGAGAAGAGGATACCTAATACCTAGGTCGGATGAGTTGATAAAAGAGAAGGGTGTAATCTCTACAAAACCTGTAATAGAAGGGAAGAAGTATAGGGGTGCGATAGTTGTTGAACCTATATCTGGAGTTCATTTTGATGTGATAGTATTGGACTTTGCCTCACTCTATCCCTCGATCTTGAAAGAATGGAATCTTAGCTATGAGACCGTTAGATGCCCGCATAAAGAGTGTGAAGGCAACCTTATACCTGAGACCAGCCATTGGCTATGCAGTAAGAGGAAGGGTATTCAGAGCGAGCTGATAGGATGTCTAAGAGATATAAGGGTGAAAGTATATAAGCCACTTAGTAGCGATCCCTCTCTAACCGATTCTCAGAGAAGATGGTATTCTGTTGTTCAGAGAGCTTTAAAAGTCTTCTTGAATGCAGCTTACGGAGTCTTCGGCTTCGAAAACTTTCCAATATACTGTCCACCTGTAGCTGAGAGCACTACAGCTATCGCAAGACATGTTTTCTCTAAGACTATAGAAAAAGCTAGATCTATGGATGTAAAAGTGATCTATGGAGATACTGATTCAATCTTCCTGAAAGCTAATGATGAAAAGATGATAGATGAGATGCTCTACTGGGCTAGGAGAGAACTACGTCTAGACCTAGAGATAGATAAGAAATATAACTACATCGTATTTTCTATGAGGAAGAAGAATTATCTCGGAGTAACAGATAAGGGAGTAGTCGATGTCAAGGGGCTTACAGGTAAGAAGCGTCACATACCTAAGTTCATTAAAGAAGCTTTCGATGAGATGGTCAGAGTTCTCAAAGAAGTAAGAGATGAAGAAGATCTAGATAGAGCGAAGAAGACTATAAACGAGATTGTTAGGAACTGGTATAACAAACTGAAGAATGGTGAGTTTGAATTACAAGACCTATCTTTTAAGATAATGCTCTCAAGAGGTGTGGAGAGATATGTCAAGACAACCCCTCCACATGTAAAGGCGGCCAGAAAACTTATACAGAAAGGAATACAGGTCGGCTCTGGAGATATAATCGAATATGTCAAGACGAAGGATAGAGATGGTGTAACACCACTCCAATTCGCTAGAAAAGAGAACGTGGATGTAGAGAAATATGTAGAATATCTTACTTCAACATTCGAACAAGTATTCGATGCATTAGACATAGATTTTGAGAAGATAATCGGTGTAACGAGCTTAGAAAAATTCTTCTAATAATAATCGTTATAACAAATATTCTGAAATATTGGAAAGGAGATATTCTATGATTACTGGATAGATCTATCGGACTACATTTTCTTAAGTAGTTGGAGGAGACTAATAAGATACTGGGGGAAAATTCTATCGACAATAAATGCATACATCTAAGAAGATAATGTATACTTCTCTAACGATTGATGAAGATATGCATCGAATGTATGATGAAGCACTGGGAAAAGTCTCAGAAAAATACTTTGGAAAGCATTATCCGATACATATAGGCTATAGGGAACTTTTCTCATCTGATGGAGAATTTGAAGATAGAAGTCCTATAGATACATCGATCATGATTGGATATTTCCAGAAGTCGACTAGGGAACATGTTAGAGAAGCAGTATCTATAGCTAAACAAGGTTTTGAAAGATGGTCTAGGAAGAATTGGCGTGAGAGGGTTAAGATAATGAGGAGAGCGGCTGAACTGATCGATAAGAGAAAATTTGAGATAGCATCAGTTATAACATATGAGGTTGGGAAGAATAGATTAGAAGCATTGGCAGAATGTTGGGAAGCGATAGATGCATTGAATTATTATGCTAATATTATGGAGGAGAAGAATGGATACGAGCTAGAGCTTGGCCCCGGAAGCCCTGGAGAGATATGTAGAATGGTGGCCAAACCCTACGGTGTATGGATGGTAATCTCTCCATTCAATTTTCCACTAATGTTGGCTAATGGTATGATACAGGGAGCTCTAATCACAGGTAATACAGTAGTCTTTAAGCCTAGTAGCGATGCACCTCTAACTGGATTACTACTCTACAAAGTATACATAGATGCAGGCGTACCCAAAGAAGCGATAAATTATCTGACAGGTCCTGGAGATGTCTTTGAGGATGAGATAGTGACAAATGTAGATGTTGCGGGTATAGCCTTCACAGGTTCAAGAGAAGTGGGTATGCGTCTTTACAAGCGTTTTACCTCTTCTCAACCATACCCGAAACCGATTATACTAGAGATGGGAAGTAAGAATCCAACCATTGTAACTAATAAAGCAGATTTAAGAAAAGCCGTAAGCGGGATTATTAGGGCTGCCTTTGGATATGGAGGGCAGAAATGTTCTGCTACCTCTAGAGTTTATGTCCAGAAGGATATCAAGGATAGGTTTTTAGAAGAGTTGGTCAAAGAGGTTGGAAAATTGAAGTTAGGAGATCCACGTGAACGTGAAGTATTCCTCGGCCCAGTGATCAATAAGCGGGCATACGAGAACTATAAGAAGTATATTGAGACCGCTAAGAAGGATGGGGGTCAGATCCTCTATGGTGGAGAAGTCTTAAGTGAAGGTGAGTACAGTAGAGGTTACTATGTCCAACCAACTATTGTTACCGGTCTAAGGAGAGATCATCAACTGTTTAAGAATGAGTTATTCTTACCAATATTATTAGTTGATACTTTTGATAGTCTGGATGAAGCTATAAGAGAAGCGAACAATACTGACTATGGTCTAACCGCTGGGATATTCTCAGAGGATCAAGAGGAGATAAGATACTTCTTTGAAGGAATCGAGTCTGGAGTATTATATGCGAATAGGAGTGGAGGGGCCACGACAGGTGCATGGCCTGGTGCACAGACTTTCGTTGGATGGAAGTCTAGTGGAGCCACTGGCAAAGGAGTTGGTGGACCACATTACCTGTTAACATTTATTAGAGAGCAGAGTAGAACCGTTGTAGAATAACAGCCTTAAACCTTCTTAGCAAACTCTATCTTATTCACAATATATCTTTCATGTAATCCATAACCTATCACTGTGTCTCCCCAATATGCTATAACATAGAAGACAAGTTTCCTTCCATCTACATGTAACAGTCTAGCTTCTACCGTGATCTCTGAATTGACTGGTGCAGGTTTTACATGGTAAACATCTACATGTACTCCGACGGTGGTCTGGTCCGGTGTGAGGAGATTGTCTAAGTTAACTCGGCAGGTACGTTCCATAAACATGATCATCGCAGGGGTGGCTAAAACCTCTACACTTCCAGAACCTATATGTTTAGCAGTATGATCAGATGTAACAGTATATTTTTCTCGAAAGGATAGTCCTACTTGAATACTCATACTATAGGATGGATTCAGTTGATTAATAACTATTTTCAGCATTTATAGTATTTTGAGGTAGGTCGAAGAAATTTATACTCTATCCTTCAGATTAAGAAT
This sequence comes from Candidatus Caldarchaeales archaeon, assembly GCA_039630055.1. Taxonomy (GTDB): domain Archaea; phylum Thermoproteota; class Nitrososphaeria_A; order Caldarchaeales; family Wolframiiraptoraceae; genus Geocrenenecus. Next base: position 1,332 of record JBCNVN010000004.1, on the reverse strand, counting down.
ACGTATAAAAATATCAGAGCTGTCGTAAATATTGTAGATGGAATAATATATCTATACGTCTTTGGTAGTTCTGACTTGTAGTAATCTGAGGACATGACGAGGCATGCATGTGCGGGGGTAAGCATAGCTCCTATAAATCCTCCTGTAAATGATAGTAAGAGCCTTTCAGAATTAAAGAGCTGGATCAATGGTGGAAAGGCCAATGCAATGTATGTGAACTCTATTCCAGTACCCATAACGATTACTAGAGGTATTAGAAAGACGGCTATCTCAGCATATCCCGATAGGATCTCTGTCAAATGATATGCAACATTACTTTTTTCAATAAATTCACTAAATATAAATGAGAAGATTATTACTCCAATAAACGTTGGGTTGACCGAATACTTTAAAGCATGTAACAGCTTGCTGCCACCTGGTCTATAAAATAATATGAATAGGATCGTTGTCAGGGCTATGGAGAAAACGATGTTTAAGTTTAAGGCGACGGTTAAGATGGCTATAAGAGGGAAAGGCCATATATGGATTAACTTTTTAAGGTCTCGGTTTGAAGCTCTACCTAGTACGTTCTCATTCTTTTTGATCTCTTTAAGTCCTATTATGAGACCTGAGATAAGAGCAGCTAGAGTAATCGGCATGTTCAAGACCATTATGTAGCTTGTAGACAGTCCTAGTAGACCTGATGCAAGGATCACTCCTTGATAGAGGGGCCAAGTGGTTAACCATAAATGTCTAAACCAGTAGTTTATGAATGTCTTCAATTCTCTCCCTAAACCCATACTCTCATATAGGGGATCTACAACCACGGCTGAGACGTATGCTCCTCCAGGCATAGGAAGCAAGCCTATAACCGCGGGAGTAGAGAATGCTGCAAATCTGGGACCGACAACCTCAAAGCTCTCGATAAGTTTGCTGGAGGCTCCAACAGAATTGTATATATCTGCCAAGAGCATTGATAGTGTTAATGCTACTAATGTCTGGATCATCTGTATGTTGAATGCCTCTAAAACTATGTGTGATGTATCTAATCCGAGAGAGAGAAATCCATAAAGCATGGCTCCAACTCCAAGAGAGACTCCAACATTTACCTTTCTAAATACAAGCAGTATGACGAGTGTTACTGAGACCAATAGAGCTATTGATGGATCAATTAGCTCCATCCTCTACAACTCTAGGCTAACCGTATTTAATAAACTAACCCATCAACAAACGATTGGTGTTATTTTAGAGTATATCAGCTAAAAAGAAATTGACTTGCCTATTTTACAAGGTAGAGATATATCCTGTGAGTTCTCCCTGTCTCTTCAGAAACCATCTCGTAAACTTCATAGG
>JBCNVN010000039.1:0-7661 GCA_039630055.1 Candidatus Caldarchaeales archaeon | reverse complement strand
GTAAGGTGTCAGCGGAATTAGATCAAAGCCTAAATCAGGTGGAAGCATTTTTCTTACTAGCTCAACTCTATCGATAAATTTCATGTCTTCGAATATCTTCGACACGATTATTATGTCGACGTCGCTATCGACGACATAGTCTTCTCGATCAACAATATAGTCGATTTGTTCTTAGACTCAATATCTTAACTTGTAGATATAGGTTCTCACTCTTTTCTAAGTGATTAGAAAAGTTGAAAAGCGGGTTCAGCATGAATAATCCTTACTTCCGTAAGAAAATTGTTTAGTCACTTTCAGCGAGAAAAATTATCCCTTCTACCAGCTTTGAGGTTTTTACTATCAATGGTTTTCTTTTTATGGATTTCACTAGGTCTAGGGCTATCAACTCTGCTAGATGTCTCCTAACTGTACTCTCGTCTTTACCTAATTTCTTAGCGAGGTCTCGAGAATTCTTAATACCTCCATGCAAGGACTTCAATATTTCTAGTTTTTCATCTGTTAGTATCGAGATGATCTTTGGGATATTTATGAGAACCTTTGGGATCTCTATCACGTTGCTACTCCTACACCGAATCTCATAAAGAGAATTGAAAGCTATAAGATATCATACGCTTGACAGTGAGAAGGGTGTTGAGGAATCTCATAAAGAGAATTGAAAGGAAATAATCAAGTCTTCCAGAAGGGCCGAGATACCAATGTTGAATCTCATAAAGAGAATTGAAAGTCTTACCATCTCCTAAACTTCCCACACGGCATTAGATCCAGAATCTCATAAAGAGAATTGAAAGTAGTAATGAGATAACAATTTATCATTTCTCATTTATGATTTTACAGCTTTTACGTTTTCTGCGTCTCTTCTTTGAATAGATGACTTCAAAGAAAATTACTGTATCGTAAACCTTCTTTTCAAAATCCTTCATCTTATAAACTCCCAATCCTCTATGAGACTAATACTACCATGCTAATAAACCTTCCAAACCTTTGGAAACATAAGCTATTCAGGCTGAAGTCTATCTTTAGAATAACCCTACAATTTAGTCCAATGTTCTCACATTGCTTAACCTTTCATAGTATTCTTTTGAAAGAAGATCTGACCCCTTCAGTAAATGGCTTAGATATTCTTTTGTAGGTTTAAGATTCTTCCTGGTCATTTCAGGTCTAGCGATATAGGCGACCGCCTCCACCATCTGTCCATCATCCAACATCACATCAACCTTAACTCTATTATAATGGAATGGATATCCTTCATATCGGTCCAATTTACTAAGATCTTCATCCTCAACTTCATACAATATTCCTTCCACAACCCCCTCTCTATCTGGAACAATATTAGCGTAACCCTCTCTAGGATTCCGGAAGGAGAGCTTATTAAACTCTAGTCTGAAACCCTTTAACACAGCGTGCAATCTCTTAGAAAAGCTCACACCACGTATCTTCATCTGATCAGGATCCATATTCGAACCATAAGCAAAATACCAAACCATAGCTGCTAGTATAGAGCATCATTCCCATGAAGATAAAGCTTTACTAAAGGTATGGAGAAGAAGATGAATCAAGTAGTAGGTGCTCATATAGATGGTAGATTAAAGGGGTTCCCTGTCCAGTAAACCCTCTACTACTTCTTCTCTATCAATTCTCACTCCTTCTATGTCTACTGAAGTTTCTCTAAATCTTTAAGCCGTTCTCCATATCTGGTTAACTCATCGTATTCGGCTTCGTCTATCCCCAGACTTTCTACAAGCTAATTTCAATCCTAGCAGTATATCTTAACTTAGTCTAAGTCTAGATCTCTTCCTCGAATAAGAGATAGAATGATTTACGAGTATTTCTGGCATCAATCTCAAAATCTTATAGAATACGATGAGAAGGAATATGCTGATTTTGTTAAAGTAGTAGTGAGCCTAATTTCTCTAATCTTCCAGTAGTAGTATTGGGTATGAGCCCTAAAATCTCTAGCGTCGACATACCGATTATACATTTATCCGAAAGCTCGAGGCTCTTCAATCTCTCTTTAAGTCTATCCGGAAAATCTACTATCGCTATATGCGCATACGGTAGCTCCTCATCTTCAAGGAAGAGTCTTTCAACAATTGCAAGCTTGGCTAAAACTTCATGCCCATCTGCAATAACAAGCTTCACGATTCTATCTAGATACTTGACCCCTACATCTTCAGCTAAAGATGTATCTATGAGGGTAACTGCGGCTCCTGTATCAATAATAGCTACTCCTGTGAAAGTTCTACTAAAGCCTTGAAGAACTACCCTACCTCTAACCAAAACCACTTAAATCGCCGAGATAGACTATCGTCGAGATGAGATTTAAGTATTTATCAGATGACCTTGAAGATTAAAAAGTCTTCTATAATTACCATCCTCACCTTCGAATTCTTAACCCTATATACATTGAATTCTCTCAGAATCCTGGTCAACTCTTCAATATCTCCTCCTTAGCTTAGAGCAATTACGCATGAAGTATTCTACAACGACTTCTTGAGCTTTAGTTTTAAATAAAAATTAACTTCTAAAATACTTTGATACTCTAGACTCGAATGTCATAAATTCATGGAAATAATATGGGAGTCATCCTTATCGCTAGCTTATACAACTAGATTTTTGATCTCTTCTTTCTATATTGTATGTGGAAAACTTATTAAGCCATGGGTATAAGTTAGGTATTGAGAAGTTTGTCGAGGATTGGGACTTTAAGACTTGTTGCGTATAGACGTATTGGTAGAGTGTATAGTTTAGAAGTTCTGGAGAAGATTGTGGAGGAGTCGAGGAGTGCCTACAAGGGTAAGAGTGAAGATTAAGAGTTTGAAAGGATTGAAGGTAGGCTACCAAGTTGAAACAAGCTCTCTCCTAAATACAGGTTATACAGGACTATCTCCTGAAATAATCATACCTGTAAGGCTTGCTGAAGATCTAGGGTTTTGGCCTCTACCACGTGAAGCTGTAGAATCTACATACGATACTCCAGGAGGTCCAGCGCGATTCTTCATTATCAAGCAGGCTGCGATCTTGCAAGTTGTTGAAGAAGATCATAAATCAAATGAGATAGTAGTTGATACCGTTATCTCACCTACTGAAAGAGAGGTTCTACTAAGCGATTACGTTATAGGTGAAGCCAGCATAGTTATCTTAAATGCATACAAAGGGGTTTGGAGATTCGACAAAGACCCAATAGACAAGTTAAGGCGTAGCAGAGAACCAGAATTCTGGTAGGATGCTCCTCTCAAGATTTCTCATTATCAACTGAATGATAGACCTTAACTCCAAGCTAGAGAATGCTGCTTACCCTAATAGAAGTATTTTAACTCATTCCCATCCTAGACCTTGCCTAAACCGAGTAGCTTACTTCCATCACAACCTACCTCTTAAACAAATTCCTTTTCCTCGTTTTTTAGCGATTCTAAGATCTTATGTGCCACTGAACCTCCTCTTCTTAAGTGCTACAAGAAAAGCTAGTATCAAGAAGCATCACAGTTCTCGCTAAAACTCGGCCTTTACACTCCTTACACCTCCGCCAGTGAATCATCTTCACGACTCAGTCTATTATCTCTATCAAACAAGTATATCATAGTAATAGATTATCATTCAATAAACCATCTTGTGTCGAAAGTTGATAATCGTGACCCTTGAGATTATTTATATAGAACGGCCTCTCCTTCTTTACGGAATAAGTAATGGAGTTAGAAGAGTTAAAAAGTAAAATCTTGAGACTTCTCAGGGAAGACGAAGAATTCAGATATTCTGTAGCTGGATTGATAGGTTTAGAAGAAATTCTTAAGAGATTGGATAGAAATGAGGCTGAGTTGGTGAAGCTTAGAGAAGACATGAACAGGGGCTTCATGTTTCTTGAAAGACATATCTCTGCTCTTGGAGCTAGATGGGGTTTAATAGCTGAGGAATCATTTAGAGAAGGTTTAAGAGGGATACTGGAGAAAGAGCTTGGTTTTAAAGTTGAGAAATGGAAGGCTTACGATGAATCTGGAATCGTATTCGGTTATCCAAGTGAAGTCGATATAGATGTTACTGTAATAGATGGAAAACTAGTATTGGTCGAGATTTCATCTCACGTAAAATCTTCTGATATATTCGCGTTTAAGAGAAAGGGAGAGTTGTATGAAGAGAGAACTGGCAAGAGACCTGACAGACTCATTATTGTTACGCCCTACATAGATGAGAAGGCCTTAGAAGCTTCGAAAAAGCTGGGCATAGAAGTATACACGAAAATCTAGTAAATTCAATTTCTCCTTTTCAGATCTGATTAACCTCCAGATCTAATCGATCAATATTGATCTAGGATTAAAGGATAGTGATAAATTAACTCTTGCAATAAGGACTGTTGGGTGTATTAATGTAGATCGTAAACCTAAAGATTCTCCATTAAAAGGTAGAACTAGATAAAATTGTGTGATTCTCGGCTATTCCGTAATCACATACTATAAATCATCCCCCCATTTTCATAACTTCCATATCGTAGGCACCTTGGAATGGATTCTAAGCCTTTTCTATAAGAGCATTACTCAATGAGATATTAAACATTAGAGGAAGAAATGTTTGATTTAAACAAAACTTCTAAAAATACTCTTGAGATTTGAGAGTGAGGGAGTAATTAAAATTAGAAATTTATTATTACATGATACAACTAAGAGAGCTCATATCTAGGAGATGTGGTGAAAAGTGGTGGAAACGCTTGACAATAGTATTAGGGATACCGTATGGCAACATAGAGATCTATTAAGGTAGCTCTAGATAGAAGATGGTTGAAGAACACACCAGAAAAGAGTATACATCTTGTGCGGTCAAAGATTTAGAAGATAGATGTAGAGAAGGCGTTACGTGAAGAACGTGGAGAATGCTAATACAACATTATGGTAGAAATAGCGGCTCTGAAACTAGAAGAATAGATGAACGTGAGCGTCAAGCTATGAGTAAGATTTTAACTTACTAGAAAATGCTTGTTTAAAATTCTCCATTATAGAATTAAGCCCAGCCTCCACTACTTCTACAACATACTACTTAAAACTTAAAGAGAAGATAGCGAAATACTTGATGACAGCATGGATAAATTCTGCACAAATATTAACAAATTGTGTTAATTTAACTATGGTCAAACATATTACTGTTATACAATAAATATAGTTCTAGTGGTTTCAGCTTACCGGTTACTGGATCTACTTGAAGCCCCATAAGCTCTAATGTTGTTAAACCTAGGATAGGTGTTGCATCTTCTGGAAGGAAGGCGATGATAGATGTTACACCACTACCTTCTATCTCGATGAAAGCCTCACCTACTGGATACTCTACGACTCTACCATCAGCTAATTTAAATCTCCCCCTACCAATTTCTTCAACCCCTATCTTCTTCATTAAGCTCTCTGGAACCGCTGTATAGATTGCTCCACTATCTGCCAAAAACTCTACTTCAATATACTTTTCTCTCTTAATTGGATTACAAATTCTAGCTTTCAGCCAAACATAACCCAATCCTACTCCCTAAAAAAACCATGTCAACAGTATTTAAAGATGCATCTCAATATCGTATCGCTTCCACGAGACGACACTAGAGAAAGATGTTATTGTAACCTCTTACTCTCATCCGCATGTCTTAAAAGATTGTGCTTCTAGTGGGCGTTCTTGAACAATTATCGAGAATTACTCTTAAACATAATATTGTCTGCCACTTATATTAAAATCAAAATCCGCTTTTACATCTCTAGTAGATAAGCAAGTAATTATTATTGTAACCAATTAGGATTCGCTAGGTCTAGATAAAGATGGGGCAATAGCGGTTAGGGAGATAGTATCTCTTCTTACAATAGTGGAAGTAAGGGCGAGGACTATTCTAGCAAGTGGATCGAAGTAGATATCTATTGCTGCTTTAGTGCCTGGTTTTCTAGTTTCTGCTACCACCATCTCTGCATTATTAATTTTCTATCTGTGAAGAAATCTAATGCATCTATCTGTCCACGTAATACTCCGAAGAAGCTCTTCTTTCTTCCTGGGAATGGGAAGAACTGGTTAGGCTGTGCAACGGCCATGTTTATAGCTATGTTTCCAGCATTCATACGTCTAGCGAATTCTCTAGCCTACCTACCACTAGAAGTGTATATAGTTCCAGTATTGCCGTAATCTCTACTATTAGCTATTTCTATTGCTTCATCAAAGCTTGATGCTCTAATTATAGGCATGACTGGTCCGAAGACTTCTTCTCTAGCCACCTCCATATCAGGGGTTACGTCGTCGAGGATTGTTGGACCAAGATAGAACCATCTAGAATATTCTTCATCAATCTTAACCCTACCTCCATCCACCAAGATCTCCGCTCCTTGTTCTAAAGCTTTCTCAATCATCTGTGTGATTTTTCCTCTACTTCTTAGAGATGCTAGTGGACCCATATCTGTACCTTCAAGTAGCTGGTAGCAGACCTTAATCCTCCTAACTCTATCGATCAGCATCTGTTTAAACTTGATATATGCTTCTCCAACAGTTATAAGTAGTCCAGGTGCTAGACATCTCTGCCCAGCCATATCGAAGAAGCCTGTAACGATATTCTCTACAGATTGTTCAGGTACTGCGTCGGGCAAAAGGACTACTGGGTTCTTCGCACCTGCTTGGCATAGAGCTCTCTTACCCCTAGAACAAGCTGCTGAGTATATTTTCTCAGCTACTGGTGTTGAGCCGACGAAAGCTACCCCGACAACATCTTTATGTTCTACTAGGTGTTGAGCTGTAGATGCATCACCATTAACTAGATTAATAACGCCATCTGGGTATCCAGCTTCTTTAAACAACCCTATGAAATATGTTATAGGTGTAGAGTCAAGCTCACTTGGTTTAACCACTACGGTATTCCCTAGCGTAATAGCCATAGGTATAAACCACATTGGAATCATTATTGGGAAATTGAATGGAGATATTATTGCAAAGACTCCGAGAGGTTCTCTAACCATCTCCATATCTATCTCAGGCTCAGCTCTAGCAACATTCACAAGTTTACGCACTGTCATGAATAGGTGTGGCACACCTAAAGCAGAATCTATAGCTTCAAACGTTCTCTGAATCTCTCCACGACCTTCTCTAACAGTCTTGCCAACATTCTGAGAAAGCATATAAGCCAACTCATCCCTCTTCTCTTCTACAACAATCTTCAACCTCACTAGGTATTGTAGTCTATCAAGCAGAGGCGTATTAGACCACATACTAAATACTTCAAAGGCGGAAGCAACAGCTTTATCGACATCCTCTCTAGAAGAGATTGGGACTTCAGCAATAACCTTACCCAGCCCAGGATCGAACGATTGTAGAAACCTATTGCTATCGGCCTCGATATACTCGCCACGAATGTAATTAGGAAGCCTACCATAACTTTCTGAAAAACCTTTTAGAAAAACCACAATCCACTACCTCATAAATAACGAGGCATGCTAATATTTTTTCTTTCTCGATGAGTAATAACTTCTAATAGTAGAACTCATCAGAGTTTCAACCACCTTCTCTTTTTCCTGCAAATGTATTCATTTATTAGTGAAGTCATACTATTTGCTACACCTTCATAAAGCATAATCGCTTTCAGAATGATTATAGCCTCTTTTATACTGGTTATATCTTAGTCATCGTCGAGAACTGCTTTAGGATATGAGTTAATAAATATAAGC
>JBCNVN010000038.1:0-8639 GCA_039630055.1 Candidatus Caldarchaeales archaeon | reverse complement strand
GTATATCGTCTTAGTATGTTTCTCCTTGAACATCTTCTCTTTACAATATCTCTGTATTATCCCACAGTGGACCCCATGGAATCATCTTTTAATGGAAACTCACTCAAGATGAAGGAACTGCGTTCAAAATTTTGTAAGGTTAGTTATTCGAGCATTACCGTTACTAGCTTTGAGAGGAGAGAGCTGCCAATATTAATGTAAACAGCGATGTTTCTTCATTGAGTGGAAACTGGGATGGCGATCGTCTCTCTGCACATGTATTCGGTCCTAGAAATCTTACAAAAGGTATAGGTCTGCTCGAAGCTTCCTTGAAGAATAAAAGTTAATCCTACTATCCAACACTGTAGAGGGGTAGATTGCTCGGCTCGAAGATCGTAATGCTCTCTGTTAATTTTTAAAGTATTTCTGTTATAGTGTCCAGTCTATGAATCTTGTTCTTCCATTCATAGCCATATCTATCTAGACATATTGTTCTTATTCCTAGCTGTTCTGCGGTTTCTAGATCGTATTGGGGATAAGATGATATGTGCACGACATCTTCCATGTTGACACCTATTATCTTGTATGCAGATTTGAAAGCATCTTTATCTGGTTTATAGAATCCAGTATCTTCTGCTGTAACCACATAGTCGAATAAGTCTTCAACTCCTGCTAATGTTATCTTTACTAAACCTTTCTCAGTATTCGATATTATCCCAGTCCTTAATCCTTTCTTCTTCAGGTAGATCAATCCGATAATAGAATCGGGGAAGAAGGGAGACTTTGAGAAGGAGGTCAATATTAGACGTTTATATTCTTCTCTAAGATCCAGGCCTACATCATCTAGAGTCTTCTTCAATGCTTCTATGATGATACTTGAATATGGGATATACTTTCTCAAGCTCTTAATTATTGAGAACTCGTTCTCGAAGAATTTTTCAGATATTCCCTTATAGATATAGTCGAGGGCTTCTGAGATGCTTCTCCTCCAATCTACCAGCGTACCGTAAAGGTCGAATGTAACCGTCTTCATATAGAAGTATCTGACCCAAACATATAAAAAGATTTCAAATTATAGTAGACTTCCTACATGCTTACCTGATCGAGTCGAGTATTCTTCGTTCTATCTTCTTCTAGCCAAGAATACAGCTACTACTATAGCTATAATTGCAACTACGATTATTATAATTATCAGCTCTGGGCTTATCCCTCCAAACGCCATGGGTGTTTGAGTAGTCTGCGTCCTTGTCTCAGTCTTAGGAGTAGTCTCAGTTACAGTAGGAGATGTGTACTGGGTTACAGTTGTAGGAGTAGTCTTAGTGGTCTCTTCCAGTGTAATCACATAGGTTATCGTAGAGGTAACTATCTTTCCAGGACTAGTTATTACGGTGATCCCAGATGGGACTTCTACTGTTGTTAAGATCGTTGTAGCTCTCTGAGTGTAGGTAGTTTTACCTGTTCCTCCAGTTCTAGTCTCAATAATGGTGGTAGCAGGTATGGAGACCATTCCATCCTCTTCTATCGTAAATTTTGTTCCTTCAAAAGCAAAACTATATCCAGGATACGCTATGTATACTGTTGCCGGAGCATTACCAACCATTAAAGTAATCTCTCTTACCACTACTATCTTATTACATCTCTCAACTATCTCTCCATAGAAGGGTAACACCATGGGATATGAGAAGACTGTAGATAATGTAGTACGTCCAGCGGGTATCTCGATAGTTTTAACGATGTTGAATGTGTAGAATGTGAGAGCTGTGGTCGTAGTCTCCGTACCGCCCTTCTCCACCGTCTCTGAATACTTTATCATCGTCTCACTCATCACAGTCTGATAAGTTGTTCCAGGAAAGATGAATGTTGTTCCCGGAATCTCTACCTCTCTCTCAATTCTTATAGGTTTCAAGACTACTGTACAGACTTGGTCCGGCGATCTATAGGCTTCAACAATGGTGATCTCTGGAAGGATAATCGTAATGGTGGAGGTTCCTCCAGGTAATATGGTCGTATAGGTGGTTCCTGGAATTGTTATCAGAGTTGTAGTAGTTGTAGTGACTACCTGCTGTCCTATACCGATAAATAAGAATCCTAGAAAAAGTGTAAGTAGGAGAATAACTCGAAGGGTTTTTCCCCCCATTCTCAACCCCGCCTCTTGATAACCATCATCTTCAACCAGTATATATATTTTAATATTGTTTTAAAAAATTCGATTATGGTTAAGAATCGATAAGAAGAAGTTTATCCCTAGGGATGCTCGAAGACTTTAATCAGTTTAAAAAATTTCACTAGGATACTAATATATCATAAAATGTCTAGAGGAGATCCTTGATAATCTTTCTCAAAAAGATTAGATGAGAATATTGGATAATATCTGCGATGGACTTTCTTCAGATAATCCTAGGTTTGATGGCAGGATTATCCCACTCTATCTTAGGATGGCTAAAGAATAGAGCCAACTGTATTGAGGAAACATTAGATCCTAGGGAGATCGCGGAGATATTGCTCACAGTAAGGAAGGATTGGGAGAAGATAGATGAGATCTCTAGAATGTTAAGCGGCCTCCTCAAAGAGCTTACATACTGTAAGAAATTCGATTTCGATAGTTTAGAGTTCGCGGCCACGTTGATTCAAGGATTGTTGATAGGTCTCTTTATGGGATTGATCGGTCTATCCCTCGATGCCGCATCTTCTCTCGCCGCCCAGATAGGAGCTCTTACAATGTTTAGAAAGATCATCAAGATAATCAAACATATTGCTGAGTCAAAGAAAACAATCTTCTCAAGTAGATAATTAAAAGATAGTCTCTTACAATGTATGGAGAATAGAGTATTTGAAGAAGTAATCTTAGTTGAACCTGAGATATTAAAAGAGCCTCTCGAAGATGATGAATACATTGGATTCTTTGAGGGAGTTGCATCAACACCTGAAGTAGACCTTGATGGAGATAGATTCTTGCCAGAGGTGCTTAGAAAGAATGCTGAGAGCTTGAAGGATAAACCGATACTCTTGATCCATGGTGGAGTAAAAATGAGAATAATGGACTCTGAAACAGGTCTACCAATAGAAGCCGTGGAAAAAATTAAACAAATTATCAAGAAGCTGGAAGAAGAAAATGCATGGCTGAGAGAAGAAGTTGAAAAATTGAAGAATGAGAATGAGGAGCTTAAACATAGGGTATCAATTATAGAGGGTGGAGGCTTGGGAGTTAGTAAGGAGGAGGAATCTGTAAAGTTTATTCCATCCGTCCATCCTGTAGCTGAACTCAATTCTAGTGGAGAATTTAGACCGGTCCAACCTATTGTTATGACTATTGGTTCAGCTGATAACTATATTAACAACATCGTCGCGGCGAACATAACAGTAGCATCTAGAATAGAAGATAAGATCAATATAATAGATGTTGAGAAAGACTTTGAAGCTGTATCTTTGCCTATGCTGAAGAAATATAGGAGGATCGTGGGAGATCAGGAAGAAGAGGTAGGGTTCATAGTTAATGAGTTGCCAGATATCTTGAGACGTGGAAGTAGATACGACCTTAAAACGCTAGTAGAATTTCTAGCATAGAAGATAATCAAAATCGAGCAGAAGATTAATGCTGAGAAATAATACTCAATTTTTCAGTATGTAGATAGGATCTCGATTCTACTCTAACCATAGTAATACGAAACTATTTGAAGATTGTAATAGAACCGTTAAGATATATTTTATAGTAGATTGGCCCCCTCACCTATCTTTTCCTCAACCATCTTCATCAACCTAATATACCATTCTGGAAATTCTAGATTCTTAACTATCCTATCAGCTGTATAGGGTTTTATATCTAGTATAGGAGTCCCATCGAATAGGTCGAGATTATCTACGTACAGTATATTTTCTCTTCTCTTTTTTAGTCTAACTATGGTTAAAGCTATTGGGACTGGTCTATGTGGTGAGTCAGTGCAGAATACGCCAACCTCTGGTAGCTCATCAACATTAAACCCTAATCTAACCAATCTCTTATGCCTAACTCTAAGAACTCTCTTCTGTTCTGAGCTCACTTTATGCAGGTATGCCAATACTAATAGGTGGGAGAAGCCATCTATTCCCTCTAACCCTTCTCTGTATTCTTCAAAGACTTCTATCCGTCCACTAACGCCTTCTATCGAGGCTCTAACTATATCATCTTCAACGTCTACCTTTACAATGCCTATAGGCTTAACAACGATCTCCATCTAAACCGACTATCAGTATAGAAAGGCTTAAAATTAATCTATCTATACATCTTTACCGGTTTTTGAAGAGATAGATGTATTCTGATAAATGAAGATATTGGTTAGTTTATTTGAGATTTTTAATTTTCCCATTCAAGGATGATGTATGAGCTGGATTTTAGCTAAGAGAAAAGAAGAACATCCACCTTCCACCGAGATACTCTTCGGCGTTAATCTAGTAGTTAAAAAGTTGGAGAAGACATCTTAGTCGAGGGAAGAGCTAGAACAGTAAGCGACATCATACGTCTTAAACGTTTAGCTGAAGAGATCTTTAATGAAGTAATTAGGAGAGATGAAGGTAAGCGAGCTAGCCCAGCTACTTCTAGACATCGCTGATACAGGTATAAAGCTTTACGATTGGCAGAAAAAATGGCTTGACGATGAAAGCCGATTCAGAGTTATGTTAAAATCTAGAGCTGTTGGTGGAAGCTTCATAATAGCGGTAGAGTCGTTTATCCGGAGCCTTCTAAAACCTTCTCTAACAACTATACTATTAAGCCATTCGCATAGGCAGAGCATAGAGCTATTTAGAAAGGTTAGAGAACTATCGTCCAGTTTTAAAGATAAGAAGGTTGAGATCGAAGATGAGACCTATTCTCTAGACATGGTCTCTCAAGAATCTAGAACAGAGATAACCCTCAAGAACAATAGTAGGATTATCTGTCTTCCAAATAATCCAGATACATTACGTGGATATAGAGCCGACCATGTATACGTAGACGAAGCAGCAATGTTTAAGAATGATTCAGAGATAAAGGCTGCTGTAATACCTATTATAGCTGGAAGGTCTGGTAGATTATCCTTAATCTCTACTCCAAAGGGTAAGAGGGGATGGTTCTATCAAGCATGGTCGAGCAGCATCTTCTCGAAGCATTCTGTCCACTATAGGGATGCACCGCATCTCACAGCGGAAGACCTTGAGGTATAAGGAGAAGCATGTCCCACATAATCTGGATGCAAGAGATGGAGATGGAGTTTCTAGATGAGCTGAACAGCCTCTTCCCAAATGAACTGATAATATCATGCCTAGAAGATTATCCTTACTCTGAATCTTTTGATATAAAATTGTCTGGCCCCCTATATGTTGGGGTAGACTTGGGAAGATATAGGGACTCGACGGTTATCGTAGCTGTAGAGAAGATGTCTGATGAGAGGATGAGGGTGGTCTTCGTAAAGGAGTTCTCGAGGATAGATATGGTTTATCAGAGAGAATACATGTCGAGATTCATCGAGAGATTCTCTCCTATCAGGATGATAATAGATAAGACAGGTATGGGGATACCTATATGCGACTTCTTAGCGAAAAAGTATGCGAATGTTGATGGTTTAACCCTGACCCAGAACATTAAAGAAGCAATAATATTGAATCTCTACAGTTGCATGAAATCTGGAAGGCTCAGGATACCCATAGACTGTGAACCTCTAATAAAGCAGCTACACCAATTCCAGAGAGTTCAAGACAGTAGTGGTAGAGTTAGATATGAGGCACCGCCAGGAGCTCATGATGATCATGTGATCGCTCTAGCTTTAGCTGTATATGCTGCGACAAGCCCGCCCGAGAACATAAAGATTAAAGAGGTTAGGAGATGGTAGAAGAGGAAACCATGCTAGACCTTGTAAAACCGTTTCTCAAAAATTATAACGATAAGTGCGTTTAATGTCTATATGAAGATCTTTTGAAGGTTCTCCAAATCCAAGAAGGAGGAGAAGGGTTTAGCGGAAGTTATCTACGGGTGGAGGTGGGGTGAGCCTAAACCACTCGACCAGAAGCAGCTACTTGAGCTTGTCGAGGGAAATCCAGATCTAAGAGCAGCTATAGAAGCATTGGTAAACGCATCGATAGTTAATGGATGGATAATTATCGGGGATAGTGAGGAGAAAGAGAAGGTTGAGAGATGGATAGCAGAGGTAGAAGATGAATTCATAGTATTTTTGAGAAACTTGGTTATGAGTTCACTAATATTTGGGGAAGCGTATATTGAAGTATTCGCAGACCCAGTATTCAAAGTACTGGACACTTATACTGTTGAAGCGGTTAGAGATGAATATGGTAGAGTTAATGGATATATTCAAAAGATAAATGGGAGAGTGGTCAACTTCAACCCTGAAGAGATAGTCCATCTCCTAATGCATCCTCTAGGGACAAGAGCCTACGGATCGCCTATAATCTCTTCTCTTAGAAGAGTTTTAGAGGGACAGATGTATGCAGAGCTACTTGTAAGAGATGCTTTTATGAGGAAAGGTGTTCTAAGCAAAGTATTCATAATGAAGAGCGGGACAGAGTCAGAATTTGATAGAATAGTTAAAGCAACCGAACAATCGAGGCCTGGCTCGAGCTTTATACTAAAAGGTGATATCACTATACATGATCTGGGACACCCATTCAAAGATCTCCAAGTACTAGATATACTGAACGAGTATAGACAGAAGATAGTCACGGTTACAGGTGTGCCTGAGATTATGCTCGGAGTTACTAGAGCGGCCACACTCGAGACTTCTAGAAACCAGATTAACGCCTTCACCATGAAGGTTAAGAGCATACAGCAGATAGTATCTGCGGCGGTAACAGATGCCTTGAGGAGGAGGATAAAAACTAGAGCTAGATTCAAGTTGCTGGAATGGACGAATCCTGAACAGGAGACACGGATCCATTCTATAAGGATCCAATCTGGGATCGAGACTATCAATGAGGCTAGAAAAGCCCTCGGTCTAGATGAGATAGATCATCCACTCGCAAACATCCCTATACCGTTTCTCCAACTAGTCAATAGGAACAATCCATCCACTACAAATTTAGAAGAAATACTTCAACAGTTGCTGGAAGAATCTAGACAGATGATGCCTGAGAAGAGTTATAGCAAAAGCTAGACCAAATCTATAGATGATAGAAGTCTAGAATTAGAATCTTCTGAAGTTCTTAAAACATATCTCTATTCTATAGTTATGGAACATTATCTTCTATTCATAATCTTTGGAGCTACACTTTTTCTATTCTATTTTATTTTCTTTTTGATCAGATTTAATATGAGAAAGTTGAAGAGGAGAAACTGGGAAGAAGACAAGATTCTATTATTCCTTCTACTATCCCAATCAGCTATATTTCTGTTGACGATAATAGTGAACTCAGCATATAGACCGAGCTTCTACCCGACGATACTTATAGAAAGTATAATAAATTTAGCCATCTTCATCTTAACATTCTTCGAAGCACTTTATAGGAAAAGATCTTTAGCGGTATTTGCATCAATGCTAATCTTTATTATGTTCTTGCTCTCTTGGATTCCCTAATAGTAACGGAGATATTCTAGGAACCTTTAAATCTATAGACTGGAAAACTTAAGAGGTCTCATGGATTTTTTTTCTTCAGTATGAGTAGGTTTGTGGGAATATTGTAGGAATCATAATTTTTCTATAGATGTATTAATAATCAATGTTGCATTATATTTATCAGGCCAAAAAATAACTATTAGCTCATATACATAGGATGAGGGCTTTAAAGGTTATCAGAGAAGCAATCGTTAAATTAACTTGGAAGCTCAAACCTAGAACATACGTAGTCAAGAATCTCAAAGGAGACACAATAATAGTATCTAGTACCTGTAGAGCATGTAGACATCCTAAAAGAGCTGAGATAGATAGAATGATTGGATCTGTAAGGGATCTGAAGAAGGTTGCCGAGACATATGAGATGTCCCTTGAAGAGCTGGTTAAACATTATAATAGACACGTTGTCGGGGTTGGGGAAAGAAAACATATCTTCCACCGAATATTTAGAAAGCATTTTGTAAAATACATAGATTTACAGGAAGAATTTTCGAAGTTGATCGGTAGATTGTACGATCTATTTAATTTGCTTGAAAGATTTGATGAGGGCTCGACAGATAATCTGAGATATAAGTTAACTCCCAGAGACTACATCGCCATGATCGATGAGAGGAGAAAGATACTTGAAGATATTAGGAAAACTTTGTCGACTATGGAAAATCTAAAGGTTGGGACATGTAGTGAGAAAGACATTACAGAGCTTTTTAGAAGATTTATAGATAGGGGTATAGAGCAACATTGACCCTCATACTTCGTCTATCACTATCTGCCTCTTCTTCAATTTCTGCTTTACTTCAGGGATATTATCGCTGCATGTATGTGGCCACAGTTCACCGTCTATAGTTATAAGAATGTCTGGGAGGGATTTACAAATCCAGCATCTAAACATACCTAGGATCGATCTTAGAGAATTCGTTAAGAAACTTTCAAGCCTTCTATTAAAATAACCATCTAGACGATTCAAGGCATTATCTCGATCGTATTGTTATATCTTGGATAAATTAGATCCGTTAGTTCAAGTTTTCCTCTAGAAGCTGCGTCAACAATCCTCTCAAGATTCTTTTCAACCAAGTCGATTATGTATCT
>JBCNVN010000037.1:0-9248 GCA_039630055.1 Candidatus Caldarchaeales archaeon | reverse complement strand
ACTGGTCTATAATATCTCTAGCCAATATTCTCTTAGACATCTGTAGGGCAGGCAGCAAGAAAGCTTCTTTAGGGATGGTTATCCTTACCTCTGTACCATCATGTTGAATGATGAATTTTTCTACTTCTACGTCTGGAATCCTAGTGTGGATTAATGCTTTAATCTTCTCCAGTTTATCCTCGATGATCTTGACAACCTTTACACTACATTCAAGATACTTTCCAGCTAGATATGGATTGAAGTCTATCTGAACCCTTCCTGAGCCGATGCTTCTGATGATACCTTCTTTACCTTCTATAGTTAATCTAGACCCGACCGTAATAGGACCTTCAACATCTTTCAACCTTCTAATAGGGATCACTTTGACCTTGCTCGGATCTCTAGCTCCGAATGCTTTCTCTGGAGGTATCTCGAATGTTTTTTCTTGATTTACCTCCATACCTATCAGTTGTTCTTCAATAGCTTTTAGTAAGAGGCCTTTTCCCGGTATCACTAGTTTAGGTTCGTAAGTCCTTCCAACTTCAAAGAATTTCTTACCTATCTCTTCTATAGTGGTATCTATAACCTCACCTGTCTCTTTAACCTTTATAGTGTAGTCTATTATGATGAAATCTCCCTCCTTAATCTTTAAAGATTCTTTAACCTCTCCGATCTCCTCTACCTTAGTTTGTGCTTCAGCTTGCCCAACCATATCTACAGATTTATCTTCTCCATCGGACATACTCTATTTCAAATATGGCATGATAAAGATTCCCTAATAACCATTTTCTCAATATAAGTTTTAATATATAGATGGTCGAGAAAACCCTGTAAAATATGTTTAGCTGTGTAGTACGTATATCTGGCGAGATGTAGTAAGTAAACATTTTTATCAAAGTTGTTTAGAGATAATTATGGGGTTAGAGATTACTTTAAGGTCCAGTTAGCCCCTCATCTTAAAGAAAGGTGTATAGGATATGTCTTCTCTAAATTTAGACTTCTCCAAGGTTATGAAGACTGGTACAACTACTGTGGGATTGGTAGTTAGAGATGGAGTAGTCTTAGCTACAGATACGAGAGTTACATCTGGATTCTTCGTAGCGCATAGAAAGGGTAAGAAGCTATTCCCACTCTCAGATTATTCGGCTATAACCATCGCAGGCAGGGTTGCAGATGCTCAAACTATCATAGATCTTCTCAAGGCAAATATAAGATACTATCAGATATCTAGAGGATTACCTATGGATATTGTATCTATAGCTAGATTAGCATCGAACTTCATGTTCAATTATAGATGGTTCCCCTACATTGCACAACTAATTATAGCTGGAGTAGATAGTAGTGGGCCACACATGTTTAATATAGATTTAACAGGCTCGATGACTGAAGAGACCATTATCTCGACGGGTTCAGGCTCGCCTATAGCATATGGGATACTTGAGAGCGAGTATAAGCCTGAGATAACGGTAGAGGATGCAGCTAAAATAGCGTTTAAAGCGGTGGCAGCAGCTATACAGAGAGATATCGGGTCAGGAGACAGTATAGATGTAGCATATATAAAAGTTGGAGGAAAATATGTGGAGATGGATATTGAAGAGAAACGTCCCTTATATTCACGTTATGTTAGACAGGTTTACTAGTTAATTCATAGTCATGGCCCAGCAACTCTTCACGATAAACAAGCTAAGGCAGGAGATATTTAGATACTTCTCTGTCATAAATCCACTTGAATCAGGGATAACTAAGATAGACTTCGAGGGGCCGAGGATAGCTATATACACGAGAAACCATGAACTCTTCAAGAACCAAGATCAAGTAGCTAAAGACCTCGTTAACTTGATAAAGAAGAGGATCGTAATCAGGTCTGATGAGTCTATAAGGCTATCGAGGGAGGAAGTAGAAGAAAAGATTAGAGAAGCATTTAAAGGTGTTCAAGGACTAGTGTTTAACGACCTATTGGGAGAGGTGACCGTCGAAGTAAGTCCAGATACACCTCTACCATCAGAGAACGAGTTAAAGCTGTTAAGCAATACAACTTTCTGGACTGTTAGAGTAGAGCGCCAGCCAACAATGCAGACTAAGACCATCGAGAAAATAAAAAAGATAATATATGGAGACTCACAGTATAGAGTTCAAGTTCTTAGAAATATTGGTGAAAGAGTCTTCAGAGATCAGACTTTCATGACTAATGAGGCATTGATAACCATACTAGGCTCTGGACAGCAGGTTGGTAGATCATCGATCCTCTTGCAGACTACTGAGAGTAAGATACTGTTAGACTGTGGCTACTCTCCAGCTGGAAAGAGTAACCTAGAATCTTTTCCAAGACTTGACGCTATCGATAATCTAATAGAAGAACTAGATGCCGTAGTGATCACACATGCCCACCTAGATCATATGGGAATGGTGCCATACCTCTTCAAATATGGTTACAGGGGACCAGTATACTGTACCGAGCCAACTCTACCACTTATGCTTATGCAGCATCTAGACTTTATAAATGTAGCTGAGAAGGAAGGTGTCTTCCCACCCTATAGCGAGGCAGATGCTAGGCTCGCAGTTCAGCATACCGTAACGCTAGGCTATGGGGTTGTAACTAATATTACTCCAGATGTTAGAATAACGTTCTATAATGCTGGGCATATGCTAGGTTCATCTGTCGTCCACATACATATAGGAGAAGGCTTCCACAATATAGTATATACTAGTGATTTTAAATTCGAAGATAGTAGAACGTTGGAAGCATGTGTAAGCAAGTTTCCGAGGATTGAGACATTGATCATGGAGAGCACTTATGGTGCAAGCCAAGTCCCATTCAATAGAGTTCAGAGTGAACAATTACTAGCAGATTATATTACTAGAACTATCGAGAGGGGTGGTAAGGTTTTGATACCTGTACCAGCAGTTGGCAGAGCTCAAGAGATAATGCTGATATTAAACTACTTATTCGAGACTAAGAGTATCCCAGAAGTACCAGTCTTCTTAGATGGTCTAGTAATAGAGGCCACGGGGATACATATGGCCTTTCCACAATATATGAATCAAGAGATAGCTAAGCAGATAATAGAAGGGAGGAATGTATTCTTAACAGAATACTTTATACCGGTTAGGAGCAATCAGCAGAGAGAAGAAGTCTTAGAAACATCTGGGCCGATGGTAGTGATAGCTACATCGGGAATGCTTGAAGGTGGGCCAATACTGACATACATGAAAGAGTATGCAAGAGATGAGAAGAACCTCTTAGCATTTGTCAGCTACCAAGTTGAGGGTACCCTGGGTAGGAGGCTGCTGAAAGAGATTAGAGAGATACAATTAATGGGAGAGAATGGTCGGCCAGAGATAGTCAATGTTAACATGGAGATAGTAAAGATTGATGGATTCTCTGGACATTCAAGCAGACATGAACTGATTAATTATGTTAAATCTATTCAGCCCAAACCTAAGAATGTCGTCCTACTCCACGGCGAGCCTGAAGCGGTCACAAACCTATCTAGAAGCATATCGAAACTTCTACCGAATTCAAAAATCTATATGCCTAGAAACCTCAACTCTATCACTTTAGAGATGAAGGTTTAGAGGTCACCAATAAGTTATCATTTCTGTAACGGTATTAGAAGAGGCGATTTAGAGGTAAAGTATAAGCTCTAAAACTCTCCACAACTTTTCTTCAACTTCTAAACTACTTTCTCTAAAATGTTGTCTTCAATCCTGTGAATAGAGGCTGGAACCACCTCATCCCCATAGTAGATTCTACCATCTCATTTCATCTAATGAGACGGTGAAAAACATTATTCTAATTTAAGATAGGGTACCATTCTGATATTAGAACTGGCCGATGAAAAGAAACTTAATATATTGAGTAAAGCATGTTTTGTTACAGAGATGGTGATGATGATTTGTCTGCGGACATCTCTTTAAAAGTTCTTTCTGAAAGTCTTGGAGGAAGAGTCTTGGTAAGGTTGAGGAATGGAAGAGTACTGAGGGGGGTTCTCCAAGGATATGACCAGCACATGAACCTCATCTTAGATCAAGCAGAAGAATTGGATGATGAGAATACAGTCTCGAGACAGCTTGGAATAATAGTCGTAAGAGGGGATAGCATAATAATGGTATCTCCAACTATAAAAGAAAAGAAATAGTAGAAGATAGAGATTACAAGTTAAAGATGGTTAATTTAATGATGAGTCGTCTGGAGACAGGTGAGAGCTCTAACTTACAGAGTTACTAAAAGTTAAAAATAAGTTTGATAGAGTCTAAGATTAAAGAGAGTGGGAGAGGGAAGTGGTTAAGGGAACGCCGTCTCAAGGTAAGAGAAATAAGATAGTACATATAAGATGTAGAAGATGTGGTCATCACTCTTATCATATAAGAAGGCGGAGATGTAGTTATTGTGGATATCCAGATCCTAGATGGCGAGGATACAACTGGATAAAGCCAAAGAAGCTTCTACATTAAAATGAAAAAAGTTTAAGAATAGTTCTATATAGAGGAAAGAATAGATGGGCCGGTAGATCAGTGGGAGATCGCCCGCCTTGCACGCGGGAGGTCGCGGGTTCGAATCCCGCCCGGTCCAAAGTTTCGGAAACCTCTTGATAACCGTATATTTTTCTAATATTTTACTGATCAATCATAAGACACTGCATATCTATAAATTTGGAGAAGATATTAAGTGAGAAATCTGTATATTGGATGATTTGGTGTCTATGCATATCAGTTGAGGTTTGAGGTCTAGACTTGACGATGAATCTAAAATCATGAAGATGTAGAGTTGTATATGCTTAAAAAATCAATTAGAGACTTAGAGAAGGGTTTAGAGTTGTAGGGTCTGAGAATTCGGGGTGTATCTAGACTGGACATCAATCTACTGAAAGATATATTGATGATAAACCACGTATCTAGCTTGCTTCAATCAAATATCTAGAATCTACCTATAATCTGTTTGGTGATATGATTGTTTGGAGAGAGGCTTTGAGAGAGGGGTAGAACCTAAAGCTAAACTTTTCACATCATGCTCTATGATCTTTCATCTTCTAGGCTTTCTCCTCGTCTTCTTCCTCCCCTTAAATACTATTACTGCAGCTATTATCGGTATTAGCAAGAGTAGAGAGCTTGCAAGAAGGTATAAGTCGGTGGATTCTATCTGAGGTGGTTGGATTTCTGTCTTGGTGTATGTCAATGTCTTCTCCTCTTCCTCAATATACTTTAACGGTATCTTCTCGCTCACAGCCTTATTGTTTACATTATCATAAGCTACAACATATGCTTCAGCTTCTTCACCACTCTTTAACTGGAATAGAGAAGTAAAACTATCTTCATCCGCCAAGTATCTCATCGGATAAGTTCTATTGTCTCCAGATAGGTAGGGGATATTGCTTTTAACTATAACTATCAAGAAGGCTGTGAGAGGCTCGTTCTCAGGGTCTGTTATCTTAGCTGATGCTTCGAATAAGCCATCACCCTTGGGTTCTATTATCAGGCTCCTTACTACTGGTGGTCTAGATAACCAGAGCCATCCAATCTTCCTAGTATTTATCTCAGTAAACCAGATCCTATCCAAGTCTAATGAGTCTCCAAATATCCTACCATTGACCTTTACTTCATTGATCGATTCTCCATCTATCTCTCCTATAGTCCATCTAGACCTTGAGACGTATATTATGCGTCCATCAGGAAGAATATGTAGATTTACATCTATCGAGCTACCACGTTCTAGATTCCAGATTTTTTCTATACCCATACCGTTGGATATTCTGTATATCTTATCCTCGTTAGAGGCAACTATCAAGCCTTCGGAGAAACATTTTAATGTTTGAATCTTCACATCCATCTTCAACGATTCTTTATCTCCACTTTTTAGATTGATTCTTGTAATAGTGTATCCATCTGATGAGATTATCCAGAGTATATCGTTACATACAGATATCTTTCCAATACCATATCCTACATCGGCTTCAATCCTAGACTCTTCTTGGAGAGTCAACGGATCAAACAGTATCACTAGATCATTATCTGGAATAGTTACCAAAATATGGTCTTTCGAATACTCTATATCGTTTGGTTGACCTCCTAAATCTATCCAACCGATCAACCCCTCAGCTAAACCGTAGATGGTTAACTCACCGGTTGAAGTAATCATGAATATTCTCTCATTATATGCTATCATATCTACTACATCTACAGGAGCATCAACGGTCTTTGCCAAACCAGTTCTTTTATCTAGAAACATTATGTTACCTTCAACAGGATCATGTACTACGAGTTCATCTCCGATAATCGATAGGAGACCTGGATTGAGGTCGGGATGGACAAGATAGTTAGGTTGGGAGATCGCGTAGCTTTCTAGATTAATGAGTGTAAAAATTTCAGTAATAACAAGAAGTATCGCTAATATTGTCAGCGTCTTCCACTTCATCATTATAACTTGAGCTAGATGTAGATTATTAAGATTGTTCTTATAATATTACTATTGGAGATATGGGTCTAAAGATTCTTGTCGTAGATTTCGGTGGACAGTATACACACTTGATCGCTAGAAGGATCAGAGAGATGGGAGTCTACTCGGAGATAGTTGAGCCTGATAGCCTAAGAAAAGAATTAGGGAGAAGAGATATTGGTGGAGTAGTCTTATCTGGTGGTCCAAGAAGCGTTCTCGACCCAGATGCTCCATCCATAGATCTCGACCTATTGATTGACTCAGATCTCCCAGTCTTGGGAATATGTTTTGGACATCAATTATTGGCTAAGATGCTTGGAGGAAAAGTGGAGAGGGGGACAACTAGAGAGTATGGTAGAACTAGAATCAAGATAGTTTATAGAGATCTAATATTGGATGGTTTACCCGAAGATTTCCAGGCTTGGATGAGTCATTGGGATACGATTGTAGAGGCCCCGCAAAACTGGGTTACCACCAGTATCAGCGAGTGGGGAGCAATAACATCTATGACAGATAACTCTAGATTCTATTCGACTCAATTCCATCCAGAGGTTTCTCATACAGAGTATGGTATGAAGATCTTGGAGAACTTTCTGAGAAAAGTATGCAGGATTGATCGATGGTGGGATCCGGGAGACCAATTATCAAAAATAATCGATGATATAAAGAATACTGTCAAAGAAGATGAAAGAGTAATATGTGCTATAAGTGGTGGAGTAGATTCTGTTACAACGGCTGTATTAGTGTCTAAAGCGGTTGGAGATAGGCTCTACTGTGTATTCATCGATTCAGGTCTTCTAAGAAAGAATGAGAAAGAAGATGTTCAAAACACTCTAAACAAGATGGGTATCAAGAATTTGATAATTATAGATGCTTCAGAAAGATTTCTAGGGAAACTTAAAGGCGTAGTCAATCCTGAGGTTAAACGGAAGATTATAGGTGAAGAGTTTATCAAGATCTTTGAAGAGGTAGCTTCAAAGATACCCAATATTAAATGGCTTGCTCAAGGAACGATATACCCTGATAGAGTAGAGAGTGGAAGAGCTGGAAGATACTCAGCTCTGATAAAATCCCATCACAATGTTGGAGGACTGCCGGAGAAGATGTCCTTAAAGATCATCGAACCTCTAAAAGACTTCTATAAAGATGAGGTGAGAGCTATCGCTCGGAGATTAGGTATATCTAGAGATATATGGGCTAGACATCCATTTCCGGGTCCAGGTTTGGCTGTTAGGATAATCGGAGAAGTTAATGAGGAGAAGCTTAGAATATGTAGAGAGGCTTCGATGATAATAGAAGAAGAATTGAAGAATTCAGGATTGTATGATAGTGTCTGGCAAGCATTTGCAGTTGTCGGAGATGATAGATGGGTTGGGGTGATGGGTGATGAGAGAGCTGAAGGATACATTGTAACTATTAGGATAGTTGAGAGTGTAGATGGTATGACTGCAGACTGGTATAGGATAGATTACACTCTACTTGATAGAATAAGTAGAAGGATAACTGACGAGATCCCTGAAGTCACTATGGTAACCTATGCCGTATCCTCGAAACCACCCTCAACAATAGAACCATGCTAAAGTACCATCCCACACCAGATCCTAGTAAAGAATCGTCCTTGGAGGAGAATAAGGATATAAAGCCTAGGAATGAGACTTAAATAAAGCCAGCATAAACATAATTATGAGCCCGCGGTAGCTCAGCCTGGTAGTGCGATAGGCCCAGTAAGATGCGGTTCGAGACCAGAATAATCGAGAACCGCAGATGAACGGCCGGCTGTAGCCATGCCCTGAGATAGGCATGGTCACAGCTACTAGGCTGACAGAAACCGGTTGGTCGCAGGTTCAAATCCTGCCCGCGGGAAACCATTCCAATATCCTTCATCATCTATAATTATACTCTTGAAAACCGTCTCAAGAATAGATGTGAAGGTTAGAATAGTCGAAAAAGTAATAAACTGAGCAGTAGATGGGATACCGTGACTAGTGGGCCGGTAGTCTAGCGGCTATGACGCCGCCCTTACAGGGTTCGAGGATACGGCGGAGGTCGCCGGTTCGAATCCGGCCCGGCCCATGGCTATTATGTGATTGTAACGAAAAAGGTTAGGAGGAGGTTGGGGGCTTGTGGGCAGTAGTCCTCTCCATCTGAGATGTTCTTCTAGTCTTCTACGTTTTCTATCTATTGTGAAGCCGATCTTCTGATAGAACGTTAGAAGGCTTTTCGCCCTCACATAAAGGTAATAAAAGTTCTTTCTATGCGTGTACTCTTTTCCCGTCCATGGATCTTTAAACGTCTTTCCCTCTATCTTTATTAGATGTGGTCCTGTCGCCTCAGTGCTTAGGTCTGCCAGCAACCTCTTCACGTATAGCAACAGCTCGTAATCTGTGTTATATACTATTAGTTCGCCATTTTTAATCATGCATCCCTCAGAGTCGAAGAATCCCCGCAGGAAATTCGCTTTGCACAAATCACAATGTTCTACGAAGGGCTTTATCTTCTCTAAGTCTCGTCCACGTAACAACTCGAACAGTGTCTTGTCTCTTACTGAGACAATGTACTTTTTTATGTTTTTTCTGTATTTTGGTCTCGGCGGATCCCTACCCAAAACCATTCCTAAACATCTAGCAAACTCTTCAGCAAACTCCAAGTCCTTAACTTTAAGTTCTATAAAGTTGTAGTTGTACCCCTTCCTCTTCTTCTTTTTCATCGTTGCACATCCGTCCCCCATCACCGTACCAATAATGTATGATAGTTCTGGCGATGGTTTGAGAAACTCTATTGATGGAAATCTTCTACCATTGTATGGCGTATGCAAACCTTTAACCCAGTAAGATAT
>JBCNVN010000036.1:0-9265 GCA_039630055.1 Candidatus Caldarchaeales archaeon | reverse complement strand
GCTCTTAATATGTGGACATGAATATCTAAAAAGTGATTCTATTGGATCATCTTATTGTTTTGATAACTTCTTTGCAATCTCGTTAGCTATCTGATCTCTAGTTTTCCCTTCTGTACTTATGTTAAGCATCTTTGCTAGTTTTAGAATTTCGGATTCCAATTTCTGCGTTTCCGAGGAAAGCGTATTCACAGTCTCTGTGAAAGGTTGTAACGCTTCACCCACAGTTGATTGAGCTTCTTGAGATGCACTCTCAGCTTCCTTAGCAGCCTTCTGGAATTCTTTCTTAGCCTGCCCAAAAGCTCTCGCGATCTTAGGGATCTGTGATGGACCCCACAAGATCAACACGATTATTAATATAGCGATTACGACCCATTCAAGACCTGCTACAGCCATAGCTTCTCACACTATAACTCCATATTTTTCTATATAAGTTTTTTCAACACTAAATCAAAATTTCATGAGGATCTTCTGTTCCATTTCTCTTAATGTAATATATGGAAGAGCCTTTTTCAAAAAATTGCTGATACCCTTTGGGAGGATGAAAGGTATTCAAACATGATCTAGAAAAAGAATGATCTTTAACTGCCTTTAAATTTTGTTTTTCTCCACTAAGCATTCTCATGGAGTATCTATCTTTTTTCATAGTATGGCTTATCTTCTCATATCCTCTTCCTACTCTTTTCTCATAATATCAGAAATTTGTTTAGACTGCTCTCGACTAACAATTTCAGCCTCTGGTTGAACTGTCTGATTTGAGAGGCTGGCTTGAAGCGTCTTGTGATCTTTTCCTTCAGAGAAATATTCTCTGATCCTCCGGATAACCTCTTCAGTTAGTTCTTCTCTTGTTTTACCATATGTTTGAATCTTAAACATTTTAGCGAGTTTTATTATATCAACATCAACTAGTTCTGAGTCATGTTCAAATGGTAAGCTTTTTTGCTGTTCTTCTTTCTCTTCTTCTTTTTTAGATTCTTTCTCTATCTGTTCCATGATCGTTGATGATGCTTTTTCGTATTCTTTTCTTGCTTGAGCAATAGCTTTTGCAATTTGAGATATCTTCTGAGGCTCATACAAGAATAATAATATGACTATAAGAAATATGAAAAGCCATTCTACTCCTTCTATCATATCTGCCAGATCACATCATTATGCAATTTATATTCATTTCGTTGTAAGTCATATTATTTTTAGAAAAATTTACTGGCTCGGCATCCAATATCCACTATACTTTTGTAGAAGATTATCAGAGTTAACATAGACTTTGAGATGTATTCTAGGAAGACAAGAAAACCGAACTCTCTATTATCATAACATGTAAACTGTAGATACTTCGACAATATAGATAACTATCTAAAAGGATGGTAGGATGATGGAGAGGAGACTATTAAAGATCGGACCAATACGATTCTAGTCTAACAGAGAAGAACGATATATTGACCACAGATAGAATATTATCTTCTAACAATCCTGAGCTTACTCTCAGACACCTATCTAGATAAAGATTTTTCTAGATTTATATGAGGAAAGTAATACGTAAATGTTTAATAGTAAATCATTCCATGAAAGGGTTTGAGCTTGACATATAGAGAGATAAGTAGAAAGTTTCTGGAAATAGCTAGAAAATGTATCGAAAATAGGTTGATGACCGGCAAATTGGGTAACTTAAGTACAAAGATCGACGATGATAAGGTACTGATCACCCCGAGTGGATTCGAGAAGAATCTTCTTAAACCGAATCATCTGTTAATAGTCGATCTGGATGGGAGAGTTCATAGAGGACACTTGAAACCATCTATTGAGATCTGGACACATTTAGGGGTCTATAAGTCAAGACCGGATGTAAACGCAGTTATTCATACTCATTCACCATATGCGACTATATTGGCAGTCTTAGGCGAATCTATACCGCCTCTTACAGTAGAGTTCGCCTCAATCGTCGGTCACGTAGTTCCAGTGACTAGATATGTTCCACCTGGATCAAAGGAGATGGCAGATGAAGTAGTAAGGGTTCTCGGAAGCGATAGATTAGCTGTTTTGGTCAGAAATCATGGTGTTTTCGCTGTTGGAGATAGTTTAGAAGAAGCATATTATGTTGCTCTCTCTGTTGAAGAAGAATCTAGGATCTATTTCTATACTAAGTTTCTAGCCTTGGTAGAACCTACAATATTACCTAATGATGAAGTACTAAAGCTAAGGTCTTCTTATACGTCTAGTCTTAAAATTGCTCATCGACCAGGATCTTAAAATGAGGGTCGTGATACATTCCCATCATTCATGGGAAAGTTTAAGACTATTTAGTATTTTAGCTCTTAGTGACTAATATATCCGATATGCATTGGCATCATTCAATAAGATAACCTTATACCGATAGATGATCCTGAGATTCTTTGAATAGTCTAGATTGATGAGTAATATGCTATGAGTTACTCCTGAATGTAACAAAGTCTGAATAAATATCAAGATATCAACATTGAGTAAAATAGGCTATTAAAGAGATTTGCAGCCATGAAACTTTAGAACGCTTATAAACTAGGATATTAATAATTAACGATTTATTATTATATTATTAATTCTCTTTTATTATATTAATTTTTTATTATTTCTCATAACTTAACTAATTTCTAAACACCTTCTAAATACCGTGGAGAAGCAGGATGTTTTTATAGAGGAAATGATCCTAAAAGGCCTCCTGAGCATAATTTTAGATACGAGAATAAGGCTATTCTAAACATGTCTTTGAGAATCTATGAAGGTTATGATATTAGTGATGTTAGTGGATAAGTAGAGAGAAGACTGGAGGATGGAGGCATCGTATAGACCATCGAAGGTAGATCTCATAAATTACTATCCTCCTCTTAGTATTTCAGCTATCTTCTTCCAATCTTCCTCGATAACTCTTCTAAGAGATGGATTTCTTAATCCAGCTGCTGGATGATACATCACCACTATCTTGACTTCCCTTGACATCGCAGGTATCTTGAATATGGTTCCATGTAATCTCTCCATAGACGTGAACTGGAACCCGTATCTCTTTGAGAGGTATTCTGCTGAAGTTTTTCCCAAAGCTATAATATGTTCTGGGTCTATTATCTCTATCTGCTTGTCTAGATATAGGCTACACAATTCAACCTCTTCATCTGTTGCTCTATTTTCTGGAAGATAACATTTAACAACATTCGTAATATAGACTTCATCTCGTCTTAATCCAGATAATTCTAATAGTTTATTTAGGAATCTTCCAGCTGCACCTACAAATGGACGACCCTCTTTATCTTCGTGATAACCTGGACCGAGCCCTATCAGCATTATTCTAGCATTAGATGGTCCTTCACCGAATACAGGCTTATTCCTACTCTTCCATAGAGGACATTTTCTACAATTCTCAACAATATTCTTTAACTGTTCTAGCTCTAAACTCAACGTATTAAAAACCTTGTCTGTATAATATAAGGATCGACTCTCAAAGTAATATATTTCTTGGAATCTTCTTAATCGGATAAGTATTTTAAGAAGACCGACCAGTCGGTATGTAGAACAATGTCTACAAGAGAGAATATTATCAAAGCGGCCATGGAGTTATTCTCTGCAAAGTCTTACTCAGAGGTATCGATAGATGATATTGCATCTAGAGCGAATGTCTCTAAAGGAGCTGTCTTCCACTATTTTGACTCAAAGATAGATCTCGCTGAAGCCGTAATGAGACATATTCTCAAAATTATTGATGACCGTTTAGAAGAAGTCTTTTCTTCAAGTCTAGGGCACAAAGAGAAACTTAGAAGACTTATAGATCTAGCCCTTGAATTTGTTGAGTTGAAGAAGAATAGACTGAAGTCTATGGATTTCGTCTCTGAAATATGTAAGAAGCTTGTAGAGAATAATAGATATGGTTTTGTAGAAGAACATTATAGGAAGACGGGATATAAGATATCAAATATCTTGAAGGAGGCCGGAGTCTCAGATAACGGTATGAGGGCTGCACTATTCATGATAATTCTAAATGGCTTAATCCACTATACCTTCTTTTATCCAAGACCTCTTAAGAGAGAGTTTATAGAAGAATTAAAGAATGAAGTGGTTAAGGTGATGTTAAAGTGAGCTCTAGAGGAACAGTCATAGAATTGATAGATCTAAAGAAGACATATTACTCAAATGGTATCCCGACAGCAGCTATAAGAGGGATAAGCTTAAAGATAATAGATGGAGAGTTTGTAGCAATTGTCGGCCCCTCAGGTAGCGGCAAGTCAACACTGTTAAATATTATAGGAGCTCTAGATAGACCGACTAGTGGAAAAGTACTGATAGATGGTGTAGACATATCAAAACTCTCGGATGATGAGCTGGCTGAGATCAGAAATAAGAAGATCGGCTTCATATTTCAAGTATACAACTTATTATCAAGGATCTCGGTCATAAGAAATGTAGAGCTACCATTGATAGTTAGAGGCGTGGCCTCTCATGAGAGAAGGATTAGGGCGTTGAAAGCACTTGAAGAAGTTGGGCTTAGAGATAAAGCATTCAATAAACCTAATCAGTTGAGTGGTGGAGAACAGCAGCGTGTGGCCATCGCGAGAGCTTTAATTACCGATCCCAAGATACTGTTAGCGGATGAGCCTACTGGAAACCTCGACTCAGCAAATGCTAAAATAGTTGCAGAGATATTTAGAAAACTAAACGAGAAAGGTAGAACGATAATCATGGTAACCCATAATATGGAGATGGCCTCATATGCAAAAAGAATCATCTATCTTAGAGATGGGATGATACTTAGAGAGGAGGTGAATGCATGATCAAGAAGACTCTAATTATCTTTACCCTACTACTTCTCATCTTTATAACATATCTTCCATCAAGTCTAGTTAGTTCAGTAAGTGCAGCCCCAGCCGGTATCGAGATACTTGACCATTATTGGGGTCAAGGAGGAGAAGAATGGGCAGCAATCCCTGGCGATAGAAATGTAAAGCTTACATTAACTATACAGAATAGAGAAGATACTACAATATGTGGTCTTAAAGCTATAATATATGATGATAAAAGTGGAAGGCCCTTCCCATTTAGAAGTAAAGATGAAGGATTATATATATCAAGCTATTATGATGCCCATATACGTATAGGAGAAGCGAAAAACATAGAATTTGATGTAACAATCATCCCCGAGGCTAGCCCAGGATACTATGAAGTACCTATCTACTTTGAGTACCTAGACTGTGAAGACCCAGACTACCCAATCCTCTCAACTCTTAGTAAGATTACCTTAAAGGTCTGGGACTATCCAGAGATAAAAGTATTAGACTCGAGATGGGTCGACCAAGATGGTTCCCCAACATATGCTGGTCCAGGAAGCTATGCCAAGTTTCTCACATTAACCTTTTATGTTCCAAGATACTATTCTGCATCTAATATAAAAGCAGTCTTACATCTATCAAATCATTTCACAAATCTTACGGGTGGAGATATAGTTGAAGAATTCTATTCAGAGAGAGCTGTCGGAGGTCAATCATTCACTATAAATTTTGGATTAAACATAAAAGAGAATACGCCGATAGGATTTCATACACTTAAGCTAGATCTAAAATATTACAATAGATGGCTCAGCGAAGTTGAACAAGAGATCGAGGTACCTGTGAAAGTCAGCGGTCTAGGAGACCTAGACATACAGTTTCAAGGGATACTAATATCTACTGGCTCATCAAGAAATGCTGAGATAATTCTCAAGAATAGTGGAACTGCACCAATATATTCTATCAGCTCTAGAGCTATATCAGAAGGTGGGCTGATAATCTTATCCGAGATCACTAAAGAGGTAGATATACTGATGCCGGGCGAATCAATAATCTTTAAACCACTGATCTTCGCTCCTCCTACATTGCCTGAAGGCTCCTACATGTTCACCCTATCAGTAAGTTACATCGAGTCATCAGGATTAAAGAAGACTGATACGAGAGGTGTTGGAGTATATGTTAGATCATCTCCAGAGATAGGTATGTCAGCCTATGTTGAAGGAGAACCCTTGATAGCTTCGAGGACAAGTAAAGTAAAGATTGTTTTAAAGAATCTTTATGATGCTCCCGTTACCGAAGTGAAGACTCTTCTCTCACTTAGAGGTCTCCCAATAGTTATCGTTGGAGGAGAACAGAGTGCATACTTCTCTAAGATAGAGTCAGGAGAGAAGATAGAGATTCCCGTAGAATTGCTGGTATCACCTAAGGCTGATGAAACGGTTTATGAAGGTAGCTTAACTGTCTCTTATCGTGATCCCTTAGGACAGCCGAGGACAGATACATTATCAATATCATTCATTGTTAGAGGATTGATCAAGTTAACTTTCAGACAGCTCCAAGTAGGCTCATCCACAATATATCCTGGATCGACTGTAGACATCTTAGGAGAAATCTTGAACAGTGGGACGGTTACAGCTAGAATGACAGAGGTTAGGCTAGTTTTAGAAGAGCCATTAACTGAATCCCCCTACTCTACATACTATATAGGAGATATATCTCCATACTCGACATCATCTTTCACGTTATCATTCAGTATATCAAAAGATGCGAAGCCAGGAATATACAAATTAAAGATAATAGGTGAATGTGAGAACACTTATGGAGAAAAGATAGAGACATCGGATACATTTGAGGTGAAAGTGGACGACAGGCCTCCTGAGACATCTCCGTCTCCGACTCAGACTCAATCTTCCATATCCATGATAAGCCAGAACATACTGCTAATCCTGATCTTAACCGTTGTGCTTATCGTCGGGATACTTTATGGTTTTGTGAGGAGGACAAGGAAGAAACTTGAGACTACTTGATATAATTCTTCTAGCTTTCTCAGCTCTTAGAGACAGGAAACTTCGAACTATACTAACCATACTTGGGATGGTTGTTGGTCCAGCTACCTATGTTGCGGTAATATCATCCACTGAAGGTATAAGTGAGTCTATAACTAGCGGTTTAAAAAATTTCGGAGCAGAGAAGATCTTCGTTATGAGGAGTGGTAGGAGCACTGTAGACATAACGGATAGAGATGCTGAGAGCGTATCAAAGATCCAGGGAGTCAAACATGTTATACCATTCTATGCAATAAGTTCAGGATATGCTAAGAGTAAGGGGATGACCATTGAACTCTCACCTCTTGAAACCTACTCTATCCTTGCGGTAGACTTAAAAGATATCGATAAAATATTTCCAGGAATAAAGTTGAAGGAAGGAGTGATTCCGCTAAGAGGAGACAATGTAGCTGTAATCGGCTTAAAAGTCTCTGAACCCGATAGTAAAGATCTGCCGAGGATATATATTGGGGATGCGGTCACAATAGCTAGAGGAAGCTTTACAGGAGAATTCAAATCTCATTCAGTAATTGTTAAAGGAGTCCTCGATTATTATGGTCAGTCATTCTTTTACAATCCAGACCTCTTAATATTTGTATCTAGAGATGTTGGCAGGAAACTTACTGAAAGTAAAAGTTATACCGGTATGTTCATCGTCGCTGAAGATCCATCTCTAGTCGACTACATTGAACAGACCCTCATAGAGCTATATGGAGGAGAATTTATAGTGATCTCGACGAAATCAGTTCTTCGGACAGTTCAGAGTATAACTTCTATGTTGACGATATTCTTGGTATCAGTTGCTTCTATGTCTCTAATCGTAGCATTCCTTGCAATAATGGCCACAATGTTCACTGCAGTTACAGAGAGGATACGAGAGATAGGTATTTTGAAGGCTTTAGGATTCAAGACAAGAGACGTACTATTCATATTTTTAACAGAGGCTGCATTGATAGGGTTGATAGGTGGAGTACTAGGTGCAGCAGTTGGAGCAGCGGGAGCATACATACTAGCACAGCCATCGTCAATAGAACAGGAAGCATCGGGAAATGTATCTCATTTTAGAGGACAGATGGGCTTCTCAGAGGTAAACATCTCCTATATACCTAAGATTACACCTGAGTTAATCTTGACAGCTATAGGCATAGCCTTCTTGGTAGGTGTTTTCGCAGGGATCATACCTGCTTGGAGAGCTGCAAAATACACGCCGGTAGAAGCTATTAGAAAAGAATGATCATAGTTTTCCACAAACTATATCAAATAATCTTCAAAATATAAAAGATTTGTTAAACCATGCTATCTACATTGTAGACGAACATTATTCCCCCATCTAACTTACAGATAAAATATGTTAACTATTTTATCTTAAAATCCTACTCTACACAAGCTATCTTGGGACATATTGTTAAACATAGTCTTTATTGGAACGGCTGGATGTGGAAAAACAGCCTTAACACATGTTTTCGGAGAATGGTTAGAGAATGAACTAGATGGAGATGTATCTTATATCAATCTAGATCCAGGAGTCCGGAAAACACCCTATAACCCATCATATGATGTCAGAGATATAGTAACAGTTGAGAGATTGATGGAGAGTGGGTTGGGGCCCAATGGAGCGATGATCAAAGCAGCTGAGATAATAGAAGAGAAGATCTCTGAGATATCTAGAAGCGTCTATAGCCTAGAATCAGATTTTAAGCTGATAGACACTCCAGGTCAGATGGAGCTCTTCCTGTTTAGACCTATGGGTCCAAGATTTATTGAAGAGGTATCCAAATATTCTCCAACTGTCTCTGTATACATAATCGACCCAGTTCTAGCCTCTAGTTTAAGCAGTTTAGCTACATCATTTCTACTACCGATAATAACCAGGTTTAGATTAAAGGTTCCAGTAGTCTCGGTAATAAATAAGGCTGACCTGCCTGAAATCTATAAAGTTGAAGAATTCTATAGGAACATGCATAATCTGGAAGAAGAGATAGTGTATGAGGAGAAGGGGTTGATAGTAGACTTAGCCTCGAAGTTTATCAATCTGATCGATGAATTCTCTAAGACTATTAGGGTGGTCAAGACCTCGGCTAAGATGAGGGAAGGTATGAGTGACCTCTATACAATAGTCCATGAAGCCCTCTGCGAGTGCGGCGACCTCATGTAGCATCAGAGTGATTTGGGATCAGGCTGAACTTGATGATCCATATATTGTATCTTTTCTACTTTATTAAGGATCTTTTAAGAAGATTCAAGACGACTTAGACTCACCGATATCTATCTTAACTGTGATTTTCCATATCCAAGGATCAGTCTTCTCAGCATGTTAAGTGGAATGCTCCACAAACCTTGAAGCCTCTCTCCACGAGTTCATTATATCTTCTCCCAGAGCATAATCCTGCAATAAACCCTATCAGTAGATCTTTTAGAGAAGCCTTTAAGAAGATTGAGTTA
>JBCNVN010000035.1:0-9701 GCA_039630055.1 Candidatus Caldarchaeales archaeon | reverse complement strand
AAACATACTTACATCCATCCATTTATTTAATCTTTTAATCTTAGCGATACCCTTACTATCTGGATGGTCTGGTATGAGCTTACAGACATTATCAACATAATTCTCTCATACGCATACATAGGAGCTTTCACTATCTCTCTACTCGGCAGTCTTATACCCTTCCTACCTTTACCATATTTAATACCTGTAGTCTTATTGGCTGATAGGTTTAATCCACTGATCCTTGGATTATTGGCTGGACTGGGTGGAGCTCTAGGTAAGATTACTTCTTATCTTTTAGGTAGATTTGGACGAAGAATTTTTAATACGAAAGATAGGAAAGTGAGCTTTATGGCTAGAATGATTGGTAAATATGGTGCATTAGCAGTTTTTCTATTCGCTTTAACACCTCTTCCAGATGATATCATATATATACCTGTAGGATTCGCAAGACTGAACTTCCTCAAATTTATGATAGCTAACACTCTAGGAAAGATCTTTCTATCGATAATTGTGGCTTATCTAGGTAAAACATATTTTGATATTGCAAGGCTACTAGTCGGTGGCGAGTTCGAGATATACACTATAGGTGTATCAATCGTGGCCATGATCCTGATAAGCATAGTTTTGTTCAAGATCGATTGGGAAGAACTAATTACAGTATATAGACGGCATGGTTTTAAAACTATGCTTAAAACATTAATGTTCTTCAATAGGAAGAATTCATGGAGAAGAAATAGAGTATAGTGACAAAAATAAAATAGGCATAGTATAGAGATTGAGATTAGAGATGACTCAGTAATCTTTAAAAATTGAAATCTTGAATCAAGTATTGTAGGGCCCGTAGCTCAGCCAGGTAGAGACTTAGGATCACTGAGAGCGGTGGGCTCTTAACCCATTGGTCGGGGGTTCGAATCCCCCCGGGCCCGTACACATACTGGATAAAAATTTTACGACATCTAAATACTATCCAACATTGTTGGAATCTGTTAGGATCGGTTTATCGGAAGAATATTATTGGAAGTATTCTAGATGCGATCCCTCCAATCAATATGGCGGATAATATATTTGCTATCGAGATCACGATTGCAGCTTTCCATCCAAATTCTTTTGATAAGACCGTGAATGCTGAAAGGCAGGGGAGATATAGCATACTTATCAATGCGAGAACTATCAACTGAACCGGTGTTAGATACATTGTGAGATCGAGCGTACCATATATTCCTACAAGTGTTAAGAGTATCAACTCTTTTCTTATTAGTCCAAATATTAAGAGTATCCCTGTAATCAATGGAAGTCCAAGCCAGTTAACCGTAATTAGAGATAGAGAATTGTTTATAGGGTCGAGTATACCGAGAGAATATAAAACCTGTACTAGAGCGCTCCCAACCATATAGATTGGAAAGACTATGTAGATTATAGATTTAGTCCTCGCTAGGGTCTGCCTAAGAATAACCTTGAGAGATGGAACCCTGAAAGCATGCATCTCCATTATCATGCCTGTCGAGCTACCTGGAAGCACTTTAGATGCAACTCTACCAAATATGAAGATGATAAATAGATCGATCATGTATAGTGCTAGCGCCCATTCAATACCTAGAAATACCGCAACCATACCTAATATTATGATCGTTCTCGCTGCACATGGAGTGAAGGTTATCGCGAAGGCCGTAAGGAGCCTCTCCCTCCTAGTCTCCAAGATTCTAGATGTGTAGATGGCTGGAACATTGCATCCATATCCGAGGATTAATGGGATAATTGCCTTGCCATGCAATCCTATCTTATGTATAGCGCTATCCATCATGAATGCGACTCTGGTCAAGATGCCTGAGTCTTCGAAAAAGGCCATCAATAGATAGAAGGGTATCACGAATGGTATTACTAAGGTTACACCAGCCACGAAACCTCCAAAGAATCCATTCCATGCAATACTTTCAATAGGACCTACTAACTTTGGATCTACGGGTTCAAGGAAGCTTAGTGCATCCGAGATTAAACCTGAGAGTAGGTCTCCCACGATGAACGTCCATAGGATCAGACTTGCAAGTATTCCAGCAGATACTAGATAGCCTAATACTTTATGAGTGGTTATATAGTCAAGTCTTTCTGAGATCGTAACCTCCATCCTACTCTGTGAGACAACCTCTCTAACGATCTTATTCACCGCTGAATATCTTTCAGAGATTATTACTGAGAAGCAAGGTTCACCATGGATCTTAGAGATCTCTTCAGCTAACTTGTCAGCTGTACTGACAATCTCTTTAGACTTGGATGATACGATCTCTTTTATCTCAGGATCTTCCTCAAGAAGTTTGATAGCAATCCATCTCGAAGGATAGGGTAACCCCAAATTCTTCGAATCGATCATGTTAGTGAGCTTCTCTATCCTCGTCTCCACCTCTCTACCATACTTTATGATGCCACTGTTCTTCTCGCCTCGATGTTCTACTAATTCGACAGCCTTTTTCACCAGCTCATATATCCCTTCACCTCTAGTAGCTATCGTTGGGATGACGGGGACGCCTAGAATCTCTTCCAGCCTCTTGACATTGATGGTCATTCCCTTCTTCTTCGCTATATCCATCTGGTTCAAGCAGACGATTAAGGGTATCTCCATCTCTATTAACTGTAGTGTAAAGAATAAATTTCTCTCTAGAACAGATGCATCAACTACGTTTATGATAACATCGGGTTTCCCTGAAGTTATATATTCTCTTGTGATACGTTCTTCAAGAGAGAATGTGGAAAAGGAGTATATTCCAGGTAGGTCGACTACGGTTATATCATAGTCGCCGAAGTGGAGCCAACCTTCTGCCTTTTCGATTGTTTTCCCTGGCCAGTTACCGATGATTTGATTTGAACCTGTAAGCTGATTAAACACTACACTCTTTCCAACGTTGGCGTTACCTACAAGTGCTATCATTAAATGTTTTCCAAGTTTCTGATGTCTCCTACTCTTTGAGGAAGAGATTGGAAAGCCTACTGTAAGCTTAGACATACTCAACCACCCATCGAATCTTTTATTATCTCAACGAAGACATTAGACGTTATGTCTTCTCCCAATGCAATTCTAGATCCTCTAACCTCAACCTCGACAGGACCTTTGAAAGGCGCAATCCTGACAACTTTTAATATTACGCCTGGGGTTATCCCCATATCTAAAAGCCTACGTAAGATTTTGTGGTCTCCCCTTATGAAAGAGACCTTACCCGATTCGCCTTCTCTGAGAAAGCTTACCGAGACCAGCTTCTCTTTACGTTTTCCTACTTCTTCTATTCTTCTTTCTCCTCTCTTATATCCGTCTCTACTAAGTTTTAAACACTCTTCACAATTAGAGACATTCAAGTCGCATGGAGGGATGAGTCTAAAATCGTCAGGGCATCTATCTGGATGATTTAAGAATCTACAGAGTGCTTCTTCAACTTCATCGGAGATGCTGTGCTCCATCTCACAAGCATGAGTGTGAACTATGTCTTTCCTGATCTTTAAAACATAATGCAGGAAGCTTTCAATAAGTCTATGCCTTCTAGCTATTTTTTCACCTATTTTATATCCTTTATCGGTTAGGGTTACTC
The DNA here is from genome assembly GCA_039630055.1 of Candidatus Caldarchaeales archaeon. Classification (GTDB taxonomy): domain Archaea; phylum Thermoproteota; class Nitrososphaeria_A; order Caldarchaeales; family Wolframiiraptoraceae; genus Geocrenenecus. The sequence continues at coordinate 6,147 of JBCNVN010000035.1, read as the reverse complement.
CCCTATAAGGTGAATATTTTATATAACCTTCATCCGATAACTTCCTCAACATCTCGGTTACGCTTGAGGGAGCGACCTTAAGATGGTCTGAGATCTCGGTAGTTCTCGCTACTTTTCCATCTTGAGTTAGATTATAGAGAGCCTCGAGATACTCTTCGATGCTTTTACTTATGTTATCTTCTTTTTTAGGCATGCCTAAATTAATAAGACTCTGAGAGCTATTTAATCTTTGATAAGGAAAAATACATACTTCTATAATCCCTACGTCCCCTATCATAATTGGATGAAAAATATGCAGTATATATCACGATGAATGATATGTGATCTATATAATGGATGCTCTGATATAAGATATCTAAGTTTAGTAAAGAGCTCTGCAAAATGGAAACATATTTTATCTCGACCAAGATGTAGTAGAGAAGAATATGGAAAAATTCAAAATGCTAACCAAAGATCTTTGACGTCGAATAAATCTACAAGAAATCTCTATGTAAAGAATTCTCTTATATCGTTTAATGAGCTACTAATTAGATGATCATATCTTAACAGTCCCATTTTACAGTTTGAGCCCCATCTGAAAAATCAGAGTAAACCTAGCTTATGAAATATAGATGATTCTTAGAAGAGAATTTGGACCGGGCGGGATTCGAACCCGCGACCTCCCGCACGCCAGGCGGGCGATCTCCCACTGATCTACCGGCCCACATAACTTATCTTTACTCCTTAAATATAAAGTTAGTACTTTTGAACGACTAGGAAATTAAAAAAGTATTAAAATTATAATTAGATTGAATATCCTTATTCGATCTATTCAGAGAAGAAACCATGAGTAAGCCTTCTCTATCTCTCCATAGAGAATTCAAACTTCAAGAGAAAACCATTTGAAGACTCTAAAGTCTACATAGATTTTAGATTGGTAGATCCTGCACCTATTCTCTCACTATAGAATTTTATCGTCTTCTTTAAACCTTCCTCTAAGCTTATCTTAGGAGTATAGTTGAGTATTCTCTTAATCTTCTCTATGGAGGGATAGCTTCTCATCGGCTCCTTCTCTGCTTCAGTTCTAGGTGGAAGCATCACTATCTCACTGTTAGAGTTCATTAATCTCTTTATGGTTTCAGCAATCTCCCTTATGGAGACCTCTCTTCCCGTACCTATGTTGAAGACTTCTCCTACAGCCTCCTCTTTTGTGAGAGCTAGTTCTACAGCGTGACAGTAATTTTCTATGTAGGTTGGATCGGTTGTATCTCTTCCACCATTATAGAGCTTTATAGGATCGTTCTTTAAACAGGCATTTATAAAACTTGGGATAGCGGTGGTAGGGACATCATATTCTCCGAAAAGCTTCCAACTTCTAAAGATTACTATTGGAAGTTTTTCTGTCTTCCAGTAACTTTGAACTAGTTGCTCTGAAGCTACCTTAGAATAATCATATGGTACTCGTGGGTTGAACGGTGTAGTCTCATCCACCGGGACCTTTAAAGGTAAGCCGTAAACGTTTGCAGATGAAGCGTATAAAAATCTTTCAACCTTCTTTTTAGAGGCCACTTCAAGCATGTTTAGAGTTCCGTAAACATTCACCTTAAAACACTTGTATGGTTCTTTTATGCTTAGTGGTATATTGGTTATCGCTGCTAAGTGCACCACAGCATCAAAGTTTATACTAGATAAACTATTCCACAACTTGTCAAAGTCTGATATATCTAGTCTCAATCCATCTATCTCATCTATATCTAATCCTATAACTTGATATCCTCTATTCCTCAAGTATTCTACAAGATTTCTTCCAACGAATCCTCTAGAACCAGATACTAGAACCTTCATAGAATACTCATACTAAACTCAATATAGGTTAGATTAAACTATATCCTCTCAAAACTTAATACTAGCTTTACATGTTTTACGATAGATGACATCTTTAGGAGAGTTGTTGAAGAAAACTATCAGCAAATTTAGATCGTCTACAACAGTTGACGAGAAGACCGTTAATGAACTTATTAGAGATCTACAGAGATCCCTACTGATCGGGGATGTTAATGTAGAGCTTGTCCAGAAGATTTCAGAGAACGTTAGAAGAAGAGCTCTCGAAGAGAGAGTTCCACCTGGTCTCTCACGCAAAGACCAAGTAATAAAGATAGTCTATGAAGAGTTGGTTAAATTATTAGGTGAAGAACCTGCAAAGCTCCAGATACCTAGAGATCGTAGATTTATACTGATGATGGTTGGAATCCAAGGTTTTGGAAAAACTACAAGTACCGCAAAGTTAGCTTATTATCTCAAAAAGAATGAGTATCGGGTTGGTGTAATCTGTGCAGATACTTATAGGCCTGGAGCATGCGATCAGCTTGAACAATTGTTATCTGGGACAGATATACCTGTCTATAGAAGTGATGGGGGAAAAGATCCTGTGGACATCGTTAAGAAAGGTTTAGAGAAACTTACTCTAGATGGAGTCAAGGTTATCTTAATAGATACTGCTGGTAGACATAGGAGTCAGGAAACATTAATGGAAGAGATAAGGATATTGCAGGAAGAGATAAAACCCGATGAAGTAATGCTTGTGATAGATGCTGGAATAGGTCAGCAAGCTGGAATACATGCAAAAGCATTCCATGAAGTTGCTCCAATAGGATCAATATTCTTAACAAAGATGGATACATCTGCTAAGGGTGGTGGAGCCCTGTCCGCAGTATCGATGACGGGAGCCAAGATAAAGTTTCTAGGAACAGGTGAGAAGATAGATGAGATAGAGTTATTTAATCCTTCAGGATACGTTGGTAGACTTCTAGGTTTGGGAGACATAGAAGGGCTGATTGAAAGATTTAGGCTGGCCGAGCTAGAGATGGATAAAGAGAGGATAGAAGCAATTGTGAGTGGAGAGTTCACTTTAGAGCAATTTGTAAAACAATTAAAAGATATAAGGAAGGCGGGGCCACTCTCTAAACTTATCTCTAAGCTACCTCTTCTAAGAATGCCGAATATTCCTGATGAAGCCTTGAGGGATGTGGAGAAGAAGATCAAAAAATGGGATGCAATAATATCTTCCATGACTATTGAAGAAAGAAAAGATATCCATCTACTCAATTCTTCTAGAATTAGGAGGATTGCTAGAGGATCAGGGGTTTCAGAGAAAGATGTTAAAGACTTGATAAAGCAGTATAGGTTAGCTAAGAAATTCATGAAGACCTTTAAGAGAATCCCTAAAAAATTCCTACCATATACCATTTGAAGGACAATAGGGGATGATAGAATATTTGGAGTTATCGGAGATAATTAACTTAGCGTTAAACATATTGTCCAGCTACCCTTTATGCGATTACTGTCTTGGAAGACAGTTTGCTCTATTAGGTTCTGGTATAAGTAATCTTGAGAGAGGTAGAGCTTTAAAGACCATCATATTCATGTGGGGCCACAGTATGTTAAGAGAAGATCACGATAAAGCATTGAATATAATGAAGAGCTTATCTTCTTGCGGCTTCCAGCCTGCGACGAGATTCCTCGAAGATTCTGGGTATGAGAAACCTGAACAAGTAAAATGCTATATCTGTGAAGGGTTCATAGATAGAGTAAGATTTAGAGAATTATCTGAAAAGATCATGGAAGAATTGAGAAGATATGAATTTCAGAGCTTCTTGATAGGGGCTAGAGTACCACCACATATTAGAGATAGGGAAGATGCGATACGCTCAAAGTATATGATTACTACTGGAGAAGATATCAAGGAAGATATAACTAGGGAGGTTGGTAGATGGATACAGAAGGAAGTAGGTAAGAGGATAGAGTACAAGACTCCAGACGTAGTAGCTATAGTAGATATCTACTCCAATACATATGAACTACAGATAAATCCCTTATTCATTAAGGGTAGGTATAGAAAGCTCAGAAGAGACCTACCGCAGACACCATGGTACTGTAGAAGCTGTTGGGGTAGGGGATGCAGTAGATGTGGCTACACTGGAAGAGAGTACCCAGAATCGGTAAGCGAGTTGATTGGCGGGCCCAGCATAGAGCTCTTCGAAGCAATAGACTACAAATTTCATGGGATAGGTAGAGAAGATGTTGATGCAACTGTATTAGGGTCTGGGAGACCATTCATTCTAGAGTTGAAAAATCCACGTAAAAGATTCTTAGACTTAAAGATATTGGAGAAAAAAATAAACGATGAAGCATCGAGTAAGATAGAGGTACTTGGTCTAGAGTATTCGAGTAGAAGAGAACTTAGATTGCTGAAGAGCACATCCAGAATATCCTCTAAGATATATGAGGTCATTGTTGAGTTCGAAGAAGAAGTAGAAGATGAATTGTTGAAGATTGTTGAGAGAGAAATGAGAGATAGGGTGATCGATCAGAGAACTCCTAGGAGAGTTCTAAGGAGGAGGGCGGACAAAATTAGGAGGAAGAAGGTATTCTATGTAGAGGCTGAGAAGATAAACTCGAAGACCGTAAAGTTCAGGATAAAAGCTCAGGGTGGACTGTACATTAAAGAACTGATAGATGGGGATGATGGTAGAACGAGACCGAGCATAGTAGAGATAGTTAATCACAAGCCGATAAACATCCAGCTTACAGTTTTAGATGTGGAGACGATCGGAGAATCTATGCAAGATAAAGATGTCTGATCATGGTTTAGCTAGGTTAAGATAGTTGGAAACACTATGTATACGTTATCTTCCCCAACTCTCAAAATCTTCACATTAATATCGTAAACTTCTCGAAGTATCTCTTCAGTCAATACATCAGCCGGTTTTCCTAAAACGACCACTTCACCTCTCTTCAAGACTATTATCTTATCAACATATGCTGAGGCTAAGTTTAAGTCATGGAATACTGCAATGATTAGTGCTCCATCATATACCATTCTCTTTAGTATGGACATTATCTCTATCTGGTGTTTAAGGTCTAGATGTATCGTCGGCTCATCTATTAAGAGTATTTTAGTTTTCTGGCTGAGGGCCCTAGCTACACGAGCCATCTGCTTCTCTCCACTACTCAGATTCTTTAACTTACGGTTTACCAGATTATCCAGTCCAACAATCTTTATAGAGTCTAATATTATCTTCTCATCATCTCTACTCTCCCACCATATGCCCCTCATGTATGGTGTCCTACCACTTGAGACGAGTTCGAAGACCGTCAACTCGTCCATCGATGAATCTACCTCTGGTGATAGATAGGAGATCTTTCTAGATAATTTATTCAAGTCTAATCTAGAGATCTCTTCACCATCAATATATACTGCTCCAAGTGGTTTGAGAAGCTTACAGAGACATTTTAGTAAGGTTGTTTTACCAGATCCATTCGGGCCTACTACTCCAACAAACTCTCCATAAAAGAGATCGAGTGAAATATCTTTTAGAACTTTTAAATTACCATAACTAAAAGAAAGATTCCTTATACTTATCATCTAAAATTTCGGATGGCTCATCCATCCATATAAAGATTCACATACACTTAAGAGATAACAAGAACGCTTGTTCTAGATAACGTCAACCTCTAACTTGTAACAGCTTTATTAATTAAAGTTGCAGACGTCAATCAAATATTATATGACCCATCATAAAAGATAAGATAGAGTATCAAAGCTATCGGAGGCAAGTAAACTAAGCTTATTAGAGTTATAACTATTAAAACTGAAATTAATACAGAAAGCTCAGGAATGTTAGAGGATAATATTGAAGTAGTTCTCGTAATCTCTGTACTCTCCGTCTCGTTTATTGTTGTAGCTTATCTTAGAAGGTTTACTAAAGAGATGGAGAAGTGTGCAGACTACTACAAACTCAACAAATAGATTATTGTCTATATAGTGAGGTTGATTGTTAAGTAATAAAGACATTATATTATCTTTCCCCTGTATTATCGTAGATATGAATAAGTATGGTGGAGTGGAAAGAATTAGGAGAAGAAGCAGAATATGTTGAAAGAATCTTTAAATCTAAATTCGGTATTAAGCCAGATTTTATAAAGAATTATATGGGTGAGAGCGACAGTATTGGATTTAAGAGTCATTATTGGAAACCTAGGAAGACTGATATGCCATGCTCAAGATGTGGTTCTAATAAAGATATTTGGTGCATACATCATCTTACGGGCTTTATAAGATCCCAAATAGTGATAGTTAGTATTATTACCATGTCTGCTTAGAGTGTG
>JBCNVN010000034.1:0-10008 GCA_039630055.1 Candidatus Caldarchaeales archaeon | reverse complement strand
ATCTTATTAAGAGTAGTATTCTAGTCTGTTTGAGATGTCTAGGGTTAGGAAGGCGATCATTACTGCGGCAGGTTTGGGTACTAGGCTTCTACCTCTTACCAAAGAGATCCCGAAAGAGATGCTTCCAATCTTTGTAGAAGGTTCTCATGGTAAACTATTATTGAAGCCTCTTATACAGGTTATATTCGAGCAGCTATACTCTATCGGTATTGGAGAGTTCTTCATAATTGTTGGTAGAGGTAAGAGAGCTATAGAAGATTATTTCACACCTGATCTGGAGTTTGTAGAGTTTTTGAGAAGAAGAGATAAGAATGATTATGCTGTTGAGATGGAAGGCTTCTATGAAAAAATAGTTAAGAGCCTTATAGTATTCTTAAATCAGCCTGAGCCTAAAGGGTTTGGAGATGCAGTGCTGAGAGCTAAGAGATTGATTGACGAAACATTTATAGTTCATGCTGGAGATACCTATATTGCTTCAAGTAATCTAGAACATATTAGGAGGCTTATCGATATTCATTCAAGATACAATTGCTCTGCTACTCTACTTGTTATGGAGGTTGAAGACCCTAGACCTTATGGGGTTATAGGTGGAAAGATGGTTGAGGAAGATGTATGGATAGTTGAGGAGGTTGAGGAGAAGCCTGATAGACCATGGTCCAAGATCGCTATACTTCCAGTATATATCTTTGAGCGGGAGATCTTTGAATGTCTAGCAGAGGTTCCTCTCGGTAAAGGTGGAGAACTACAGCTTACGGATGGGATAGGCTGCCTTATAAGGAGGGGTAGAAGGGTTATGGCTGTAAAGCTTCCTAACAATATTCCTAGACTAGATGTTGGTAATCCTAAGACATTCTGGGAGGCTTTAGAGATTTCTTATAAACTTCTAAAGACAGACATATAACTCACCTCATCTCCATTATCTTTCCTTCTTCAAGGTAGCTTATGGTAATAGGCTTCACAACTATAGGATATAGGAGAACCCGTTGTCTATGTTGCTGTTGATATTTTATTAGCTAAAAGTCAAGAATATTGTAAAAATTTCCATCTAGAGATACTCTTAGCTAGATTTTATCTTCTAAAAAGCAACAGTCTTCTCGTTTTCTAGAGTTTTCCAGTATGCTTCATCCCTTGATACCTTACTAAGTAATTTAGTATAATTTATTATATCCTTATCCTGCTTCAATTACTATGCCTTCTTCTATTAAATCTACATAGTCGGATTCTTTCTTTCAAGCATTGAGATGCCTTCCAACCTATATGGATTCAGCTCAATAGAAGGTTTTACATCACTTACTAATTCTATTAGCTTCTTAAACCTCTCCATATAATCTTCATCAAGATCTTCTCAAGAGAATATCGTGAATGCTCTATGGCCTGTGATCTCTACAAGCTATTGAACCGGAGAGAACCGCAGTATGAAGTCTAATATACTTTTACGCTTTCTCAATATATTTCTTGACCAAATCATAGAGAATTAATTTAAACAAGTACATCGGGGATGAGTCTTACTACATGATTCATTGCATAATCGAGGTCTAGATTGAAGATGAGCGTTGGAAGAAAAGATGAGAAAAATGTTTAGCGATAATTATTAAGATGATATCGATATGAGGACGGTAAAATCTAAGTTTATGAATGATCTTCTAGACTTGGCTTAAGAATTCGTAAAACCCTATGGAAAGCATCTGGAATCTATTATAATCTGGCCTACAAGTCAAGTATATAACTAGGTAGTTTAAGATCTCTAACGTTAAGCCTTGATAATGGTTACTGGAGGTTTCGGTTTTATCGGAAGCCACTTGGTCGAGAAGCTCTTAAGTATGGGTGAAGAATTGTTGGTTCTCAGCCATCCTAGACCTCCAGAGAACAATTATAGATACATTGCCGAGAATCCCAATTCTCATAAGATGAGGCTGGTCTACTCTAATATGAGAAACCTTGACTCGATGATCAGTATCTTGAAGACTTTCAAGGTAGATCTTGTATATCATTTAGCTGCAATAGCTTCCCATAGACTTAGCATAAGAGAACCATATACCTATTTAGAGAATAACTATATATCTCTACTGAACTTGTTAGAGGCGGCTAGGATCGTTGAGCCTTCTCCAAAGATAGTCTTTACATCCAGCTCGAGTATCTATGGAGATTATGAGCCTCCTCTAAGAGAAGATCTAGAGCCTAGGCCTAGAGGACCCTATGCTTTAAGCAAGTTTTTCGGAGAGAGGTTATGTAAACTCTACGTAGAACTGTATAGACTTGAATGCCCAATTGTCAGATATTTCAACATAGTGGGTGAAAGATGTAGAGGGAATATAGTCTTTAAGATATTTGCTGAGAAGATTTCTAATGGAGAACCGGTAGATGTTAATGGAAGATGGATAGATGGAGAGTTTAAACCTGCTCAACGCGATTTTACCTATGTTTCCGATGCTGTAGAAGGCACGGTAGCCGTGGGGATGAAAGCTGGAGGAGGAGAGATATTTAATATAGGGTTCGGCAGGCCTGTAAGCATTCTTAGAGTTGCTGAATTGATGATGAAAGAGTTTGGTAAGAATGTTAAGATAAACTTTAGAGAGCTGGAACCTCATGAATCGCTTGTAAGCTATTCTGATAATAGTAAAGCGAGAAGGGTTCTAGGCTGGTCTCCGAGAATAGATCTGGAAGAGATGGTTAAAAGATACGTTGATTGGTTTAAGTCATCTAGGTGAAGTTAGATTTGACTCTTGAAAGGGTTGCAGTAGTCGGGCTTGGATATGTTGGGCTATCCCTAGCATGTGCCCTCGCTTCTAAAGGTTTTAGAGTCATAGGACTCGATAAAGATCATGAGAAGATCAAGTTGATTGGGGAAGGCTTTACGCCAATATATGAGGAGGGGTTAAACGATCTGCTTAGAGAAGTTTTAGAAGAAGGTAATCTTAAGCTTACTTCAAATTATGAGGAGATGTTAGACTGTTCTGATATATGTTTTATCTGTGTTGGGACTCCTTCAAGACCAGATGGAGATATCGATCTAGGCTATCTAGAAGATGCTTCAAGAAATATTGGTAGAAGCTTGAAGAAGAAAGGATACTATCTGATAGTGGTCAGAAGCACTGTACCACCTGGAACAACTATCAATATTGTTAAGAAAATTGTTGAGGAAGAGTCTGGGAAGAGTTTAAAAGATTATGGACTATGTTTTAATCCAGAGTTTCTAAGAGAGGGCAGAGCTCTTCAAGATATCTTCAATCCAGACAGGATCATTATAGGCTGCTTGGATAAAGGTTCTGGAGAGGCTCTACTCAGGTTTTATAAAAGTTTTCATGGAGACAGTATGCCTCCCGTCCTTGTAACATCTCCTACAAATGCCGAGCTTATCAAGTATGCTAATAATGCTTTCCTCGCAATGAAGATAAGCTTCATAAATATGGTCTCTCAGCTCTGCCAGAGACTTCCAGGAGCAGATGTAAAAGTCGTCGCGGAGGGTATCGGGATGGATAAGAGGATTGGTAGAGAGTTTCTAAATGCTGGTCTTGGATGGGGTGGTTCATGTCTTCCAAAAGATACTAAAGGTTTGCTTAAATTTGGGGAGAGGCTAGGTGTTAGGCTACCTATAATCGAGGCCACGATAGAGGTTAATGATTCTCAAATCGCTAATGCCTTATCTCTAGCTGAGAAGCTAGTGGGAAATATAAGTGGGAAGAGGATCGCTGTGCTAGGTTTAGCATTTAAGCCGGGAACAGATGATATTAGAGAATCAAGGTCTATAAGATTAGTTGAGGAACTCTTAAAACTTGGAGCGAGGGTGAGAGTGCATGATCCTAAAGCTTTAGAGAAAGCTAAGGAGGTCTTGGGAGAGAAGGTTTCTTATACTTTAAGTATTGAAGAATGTTTACAGGATGCTGATCTATGCATATTAGCTACAGATTGGGAAGAGTATAAGGTTTTGAGACAAGAGATTCTTGAAAAGATTATGAAGAATCCAGCATTACTAGATTGTAGAAGATTGTATGATCCGAGAGATTTTGAGAGAGTAAAGTTTGCAGCCATCGGTTTAGGATAAGATTAAAGATAAAAACTAAAGATTCTATCCTCTAAATATTTAAGAAGATATAGGTATAGGTCTTTTATTCTCAATATTTCGTAGATAAGTATTTTAGTAATCTCCGAGGATTCTCGAGGAGATATAGTTACGGAAACTATTTCAAAGAGTATTACTAGTATTTATTGAAGATGGAGAAGAAGGTGTTAATAATTCTAGTTCTATCGGCTCTACTCATCTTAAGCCCATCTGTCTATACTGAAGATATACAGCCTGGACTAGATTTTGATACTGCAGCTCCTTTAGATATCTCTACAGGCACCGTTAATATTAATGGTTCATTAACTAAAACCTTTGAAGATAACCATTATTATATGATTACTGGTTTGGGGAGCGGTGTCCAGATCAGTATAACCGGGACTTTGATAGGTATAGAGCCAGGTCTAACAACTGTTTCACTCTATTCTTCTACTAAGGCTAGGTTAATCGGGGTTGACCAAGTGGTCGGTAAGGATGCACGTAAAAAAGTAGAATTAAGGTATCTTCTAGCCTACGATCCCCATGAACATGAGACAGTTCTATATATTAGGGTTGGGAAGAGTACTGGAGCATTAAACTATAGTTTGAAGATTGTTGCTGAAAAGTTTTTTGATGGTGGGTCGAGTAGAGATGCAGGAGGAGATATGTCGAACTCTATCCAAGCTCCCACAGTATCGATAGATACTCTAACAACTTTTAGAGGATATCTATCTGAAGAAGAGTATGGAAATGATTATTCAGACTTCTATAAGCTAAGCATAGATCTTCAGCCTAAAGATGAAATACTTATCGAGGTTGACCCTAACCCGAAGCTGATGGTCTGGGCTTCTCTCCTCGCCCCCGACGGTTTTTCTCTAAGACATAACAAGTCTGAGGGGAAGGGTGAACCCCTAACATTAAGGGTTAGAGGTGATTGGAAGCCTGGGGTAAACGATTTCTATCTTAGAGTTGAGAATCTGGGTGGTTCTGGTGGTGGAGGAGAATATACTGTCAAGATACAACTATTTAGACCATTAAAGGAGAATATTACTACGACTACGACCTTTCAGACTCAGCCATGGCCCATAGTAAGCCAAGAGAACATTAGAAATATAATCATTGGGATCGCTGTAGGAATCTTTGCAGTGGCGGTGATAGTTCTTATTATAAGGAGGAGGAGAAAGGTCGTTCGTGTAGAAGAAGAGGAGTGGGGTGGATGGGGTTCTGGAGGAACCTTGGATGAGGGATGGGAGGAGACTTATCGATAAAATCATCTGGATATATTTCCCTAAAATAGTTTATCTAGTAAGCTTAAAGCTATCCTATGGTCGGTAATTTTTAGAATGAGTAGAGGCTTCAGATTTCTGGAACATACTGGAGATGTCTATGTAGAGGCTTATGGAGAAACGATCGAGGAAGCTTTCGGTCAAGCTGCACTCGCTCTCTATAACACCATCTCATCGACAGAAAATATAGAATGCATATCTGAGAGAAGTGTAGAGGTATCTGGAGAAGACTTGGAAGCTCTTCTAGTAGAGTGGCTTCAACACTTGATAGCATTATTCGATATTGAAAAGTTCATCGCTAAGACTGTTGAGGTTGAGTCGATTAGAAGAGTTGGTGGAGAATATGTTTTATCAGCTCATCTATGTGGGGAAGAGTTTGATCCAGACAGGCATAGAGCTGGAGTACATGTTAAGGCTGCAACTTACTGGAGGATGGAGATAGTCCAGAGGAAGGGGGAGGCATTAGTAAGATTTCTACTAGATATATAGTGAGATCTAAGATGAGATTAAGTTGATGATAGCTAGAGTATATGCTAAAGCTTCCTCTGTTCTAATAGTTCTCAACCCTTGATCTGGAAAAGTGTTTAGAACATAATCGAATGTCTTTTCCAGATTTATCTTATGAATCTCAGCTATCTCGTAAAGCCCCCTCTTAGCTGCACCGAATGCTATACATATCTTTCTAGCATTCTTCAATCTCTCTTTAAGCTCATCTAGAACATTCCTTATATCGACACCCATCCTAGAGGTTGCTATCTTCAAATCATAATCTTTAACGATCTCATTGATCTTCTCAGAGACTATAGCGGTCTTAAAACCTGAGTAGATTCTAGATTTTCTCTTAGAATATATCTTGAACCTAGTCTTATTCGGAGCTGGCTGGACTCTAACGATCACTCTAGATCCTACTCTAAGCTTTCTACTGACACTGATCTTCCTGTCTAGACCTGCTTCTATCACTGAATCTTTATTAGATGAGATTACTAAGCCTTCTCTATAATGTTCTATGTCGAGGTTGGGCTTCTCGGGGTGTGTAGGAATATTTAATGGAGGGAGCACTCCAACATATTTTAGCTTAGATGTTAATGGGAAGATCTTCTTCCTAAGGTATGGAGCTGTATTCAAATAATCCATTATAAGCTTGATATATCTTGCTTCTTTCACTAATGGGTTCTCAGGCTCTTCATGATAGATTATCAATGTCTCCACTCGACATGCAGCTAGAAATCTCGCAACGAGCCCTATCTTTAGAATCTTCTCGATAGGGTTATCTGTCTCAGAAGAGAATGATGAGGGGATAAGTACGTCGATCCTCTGACCCCTCTTCTCAACGATCATATCTATATTGGTTTATCGATGTACCTGTTTAAGAGCTTTAAAAATCATTGGTCTCTCCTCTACAGCTGAATAGATATATTAATATTGAGAGTATATTCTAGATTCTTTAAGTGGGCTATGTATGGGTAGGAGGATAAGGGCTCAGAGGATCGGTAGAGGCTCACCTACATTCAAGGCATCTATAAGGAGAAAGTTTACTCTAGGTTATCCATCTACGATTATCAGATCGGAAAGACTCTTGTTTGGATATGTTAAAGATCTTCATCATGACTCTGGTAGAGGGGTACCTGTAGCTGAGATAGCACTTGAAGATGGTAGAACTTTTACAGTGGCCGCTGTAGAAGGATTACATGTGGGACAGATAGTTGAGATGGGGGCTGAGGCTTCTGTTAAGCCTGGCAACATAGTGCCCTTAGAGAAGGTTCCCGAGGGAACCGTCGTCTCGATGATCGAGTTGAAGCCTGGAGATGGTGGAAAGCTTGTGAGAGCTGCGGGAACGTATGCAACTGTTATGTCTCAGCTACCTAGAAAGACTGTTCTCATGATGCCTTCCAAGAAGATGGTAGAGGTTAGCTCTAAGTCTCTGGCGATAATCGGGGCTTTAGCTGGAGGAGGCTTAAGGGATAAACCATTCCTAAAAGCTGGTAAGAGGTATCATTGGATGAGGGCTAAGCATAGACCTTACCCAAGGGTTCGAGGGGTTGCGATGGTTCCAGCATTTCATCCTTTTGGTGGGACTAGGAAGAAGATTGGAAGACCTGAGACCGTGTCTAGAGATGCTCCACCAGGTAGAAAGGTTGGATTGATATCTGCTAGAAGAACTGGACGTAAGAAGAGGTGAAGATAAGCCTATCACGGTTCTAGGTAAGATTCTACTAGACTTATGGAATTTTAAAACCTAGTTCTTTAAAAAAGAGTCTTATAGATTGATTACTTTACTATATGCTTCTAAGTCTAGGAAGCCGTGACCACTTACGTTCGCGACTATTACTTTTTCCTCTCTTTCTTCTCTGGCTTTGACAGCCTCATCAACCATCGCTTTTATCGCATAAGATGATTCGGGAGCTGGTAGAAATCCTTCTGCTTGTATAAACATTCTAGCTGCTTCGAATACTGCTCTCTCATCTTCTGGATAAGATACCGCCTCCACCAACCCCCTACTTTTTAGAAAGCTGATTATTGGTGAGGCCATATGATATCTGAGACCTTCAGCCCATATCCTAGGCATCTCGAAGCTATGTGTTAATGTATATCCCTTGATTCTAGGCAATATCTTTGCTGTATCTGGGAAATCGTACTGGTAGATTCCTTTAACAAGATTTGGTGCAGCTTCAGACTGTGCTGCTAAGAATCTAATCTTCTTGTCTACCTCTCTTCTGAGAACCTTCCCGATCATCGGTAGAGTGAGCCCGCCGAAGTTGCTTCCACCTCCCAGGCATCCTATCATTACATCGGGTGTCTCATCCAGTATCTCTAACTGTCTCAATGTCTCCAATCCTATGATTGTCTGGTGCATGAGAACATAGTTTAAGACGCTTCCAACAGGGTATGCTGTATCATCGTTCTTTAAAGCATCTTCTGCTGCCTCGGAGATAGCTATGCCTAGTGTACCCTTGTGTTCTGGATCTCGTCTTAGGAGGCTTCTCCCAAACTCTGTCTTCTCAGAGGGTGAGGCTAAGACCTCTGCACCATAGAGCTTCATAAACATCCTCCTCTCAGGTTTCCATTCATATGCTTCTCTCACCCAGTATATAGTAGACTTTAAACCCATCAATGATGCAGCATATGCTACCGCTGTTCCCCATTGACCTGCGCCAGTCTCTGTTACTACACGGCTGAAACCTGCTTTAGCTGCATAATATACTTGTGCAAGTGCGGTGTTTACCTTATGGCTTCCGGTTGGTGATAGATCTTCTCTCTTATAGTATAAGCGTGCAGGCGTCTTGAGCATCTTCTCCAATCCTATAGCTCTATGTAATGGTCTAGGCCGACCTGCTCGAATGTATAGCTCTCTAACCTCTTCAGGTATCTCCACCCATCTTTCACTTGAATACTCTTGTCTAATACATTCTGGTATTAGAATGTTTTTTAATCTCTCTATTCTACCTTCTTCATCTAATGGTTCTGGAAGCTTCTCAGGTAGGTCGGGTAAGATATTATACCAGTATCTGGGTAGTTCATCGACTGGGAGAGAGACTTGCACAACCTTACTCATAGAATATACCACTACATTGTATTCTATAAATATAATTAATTTATTTTAAAATATTGATGGATTTTGACATACAGTATTGTTTAATGTTAGTCAGCAGAGACCGTTTTATAGCTATAACCTTACAGTCTTCTCTAGAGTTATATTGACCGTAGGTTAAAGCTGAGATTATGGATCTCTCTATGTAGACCCTTCTCTCCAGGATTGTTTCTATGAACTTGGGGTAGACTTCTACGAGGAGAGCCAGCTATCTTTATATGTTGGAGGAGAGAAGTATAGTGCATGCCTAGAGAATTTACCTATAGAGGATATACGCTAGAAGAATTACAGCAGATGAGTATGGATCATTTTATTAGATTGTTGCCGAGTAGGCAGAGGAGGAGTCTAGAGAGAGGCTTAACTCCGACACAGCTTAAACTACTGGAAAAGGTAAAAGAGTATAAGATGCTCTTGAAGACTGGGCAGAAGAATATTAAGCCTCTGAAGACCCATGCTCGGGATATGGTGATATTACCGGAGATGGTAGGGTTGACGATACATGTATACAATGGGAGAGAGTATGTTCCAGTAGAGATAAGACCGGAGATGATAGGTCATAGGCTGGGAGAGTTTACACCTACATGTAAACAGGTGAAACATGGGAGGGCTGGTGTCGGCGCTACACGTAGTTCTATGTATGTCCCCCTCAAGTAGGATTATGGATAGAAGATAGGAGTCTTCCAAGGGTATTCATCTTGATTCTAGACAGGATGCCATACCTATGGGGGAGAAGATAAGAGATAATCTTAGGGTAGGTATACAGGCTAGATTATCTTTAGAGGTTAACAATCTAGATATCTATAGAATGTTTTCTTATTTTCCTATATTGTATTGTATCGTCCTGGCCCTCAACCGTGATTATCCAAATCAATAAGATTATGATGTTTTTAACGAGTTCTAAAGATGGTTGTTGGGTTGGACTCATATCAGTACTCCTCCCCACAGCTGGAGCATGTTTCAGCATCTAAGACCTTACCCATCTTTCATCACCTCTTCAAATCCATGAGCACATACTTTACAACCTCTTCTACAGAATCCCAGAAGCTTGCATCATACAGGAAGCCTTCTACAACCTTCTCAGCAACCCTCTCCAC
>JBCNVN010000033.1:0-10229 GCA_039630055.1 Candidatus Caldarchaeales archaeon | reverse complement strand
AGTTGTTATTTAATAAAAAATTTAAAGTTTTTAGTATTTTAGTATATTTAATAATGGTTCTGTTAAATTTTCGGGGTTTCTGAGGTTCAAGTGAGATGTGTTAAAATCCGGGGTATTATTTATATTTTTGGATGCGCCTGTATAATGCATGGACTCGTTAATATGTTTACTCAAGGATCGTCAAGACGTTGTAGAGTTTTTGGCGAGGGGATTTAAAGTTCTTGGAGAGGTCATCAAGACCCCTGATGTTGGAGTGAGGAAACAAGAGTTGTTCATAGCAACCTTAAACAAGCTTGGAGTAGTAGAGGAGCCCGGAGAACAATTAGGGAGGAAGGTGGACTTCTACTTATGTATAGGTGAGGAGAAGAAAGCATATAGCTTCAAGACAGCTAAAGACGTGGAGGTAGTAAAGGTTGCGTGGAATGGTTTTCCATCCAAGGAGAGAGTGAAGAGGTTTAAGTTCAAAAGCCCGATCGTCTACGTAATCGAGGAAGGCATATACGTCTTCGAATTGGATGATATAGAGTCGGTGAAAAAGGAGTTAAACTTTAATAAATTCTGGTGGATACCTAGCAATAAAACGAATCCGAGAGGGTTTGGAATAAAGAGGGGAGCGGTAGAAAAACTTGTACAGAAAGCGGTAGAAAAAGGAAACTATATCGCCTTCCCGAAAGTCTCTGGTGAGATTACTAGAGAAAGATACCTAGACGCATTCTACGAGATGGTGGCAAAGCTTGCGGACAGCTTAAAGACAGAGCATCCATAATTCACTTTATATCCCATATCTGTCGAGGTTTGCAAAACCTGTCTCGCCCGAGAGGGTTTGCTGAAATAGAAGGTTCTCTATCCTTTTCCTCGCTCTCTCTACGTACTTTGGATCAGCATCTATTCCAATGAAGTGCCTCCCGCTTATTATTGCAGCGATACAAGTAGTTCCCACGCCCACGAACGGATCTAAAATAACGTCTCCTTTAAACGTATACAACTGTATACATCTATATGGAAGCTCTACGGGAAACGGTGCGGGATGACCTACCCTGCTAGCAGATTCTGGAGGGAATTTCCACACGCTCTTCGTAAACTCTATGAATTCGTCTCTCGCTATAGTATCCTCCTTCCCAGCGCTCCTTTCTCTAGAGAACCCGCCTTTTGAAAAGACCAAGATATATTCGTGGACATCTCTCAGCGTTGGATTGACTGCGGACAGCCAAGAACCCCACGCAGTAGAAGAGCCGGCCACAGCATCGCCCTTGTACCATATTATCTCTCCTCTTATCAAGAACCCTATCTGCTCGAACCTCTCTATCAGGTATGCGTGGAGCGGTATGTACGGCTTCCTGCCGAGGTTGGCCACGTTGAAGCACACCCTGCCTCCGAAGACCAGGACTCGGTAAACCTCCTTCATCACTTCTTCTACGAAGTCGAGGTACTCTCCCAGCGCTAAATCTTCATCGTACTCCTTGCCAACATTGTATGGAGGCGAAGTAACCATTAGGTGGACGCATCTGTCCGGAAGCTCTCTCAGAATGCTCTTCGCATCCCCCAAGAGCACCTTGTCCAAGAACTTTTCGGGAACCTCGTTCTCCGCAAGGTCTCCAGGTCTAGGCTTCGGGAGAGCGAAGTCTCTGTAAAGCTTACGGGAGTAGAAAGGCGAGGAGTCGTGGCCTTCTCTCTTACCGCTTCCAAAGCTTCTAGTCCTAGTCCCCCGACTCATCCTTAACCCTCCCTTCGCGCTCGTCTAATAAAGCGCTTATGGCTTCGTCAAATGTTATTCTAGGGTCTCCACGCTTCTGTATCAATTCGAGAAGATATCTTTGTAGACGCTCATAAGTCTCCATCTTTAAAACTATGTTCCTCTTCACCGCATCAGACTTCTTAGGTTTAGGAGACATATTCTCAAAATACTTAATGCATTGACTATATTTAAGGTTTTCTTAACATTCAATGTAATAGTTAAATACATCCAAAATATCTAATACATTAGGTGTATTGGTTGCAGAGAATGGATTCCCGTGAATTAAGAGGTCTGGCAATACTGGCTAGGGGCAACCAAGTCAGGAGGGTTAGCTCCACCTATTATAAAGTCAGGTCACAGAACGGGAATGGCTGGTACGATGTCGTAAAGACCGAGGAAGGATGGGTATGTAGCTGTCCAGACCACGTCTATAGAAAGGTTAAGTGCAAGCATATCCATGCTGTCGAGTTCTCCCTCACTCTAAGGAGTAAAATACTGGAAGAGGGTAGCTTCATCTTAGAATGTCCATCCCCAGTCTGCGGGTTTTGTAGTTCAGACAAGGTCGTGAAGATAGGCTTTAGGAAGAATAAGCACGGCAAGGTTCAAAGGTACAGGTGCAAGAACTGTGGAAGAAAGTTCTCAGTAGTGGAAGATGCTTTTAGAAAGATGAAGTATAGACCGGAGATAATCGCTCTGGCCTTAGACCTGTATTTCAAGGGGGTCTCTTTTAGGAAGATAGCAGACCACGTAAAGCAGTTTCATGGATTAAAGGTTAGCTATGTAACGGTCTACTACTGGATTAGAAAGTATATCGACTTGATGAAGGGATATGTAGAACAGCTTAAACCCGAAACCTCTGGGAGATGGCATGTTGATGAGACCACAGTTAAGGTTGGGGGAGAATACCTCTGGCTCTGGAACTTGATGGACGCCGATACGAGGTACTTATTGGCCACAAAGCTGAGCAGAGGGAGAGAAGTATCGGATGCTAGAGAAGTATTCAGGAAAGCTAAAGAATCTTCTAAGAACTTACCAACAGAAGTTGTAACAGACGGTCTCCGAGCTTATGAAGATGCGTTCAGGAAAGAGTTCTACAGACTCAAGGGGCCGAGGGTTAAACATATCAGGTTGGCAGGTCTCGAAGAAAGACCGAACAACAATCTAGTAGAGAGGCTTCACGGAACATTCAAAGACAGAACCAAGGTAATGCGTGGAATGAAGAAGATGGAGGCAGCCGAGAGATTGATGGATGGCTATAGAATATATTATAACTTCGTAAAACCTCACATATCTCTGAATGGAAGAACGCCGGTGGAAACGGCAGGAGTCTTGAAGTACGCTGGAGAAAACAAATGGCTGGAACTCATCCAACTTGCTGAAAAACGAAAAAGAAACGCAAAGATAAAGAAGCAGCCATAACACAATTAATTATGGTGGGCGGGTGGGGACTTGAACCCCAATACCACCACGCCCATGTGGTGGCGCATTCCCGTTAGCTCACCCGCCCATCTGGGGCCTAGCGATTCTGTCTCACGTGGCATATCGCTCGGCTAGGCCCCACTAACCCTCTACTTTAACAGGCTTCCAGACTCTATACGGCTTGTTCGCCCCGTCTTCTCTTTGGATGATTGTGCCGCTCTGAAATACTATGCCCTCCCTCTTTAGTTCCTGCAGTACAGTCCAAAACCGGTCGTAAAACCGCTTATACTCTTTTTCATTATCTTTTGGAGAGACAGAAAATCCTTGAACTCTCTCCATGATTTCATGCAAGGTGAACGATTCATTATTTTTGAATTTTTCGTAGAGAACTTCTTTAATCTTTGATGCAAGTTGACTTTTCTTCGACATATTTGCAATGGATGTCTGCTGAAGACTGGAGAAAATTTTCTTAGCTTTCTCTACTGCTTCTTCCATAGAATCTGCGTAAACTTCTATTTTCACAACATCCTCTTCTCTTTCTCCAAGAGACTCAATTTTAAACTTACGTGGCATATCGCTCTAGAAGAAAAGAAGACGAAACTCTATTTAAACTTTAAGTGTTATACCCCGAATTCTAACATCGCATCCTCTAAGGACTTATACCCCGAAAACTTAACAGAACCTTAATAATAAATAAAATAAATCCTTTGATCCGAAGACTTATTGAGGATTGTTCTTAAAACATTTCTCTTGGCTACATACAAAGAAATTTTATTAGTCCTTTAAGAATATTTCACATACAAGGATTGCTCAAAACCGGTAACTATAATGTTTAATTCTTTCTCACCTATTAATCTGATGTAAAGCCAGATGCCTAAAATTATCGTCAGTGCAGATAGATCATGCCCAGTTGCAAATTCATCGTCAAGTATCTAAGTCCCAGGGCTACGAAATGGTCCTGTAAGTGCCATGATAGATTGACACCCACTACCGTAGCCTGATATGGTTTATGAAGGTGCAAAGAATCTACCGGATGGAAAGCAGATACCGCCATACCCATGTGTTACACTGGAACAGGCGCATCGATCGTCGCAAATAAGATTAAAGAGTGACCACCTCATTCACAGACCTAGACTTGCTACAGAAGAGCTAACTTAAAAATTATCAAAGCTTGTCTGCCGATTGAAGAACTAAACCCAACAAGATCCATTTGATTTGAAAAGATAAAAATATAGAACCTATAGAGTTTAAGTAAGATTACGACATCAATAGATCTGTAGGAACAATTCTTATTGAATGTAGGTTAAATTATTGATTCTAGATAATTTCAGTAAACTTTAACCTACTTGTAAGCAGATGGAAAATATGATTTCCTGCCAATACTTGTCATATTTTAGCTAGGCAATTTATAGAATCAAGTTTTATATTATTTGGCAGCATATACCATAGAGGATGAATTAGTAATTTATTCCTCAGAATGGAGGGTTTCGATATCTCACATTTATTTATGGTAGATTAACAATACTAAAATATTACATTTCTATAACAGTGTAATAGATGTCTATGAATGAAAATATAGTTGAGAAATACTTGGCAGGAAATATAGACACTATAGAATCACATACATGTGGTCGTTCACTTAGATATCCCATAAAAGAAAGGAAAGGGCATATACTTAGAAATACATATAGATCGATTGAGCCTTATAAATCTCCATTGAAGATATCGACTTTAGGATTTACAATAAAATATCTTGAATGTCAAAATACATGTCATTCGCATAATAATTTAGAAGAAGTTTACTTTATTTTAAAAGGAAAAGAGATAATGCAGATTGAATAGTCATAAGGAGGTATTGAAGTGGAGAAATTCTTTATGCTGATTGATAGTGAATGGGTTGGATCTTCAGACGGAAAATATGAGAATGTAATAAATCCTGCAACAGAGGATACGATAGCTCAAGTACCATCTGCTACTTTAGGAGACGTAGATAAAGCGGTTAAAGCGGCCCATAAAGCCTTCAGAGAATGGTCACAAAAGCCTCTTGGAGAAAGAAAAGATTTATTGTATAAATCTGCTGAGATAGTTGAGAAAAGAGCAAGTGAAATAAGTAGATATCTATCTATGGAGCAAGGTAAGCCGCTTAAGCAAGCTATAGAAGAACTAAAAAATGCTGCTAATGTTCTTAGATATTTTGCTGAAGAGATATTTAGAGTCTATGGAGAAATAATACCTTTACCCAGAAAAGAATATGAGAGCATTACGATATGGCAGCCAGTAGGCGTCGTCGCTGCAATCACACCATGGAACTATCCTGTCCAGCTCTTATCATGGAAGGTTGGAGCAGCCCTCGCAGCTGGATGCACCCTAATCGCCAAACCCCCATCATACACACCTATATCACCGATAAAATTTATCGAGTGTCTTCATGATGCAGGTATACCTCATGGCGTAGTAAACATTATCACTGGACCGGGAAGGACAGTGGGTGAAGCGCTCATATCTCATCCTCTAGTTAGAAAGGTTAGTTTCACCGGCTCAACCGATATAGGAAAACATGTGATGGAGTTATGTGCATCAAACTTGAAGAGAGTGACCTTGGAGCTTGGCGGGCAGACACCTATGATAGTCTTTGAAGATGCAGATCTAGAGAAAGCGGTAAAGGGAGCGGTTAGGAGATCTTTCAGAAACATGGGTCAAATATGTAACGCGGTTAATAGAATATTTGTAGAGAAAAAGATTTACGATAAATTTGTAGAGTTGTTCGTAGAGGAGACCAAAAAATTAAAGATCGGTGATCCACTGAAGGAACCCGATGTTGATTTAGGGCCAATGTGTAATAAGGAGGCACTATCCAAGGTCATAGAACATGTTGAGGATGCGGTCAAGAAGGGTGCAAAGATCCTAATTGGAGGTAAACGACCAGATGGTGAGAAGTTCAAGAAGGGATACTGGTATGAACCGACAATAATCGTAAATGTGAATCATGATATGGAGATAATGAAGGAAGAGACCTTCGGTCCAGCTAAACCAGTAATGCCCTTCAACACCATAAACGAAGTGATCGAGATGGCCAACTCCACTCGTTATGGATTAGCAGCCTACGTGTACACCAATAACCTAAACAAGGCTTGGAAGCTATCGAGAATGTTAGATGCAGGAAACATAGGAATAAACAATGTTGATGTTTCTACTATTGAGGCTCCGTACCCTGGTTGGAAGGAAAGTGGTATAGGCTGTGACTTGGGTCGAGAAGGGTTAAAGCATTATCTAGAAGTTAAACACATCAAAGTATACTATGACATAACATAATAAGATGCATTTGATAATCATTATTGAATGATTAAAATAATACATCAAATAATAATCTGTGAAATAGGATATTGGATTCTATAATAGTTAAAACTATACTTAATTATAGATTAGTTCTAATCCAAATTGAAGATTGTAAAGATACCTGTCATTAAGACTAGAATTCAAACATTTAGCTATCTCACAAGCTTCGGTTTTCAACTAATGAGATATCATGTTTTAATGTGTTCCAAGTAGCTATGACTACATGAGCAGTAAAAGAAGGCTGCGAGGAAAGTGTTCAAAAAGGTATCGATTATAGCATTTGGAGATTGGTGATTACCATGACGATTGGTAGATGACTCTTTTCCAATCCATCTTAACTTCATCAATTTATCGACAATGTGAGGGGAAAGATCGTTAAGGATCTTAATCTTACCATTTTCATCACTTATGTAAATTGTCAAAATCCATTCTATAGCATCTCTATTCATGATAATCACGATTGGTAAGCCAGCCAATCACTCCAAATATAGATATCTTTTACCCGATTCCAAACGAGTAGAGTAGGCCAGAATCTTAGTAGGAGTATTCATCTCCTTTACCACTTCCAAAGCTTTCTTATAAACAATAATCCAAAATATCCCAAATCTTTCTCTATCATCATCTCTCTTATCTGTTTTGCCTTCTCATCCATTTCTTCAGAATACTCCCATTATCAGAAATGATTTACAATAGAACTGAATACATGGGTCAAGCGTTCAAGTGAAGAATCTAGAAGAATTTTCGAAAGTGTTAGAAGAGAATCAAAAAATATTTACCTTATAAAACATTAGATGTTTTGATAGATATAGAAAGAGCTCCTAGAGATTACAATATATTAGAGAAACGATCAAGTAGAATATGGAATTCCAGATGGAGTAGTTAACCTAGAAGACTAAAAGGATCATCTATACTCA
This sequence comes from Candidatus Caldarchaeales archaeon, assembly GCA_039630055.1. GTDB lineage: Archaea > Thermoproteota > Nitrososphaeria_A > Caldarchaeales > Wolframiiraptoraceae > Geocrenenecus. The sequence goes on along the minus strand of JBCNVN010000033.1, from coordinate 2,825 downwards.
AGAAGATCTTTCAACCATGATCATGATAATTTTTTAGCAATCTAAATATTTAGTGAAATATATCGGGAATACAGTGATCATTCGATCGGTCAAAATTAAAGATCGATAGAAAGAATCTCTAAACAAAAATTCTAATTTAGAGAGAATAATCAATAGTTTCCCAATTATCAATGTTATCTTAATTTTTAATAGATGAATTAACGTGACTACTGGAGAAACGTAAACTAAGTTGAGCATCGTTTCCTACAGCTTAAAGATATATACTGCTATATCCCATTAAACGCTGATGTTATTATGGATTACCCTCTTTTTCTCGGAACCGATATAGGAACATTCGGTACTAAAAGTTGCATAGTAGACTCTTCTGGAAAGATTATAGCTTCATCATTCATCGAAACGGACATTATTATTCCTAATCCTGGATGGGCAGAGCAGTGGCCCGATGTCTGGCTTAATGGTTACAGTGAAAGCATTAGAGAAGCTTTAAGAATATCAAAGATAGATCCGTCAGATATTGGCGGTCTCTCGATCAGTGGATTGTTCTCAGGTGCAGGTGTGCCTGTAGACAGAGAGTATAAACCTATTAGACCTGCAATTATCTGGATGGATAGAAGGGCCATAGAAGAGACCGAATGGATAAAGAGAGAGATAGGTGAGGATGAGATATTCAAGAAGACCGGCAATATAATAGATCCATATTATGGTTTTCCAAAGATATTATGGATTAAAAGACATGAACCTAAGAATTGGGAGAAGATACATAAGCTAATGACGATATACGGCTATGTAATCTACAGGCTTACAGGAGTAAATTGTATAGACCACTCGAGCGCTGGAAACATTGGAGGAATATATGACATATACAAAAGAGATTGGAGTGAGGAGCTGATGGATGAGCTCGGAATACCTAGAACCTTCTTCCCCGAGAAGATAAATTGCTCTAAAGATGTAATTGGAGAGATAACAGAAGAAGGGGAAAAGCTTACCGGTCTCAAGAAGGGTACACCTGTAGTCGCTGGAGGAATAGATGCACCAGTCTCGGCTTTGAGTGTAACCGCACTAGATGATGGAGACTTAACATCTATGATAGGGACATCAATGTGTAATGGTGTAATACAGGACGAGCTAAGACTATCTAGAAAGATTGTAACATTGCCTCATGTAGCTTATGACCTAGCAAAGGTATATTCTCACTCTGGGGTTGCAACAGCAGGAGCTATAGTAAGATGGTTTAGAGATACGTTATCCCAACATGAAAAGTTAGTTGCAGAGAATTCTAATATTTCTACATATATGCTTCTCGATAGGATGGCCGAGAAGATAAGGCCTGGATCTGATGGATTAATATTTACACCCCACATGATTGTTGGCGAGAGAGCGCCATTCTGGAGCAAAGACATGAGGAGCTGTCTTTTTGGATTGACAATATCGCATACTAAGGCTCATATCTACAGAGCATTTCTTGAATCTATTGCCTATGCCCTCCGCCATAGTATTGATGTCGCAGTAGAAGCAAGAATACCAATAAAGCGGATCATCTTGGTAAATGGTGGAGCGAAATCTCCAGTCTGGAGAAAGATTATGGCAGATGTAACCGGGAAAGAACTATATTATGTTGAGGAGGCTCCTGGCGCTCCTCTCGGAGATGCTCTGCTAGCAGGGGTTGGAACGGGTCATCTCAAGTATGAAACGATACATGACTGGGTGAAAGTAGATCAATCAGTGAAACCAACATTAGAGAATACAATCATCTATGATAAACTCTATAAATTGTATCTAAAACTTCATGAAGTCCTTGAAGAATGCTATTCTGATCCATCCAAACTATACGAGTAACAATACGTTCAATCATTTTTTATTTTTTAAAACAGTATACGAGTCGGACATCGAAATAGCTTAATAAAAATGGATGTAAAATTACCATCCCCTGCTAGATATAGTGACATAATTTTTTATCTCTTTTGAATCTTCTGTCCGTATCTTGTTCTCCTGTATTCTTGTAGGTATGCTATCTCTCTATCTGTAAATTCTATAGGCTGTCCAAGTAGTAGAGCAAAGATCGCCATCTGGGCAATATCTTCGACGACTATAGCATTGTCTAACGCCTCCTCTGCACCCTCTCCATGAACGATAACACCGTGCCTCGGAAGCAATGCTGCTTTACTATTTCTCAATGACTCCGCTATGCTCTCCAATTCTTCTATGTTACTTGTTCCAGGAAGAGAATACTTCTTCACTACAGGTATTCTTCCTCCAAACATGAAGGCTTGCTCAGATGTTATACATGGTATGTCTCTCTTGAGAATTGCGAAGACTGTTGCCATCGGTGAGTGGGAATGAATTACGCATTTTGCCTCTTTGACATGTTTATGAATGTAGACGTGCATCGGCGTCTCAGTTGAAGGTCTAAGATCTCCTAACACAACCTTCCCATCAAGATCAACTATTATTAGGTTCTCTTTTGTTACCTTCTCTTTTCTAAAACCACTGGGAGTTATGACGACATAATTTGTATCTGGAATAATTTCGCTGACTACTCCAAAGGTACTCTTAACCAACCCCATTTCAAAAAGAGACTTAGAAACATGTATAACGTCATCCATTACTCTGTCAATCGATCTCTTATCAATATCTGGTAAACTCATACTGATATATCTGAATATACGTTATATTTAAACTCATAAGATTAACATTCTATATATAAAAGATGGTGGTATAGGTTTCTATGTACTGGTGCTATATACGAACTTATCTTGCTCGATTAAGATAGATGGAGAAATCTTGAAAAAATATTGTGGTCGATGTTAGCGATAAGATGCTGGAAA
>JBCNVN010000032.1:0-12627 GCA_039630055.1 Candidatus Caldarchaeales archaeon | reverse complement strand
AGAAAGCTTCTTATTCTATTGGTTCACATGCATATGCATTAACATCAGTCTCATCATCTTACCACTCCTTCACACCTATGTTTAAACTTCTCAAAATTATATAACTTCTAATCTTTGAAAATTGAAACTAATCTTGGACATAAGGAAAATCTATAGTCTGAACTAGCTGATATTTTTATGAACATTCTATATAATTGTTTAGGTTACGCGAGGAAGTTGGTTAAACTCTTAAAGATATTAATCTTTCAACTATTGGACTAATCTCAGGATGGTCTTTTAGCTCATATATTCTCGGAGTACTCCATGCACCTCTCTTGGTCGTTGAGATGGCTGCTACAAGATTAGAGAAACTTCCTACAAGCTTTATCTCATCTTCCTCTAACCTAATATTTTTAAGTTTATTCATAGAGTAGAGTGAGGCTATTAAAGCGGCCATATATGCATCTCCAGCACCTGTTGTATCTACAACCTCTACTCTATATGGAGGCACATCCACCTTTCTATCTCTATGAATTATTGTAGAGCCTTCATTACCTTTCGTGATAGCTATAATCTCAGCATTGCTATCTCTAGGATCTGCACCGTTCTTTATAAGGAGTTCTAACTCATCTTCACCTAGCTTAACAATACTTGATAGCTCAAAAGCATATCTCATCGTCTTTACTAAATCTTCCATACTCTTCCATAGGTGGAGCCTAATATTCACATCGAAACTTACAGGTATTTTTTGCCCTCTAGCCCACTCTGCGATCTTGAGTGTCGTAGTCCTACTCGGCTCCCGTGAGAGGAGGACGCCACCGAAATGGATTAGCTCAGCTTTCTTAATAATCTCGAAATCGACATCTTCTATTTTTAAATTAAAATAGGCAACTTTATCATATAATAAGAAGCTAGGCTTTCCTCTTCTCAACTGAACGAAGACTACTCCAGTAGGATACTCATAATCTGTTTTCACGTATCTTATATCAACATCCTCCTTCTTGAGCTCTTCCAACAAGAATTCTCCTAGAGCATCCTCTCCAACCTTACTAATCAATCCAGCAGGGATATTGAGCCTCCTTAACCCTACAACCATATTGGCAGGAGCCCCACCAGCATGTTTTTCAAAAACTCTCACATATTTCAGATCAGCGTCTTCAACCGCTATAAAATCTATCAGAACCTCTCCGATCGCAAATATCATCGTTACCAAGATAGATACTTTCAAATACTTCTTTAATTATTTTTACTCGATCATCCTAGACATTAATAATATCTTCACGAGCCGAAACAATTAGATCATCCAGCTCCGAAGATAGATTCGGTACGAGATATTTTATTATTTAAGAAAAGTTTATAAAAGTCTATATACGACTACACTGTATAGAGTATCATACGTGATACACGTAAACAGTTAGTTTAATATGAGAGTAAGGAAGATTTGTTAAAACATTTGAAAACCCATAGATTACAATTAAAATTCTCCACCGGAGTATGGTGTTTCTATCCTGGACCAGGGAGATTCCATGAACCATACCTAGGCACAGGAACAATAGAAGATATATTGAATAAGGTTGCATGGATGTACGACCAAGAGTAAATAGATAGAACATTTAGATTGGAGGCTCACTATCCTAATGAGATAAACTGGGACAATATCCACTTGTATAAGAACTTAGAGAAAGAGACAGGAATTGGGGTAGTGATGGTCTCACCAAATCTACATTACGAGAAAAGGTTTGAGTTCGGATCCATATCCAGCCTTATAGAAGAAGTGAGAAGATATGCGATCGAGAGAACGAAGGAGGCTTTGAGGTTGGCGAAGGAGGTTAACGCCGATGTAGTAGTCATATGGGTCGGCGCTATGGATGGTTATGAAAATCCACTTGGAGTTAATTTCTATTATCTCTGGGAGAGGTATGAGTCTGGTCTAGTTGAGGCGATAGATGAGGTCCCGGGTATTCAGGTGGCCGTGGAGCCTAAGCCATATGAACCTAGAGGTAACACTCTCTACAGAACTACAGCCAACGGCTTACTACTAGCAAATTATATTGAGAGAAGATTAAAAAATCCAGAGAACAGAAGATATCTTGAACAAGGTTATAGATTGGTCGGTCTAAATCCTGAAGTAGGCCACATTCTCATGGGTTCAGAGGAGCTTTCCCTAGCTTTAGCATCTATTCTCAGAGAAGGAAGGCTGTTCCACACACATTGGAATAGTCAACCGGTAGGCAACTATGACCAGGACCTAGATGTTGGAGTACTAGCCTGGAATGAGACCATCTCAGCTTTATTTGTTCTAAAGATGTATAATTACGATGGATACTTCGGTTTCGATATAAACCCTGAAAGAATACCTATAGAGATAGCCATAGTTAATTCTATGAATGCTCTCACAATAGGAAACGAGATTGTAGAGAAATTAGATTATGATAGATTAGTCGAGGCATTTTATAACCCTACAGAAAACAGAGGGGTTGTAGAGGATGTCTATCTAAGAGCCATAGTTCCATCAGGACTCAAATTAAAGAAAATAATAAGTATGAAGTCCTAGTCAAGATTCTCGAGAATGTTAGTTAGAGATCTGAAAGAGCAAGATAAGGAAGTCTCTGAAATAATTAGAATATCTAAAGCATATGAGAGAACGTTATCTATCTCTGGATTTAAGATGAATTAAGCTATGAGTAGATCGATGAGTCGAGAGCGAGTTAATGGATTAAAATCTAGATCTATCATATTATTTTGAAGTTAGATTTTTTTGAGAGGCTTATAATGGTCGAGCATCATAAGCCACGAGGCTTCAAGTAGACTAGTCGAAGAGCGTGTAAGGGTCGTAGAACATAAATCTATAAGATAACTTTACATGGATAGTCTAGAGAGCTGGATGATTGGAGGTTTATACTGGCTTCCAACCAGGAGGATGATGGTCTGAGTCGGGAGAATGTTCTAGCACGGCTAGAATTTTACCATGCCAAGGTATTGAGGAGAGATAGTAGAGTAACTGTTTTAGCTAAAATTGATGAGGAGGTTGTTAGATTACATTTAACCAATACCGGTAGGTTAGAAGATTTAATGTATCCTGGGGCTGAGATACTTTACATTAGATTTAGAGGTAGGAAGGTTTCCGGTAGAGTGGTCGGAGTATGGTTGGGAGAGTCTGCAGCATTGATAGATACGATCCTTCAAGCGAAAATGTTTGAGATAGCATTAGATAGAGGATTAATCCCTTGGCTGGAAAGATATCGAGTAAAGAAGAGGGATTTTATGATATATGGGTCGAGATTTGATTATCTATTATATGATGGTAGAGATGAGATGATCCTCGAGCTTAAATCAGCTGTATATCTCTCTGAAGATGGTGCGGCCATGTATCCAGATACGGTATCGGTTCGAGGACTAAAGCATATCAAGACCTTGAATACGCTGAGATCTAGTGGAAAGAATACTGCGCTTGTTTTTATCGCTGCACATCCTCTCGCAACCTATTTTAAACCAAACTTTAAAGTAGATCCAAGACTGATAGAAGTTCTTAATCAATCTCTTCACCTAAATGTTTTGATTAAATCTATTAAGATGTATTTGAGAGGTGATGGCTCCGTAGTTCTTGATGACGTAGATCTTCCTGTCAAGATCGCTGTAGAATAATCTCTCCTCTAGGTTAAGCTAATATCCGACTGTTACGCTCCTATATCTATGGGTTCAGAGATTGGGTATAGATCGGGGAAGGTCAGCCTGAAAGGTAGAGATTTCTTGGAACTTCAAGACTTCTCATCTGAGGAGATATGGAAGATCTTGAAGACTACTAGTATCTTTAAGAGGGGGGCTAAAGTTAGGAAGCTTAGAGGAAAAAGTGTGGCCATGATCTTTGAGAAGCCATCTACTAGAACTAGAGTCTCTTTCGAGGTGGCAGTAGAAGAATTAGGTGGAAGAGCACTCTATCTAACTAGAAGCGAGCTACAGCTGGGTAGGGGGGAAAGTATAGCGGATACAGCTAGAGTCCTCTCCCGCTATGTTGATCTAATCATGGCCAGGGTGTACAAGTATGAGACTCTAGAAGAGTTGGCGAGATATGCCAGCGTCCCAGTTGTGAATGGTCTATCCGATATAAATCATCCATTACAGACTATAGCAGATCTTTATACAATATGGGAGAAGTTCAAGAAGCTTAGAGGCTTAACAATATCATGGATAGGAGATGGGAATAATGTATGCAATTCTCTACTGATAGGAGCTTCTAAGCTTGGGATAAATGTAAACGTGGCCACACCGGCTGGATACGAGCCCCATCCAAGATATCTTGAATGGGCCAAGATGAATTCTGCTCGATCCAATTCGACAATCAAGATCTTTAGAGAGCCTGAAGAAGCAGTAGTCGATGCCGATGTTATAATGACCGATGTATTTGTCAGCATGGGTCAGGAGGAGGAGAGAGAGAAGAGGTTATCGGTATTCTATCCTAAGTACCAGGTCAATAGTAGATTAGTTGAAAAAGCTAAACCTGGAGTCGTCTTTATGCATCCTCTACCAGCCCATAGAGGAGAAGAGGTTACAGATGATGTAATCGATTCAAGTTACTCGCTCGTATGGGATCAAGCAGAGAATAGACTACATACAAGTAAAGCTATCCTATACCTGTTAATGTAAACATGTGATACATTCTCTAGATCTTCTCAGAGGTCTGAGAAGAAACCTGTAGAACCCTCTTCACAAAATTATACCTATTTCTTATTCTAGGTATTATTCCCTTTCTAGGTTTTGCTTCTATCTTAGGTGTCTGAGACCTAACCTTTCCAGCCTTCGTTATAGACCCATGGCTCGGCATACTATACGATGTATCCCCATATCAGAATATAAATATTCTTACCAAACCTCTAAAAATCCAAGAGGATTAAAGACAATAATATAGAGAAATATAGAGATCTCTTAAAGTGTTGTTTCTTGGCCGTTTCACTCACCTTTAACCAACCTTATAAAGTGCTCTAATCAGATATAATACTAGAGTCATGCCGCCTAATAGAGTCTTGGTGACCCCGTTAGGTATAATCTCGCTGGAGGATGATGAAAGAATAGTCGCATATAGATTGTTTAAAGATCTTGATGAGGCTATCTCAAAATACTCTAAGTTATCGAGGGGTGAACTCTTGGAAGATCTAGTGGAACTTATCAAAGAGCTGTCTTCCAAAGGTTTCAGAGAGTTTGAGATAGATCCACCACATCTACTTGGATCATTATTAAACCTTTTTCCAGGGTACAAGTTCTCTGAACTTTCTACCTCAGTAGATATAGAGAAGATACTTGTAGATAGTAGATTGGTGGAAGACGTTCAAGAATATAGAGATAGGTTGAGAAGGGTATCCGATGCTATTTTAACTGTAGAGTTGAAGAAAGCTGTTGCTAGGAGAGATATGATGATAGTTCACGCCGTTCACGTTCTAGAAGATCTAGATAAACAGATAAACATGTTCTATACCAGATGTAGAGAATGGTATGGGCTTCATTTTCCAGAGCTTTCAGAGCTTATAGAAGACCCTGAAGAATATATGAGGATAATAGCCGAACTCGGATCTAGAAGTGGATTCGACTTAGAGAGGCTATCAAAGATAGTTGGAGAGAAGAAGGCTAAAGAGATTATTGAGAAGAGCTTAAGCTCTATCGGTGCAGACCTAAGTTTAGAAGATGAAGAACAATTGAAGAAGATTGCTAGAGAAGGATTAAGATTGATAGAGATGAAAAAACATCAGGAAGCATATATTAGAGATCTAATGAGCTCTGAAGCTCCAAATCTCTCCGCTGTTGTTGGAGCAATACTCGGAGCGAAACTTATATCTCTTGCGGGAGGACTGGATAAACTGGCCAGATTCCCAGCTAGTACAATACAGGTTCTTGGAGCTGAAAAAGCACTCTTTAGATTCTTTAAAACGGGTAGAGGCGCTCCAAAGCATGGGATAATATTTCAGCATCTATATGTTCACAGTTCTCCCAAGTGGCAGAGAGGTAAGATAGCTAGATTACTTGCAACCAAGATAGCTATAGCCGCTAAGATAGACTACTTCTCGAGAGAGGATAGAAGTGGAGAATTGAGAAAGACTCTAGAAGAGAGGTTGGAAGAGATCAGGAAGAAGTATTCTCAGCCACCGGTTAAGAAGAAGGTTAAACCTGAAAAAACCTTAAAGAGAAAGATTAGAGAACATCGTAGATGATGAGGTAGTAATGGAAGCATATATTCTTTCTTGGGATGGTGTACCGTGAATGGCATCTGTCAAACCACATGAAAAATTTCTAAACGTATTCTGGATAACATCTGATGAGGGTGAGAGGTTTTTAGCAACAAGAAACCTCTCTTCAAGAATACAGGTTTATGGAGAAAGATTATTTAAGATAGGTGGAGAAGAATATAGGGCTTGGAACCCTTATAGGAGTAAGCTTTCAGCAGCTATATGGAATAAGATTAAAGAGATCTATATTAAGCCTGGTTGTAGAGTACTCTATCTAGGCACTGCTACTGGAACTACCGCGAGTCATGTCTCAGATATAATAGATGAGAAGGGTATACTCTATGGTGTAGATTTTGCTCCTAGAGTTATGATGCAGTTTAAACAGAATGTGGCCCAGTATAGAAAGAACGTTATACCAATATATGCTGATGCACGTAAACCTAGAGAGTACAGTTCTATAGTTGGAAAGGTAGATGTAATATATTGTGATGTTGCTCAACCTGAGCAGGCGAAGATACTTGTAGAAAACTCTAGGCTCATGTTGCAGAAAGGAGGTCATGGGATAATCGCGATTAAAGCGAGAAGTATAGATAGTGTAGAAGATCCTGAGATGGTCTTTAAGAGAGAGATCAAGATCATGGAAGATAGTGGGCTAAAAGTTCTAGAGATTGTAAATCTAGAGCCTTATGAGAAAGACCATGTTATCGTGGTGGTAGAATACTAGAAGAATGTTGTCGTAGGCAAAACTAGTATTTATGTTAATCTCTAAATCATTAAAAAATATTTAATGAAAATATTCAAATTGTTCAATGCATATATTTATCTGGTAGATATTTTTGGTTCAAGTTTATCTATCTAAAATTGAAAAGATTCTTTCCAATAATGAACTTGAAAAATTTTACGAGATAGTACAGGAAGCAGGGATCAAAAAAGATGAAGATGTAAAAAAGATTGATGAGAGGATGCTGGAAGCATTTATTAGAATACTGGTTGAGAGGGAGCCATCCCGAGATGTGAGGGTAAAGATAGTGAATGCTTTAAAAGAACTTTTATCAGAGGCTGAAAACCCACTAGCTCATAAATTCAGTAAAAGAACCCCTATAGATGCTCTTCCTCCAGATACGAGGAAAAATAATTTTATAGAAATTTATAGAGGATATCGTTTGGAAGAGGTTATCAATGAGGCTCGAAGATGTCTAGCATGTAGAGATCCAAGATGTGTTAGAGCCTGCCCAATACATTTTGGGATACCTGCAGCCTTCAGATTAATAGCTCAAGGTAAGATTGATACTGTATACAGGATGGCTCTATCATATTATCCATGTTTTGGAACGATGGGTAGAATATGTGTTAGATTCTGTGAGAATGCATGTATAATGAATGAGATAGGAGTGGAGCCGCTCTCTATAAGAGCTTCCCATAGAGCTGTTATAGAATATGCTGATAAAAATCAAGTTAAGCTTAACCCGAAGCCTCCCACAAGTAGAAGAGTGGCTATCATAGGTTCAGGCCCCGCAGGCATAAACGCTGCATACCATCTAGCTTTAATGGGCCACTCAGTAACTATCTATGAAGCAGAAGATAAGATAGGAGGAGTGCTTAGACTACATATCCCAGAGTTTAGGCTTCCAGCAGAGATAGTAGAAGATGAAGTTAGTATCTTGGAGAAGCTGGGTGTAAGGTTCGAGCTTAGTAAGAGGGTTGGAAGAGATATATCGATCGCAGAACTGGCCGAGAAATATGATGCCGTATTCATATCTATAGGAGCAAACAAGCCTAAGAAGATGAATATTCCAGGAGAAGACCTGCAAGGAGTAGTACAAGCACTACCATTTCTATACAAGGTAAAGAAAGGAGAGATTCAGAAAATTTCTGGTAGAGTATGGGTTGTTGGAGGAGGAGACGTAGCCATGGATTCAGCCCGTACCGCTCTGAGACTGGGAGCCTCAGAGGTAAAGATAATTTATAGGAGGAGTAGGACTGAGATGCCGGCGGATATCGAGCAGATAAGAGATGCAGAGGCAGAAGGGATAGAGATCATGGTCCTAGCTACACCAGTAGAATTCATAGGAGAGAATGGAGTGGTAAAGAAGATGAGATGTATAAGGATGAGATTAGGTGAACCTGGTCCAGATGGGAGGAGAAAGCCTGAGCCGATACCTGGATCAGAGTTTGAAGTAGAAGCAGACTATGTGATCTTAGCGGTAGGTCAAGATCCAGGGATAGATTTCCTAAAACCAGAAGATGGTATAGAGATAACTAGGTGGGGAACGATCAAGGTTGATGAGAACCTGGCCACTACTAGACGAGGCTTCTATGCAGGTGGAGATGCTGTAAGAGGTCCTTCAACAGCTATCGAGGCCCTAGCAGACGGTAAGAAGGCTGCAGAATCAATCCATGCATATCTACAGTCTCTACCAGGATAATACTCCAACCATTTTTACAGTCTTTCGATCTTCTTCATCTAATATTCTACAGATACGTGTAGGATGGTCTTCCAAAGTTTCAAGACTCCAGATTATCTAAAGTATGCTGATCTTATATGATTATAGAGAGAAGAAGACGGTAAACTCCATGATAATGTAAGATTATGAGGTTATTCTATCTTTAACTTGGTTTTCCTTAAAAGATAAATACCTAAATAATAGCTATACAGATCTTTTCCTCAAGATTAGAAAAGAGATAAATAGTGTTAAGTCAGTGTGATAAAGGCATCTGAGTGTGGAGAGATGTTTACAATTGTTGAGATAGATGAGATTATAGGCATCCTCCCAAAAGATTTTAATAAACCTCTCAGAGAGGCGGCGATAGAGAGGTTGAAGAGCCTATATGAGGGTACAGTAATAGAGGGTTTAGGTTATATCGTTATGGTGGTCGATGTACATGTTGAGCCTATCGGGTTAATCTTACCGAGAGATGGATCTGTATATCATAAGGCTAGAGCTAAACTATTAGTCTTCTCTCCAAGAATACAGGAGGTAGGAGAAGGTGAGGTGGTGGAGATCACGGAGTTCGGAGCATTCATAAGGGTTGGACCAATGGATGCACTCCTCCACATATCTCAGGTGATGGATGACTACTTATCATATGATGAGAAACATTCAATACTTCTCGGTAAAAAGACTGGGAAGAAACTAGAGGTTGGGGATAGGGTTAGATTTAGAGTGGTCGCAGTATCGATCTCACCTGGAACAGTCGGCAAGATTAGTGTTACAACCCGTCAGCCATATCTAGGAAAGATAGAATGGATAAATGAAGATTTAAAGAAGGTTGGGACGAAACCTCTAGCAGAGGGTAGTTAGATGGCTGGATCTAGAGAGAAGGTATGCAGAGTCTGTAAAAGAATAGTTGTAGGAAATGAGTGTGACAACTGTGGTTCAACAAACTTGACGACACGTTCTTCTGGATTGATAATAGTAATCGATCCAGAAAAGTCTGAGATAGCAAAAGAGCTTGGATTAAAGAAGTCTGGATCTTATGCAACGAAGACGTAAGAACAGCATCTAATATAGATTTTATAATTATATGCTTAACCCTCTAATTAGGTGTAGGAGTAAACTTTAAGATTCGTCTACCTGTCGATCTCTTGTGAAAATCTTAGTATGGCCTCCTAGAAGAAGGATAGTCTTCTCTGAAGAGATGAAGGAGAAAGTTAGAGAACCACTAGGCGAATTGATTACAGGAAGAGACCCTGATGAGGTCACTATTAGACTTGGAGAACTGGTTAAAGAACATAATCCACCTATCGTAATAGCTGTTGGAGATTATGTCACCAGTAAATTACATCAACACAAGGTTAGAGTCGATATATCCGTTATCGATGGAAAGATAGAGAGAATGAGGAGAACAGTCGAGATAGACGACTTCAAAAATGTTTTTGAGGCTGTGAATGAGCCTGGGACGATATCGCCGATATCTGCAGAGAGGCTACACTACTTGATACACTCCACTGAAGATCGACCTTCATTACTGAAGATAGATGGAGAAGAAGACCTTCTGGGGGTTGCCGCTATACTCTCTTCTCCAGAGGGTGGAGTAGTAATATATGGTCAACCAGGGAGAGGAGCGGTCTTTGTTAAAGTAGATAATGAAGTTAAGAAGAAGGTTCTAGAGACTATTATAGAAGGTGTCTCTGAATAAGTTCTAGCATCCTTCTCTATTGGAGCAGTACGTCTAGCAGAAGCATGATGATCAATCCTGTTATTAGTCCATATGTCGATATCCTCTCTTCTCCTTCTCTATGCGTCTCAGGGATTATCTCATCGCTTATAATGAATAACATCGCACCAGCTGCAAAACCCATCGCATATGGTAAGATCTGCTTAAAGGTGTAAGTTAAGTATGCTCCGAGAAAGGCTAGAGGCGGCTCAACAAATCCAGAGGCTACAGATACTAGGTAGGCTCTTCTCTTACTATATTCTCCTGTAGCCATCAGCGAAAACCCGATGGATAGTCCTTCAGGGATATTTTGAAAACCGATGGCGAGCATGAGAACCAATCCTGATAAAATGTCTCCTGAGCCGAAGCCTACTCCAACCACTAATCCTTCAGGCATATTATGTATGGTAATCGCGATCACGAATAACCATATTGCTTTAAGCCTTCTAGAGACTGGGCCTTCCCTACCTTTGATAAAATGTAGATGGGGGGTTAGTCTATCCACCAGAGAGATTGAGGAGGCTCCGAGGATTATTCCGATCAACACCGATAATATTCCACCATACTCTATTCCTGGAAGGATTAAACTAGTGAAGCTTGCGGCCAACATTACTCCAGCTGCAAATCCCAATCCAGTATTTAGGAAAGTTTTATGATAGGATTTTATGAGAAGTATCGGGGTAGCTCCAAATAGGTTTAGTAAGGCTGCTATCGTCCCTCCAAGTAGACCCATTAACGCTATATTTCCACCGCTAATCCATGTGAATAATTCAGTGATCATCTGGAAACACTTAAAGGACTAGCTATTTAAAAGTATCTTGAGAATTCATCATTGTGTTAAAGTTCTATCTACAGTTGTAGTATATTTTCCTTCACCGAGATATAGGAGAATCCTAGCCTTACTCAAGTTGTATATATCATCCTCTACAACTCCTTGCCTAACATATGCTTTTTCAACTCTTCCAATTACCAATCGATGGTCTCCAACACTATAATCACCAAATAGAGTACACTCTAGTGCGGTTAATGCTTCAGCGATGTAGGGAGATTTAACTATCTTAGATTTAGCTAATGTAAGTTTTGACTCCTTGAATTTTTCTATGTCTCTTCCTGAAACGGTACCGAATAGTTCTGCCTCCTTCACCATACTCGAGTCGAGTAAATTTATAGTAAAATCTCTAGACTGCTTGATCAGTTCATACGTATATCTCCATGGAGAGATAGCTGCGGCGAGTAATGGAGGATCTCTCGAGGTAGGGGTAAGCCATGCGATCGTCATACCGCTAGGTCTACCTTCACCATCTACAGAGATTATTAGGGCCACAGGCATCGGGTGTAAAAGGTTGACGAACGATCCAGGCTTAACCTCTATCAAGTCCATACTTATCACCATAATAGGTTTACAAACTTCTTGAAGAATGTTTTTAAGTATAAAAATATTGAAGATCCCATTTAAGGTTTTCGAAGCTTAGACTTTGAGATGGTTTATTAAGATTTCATACGATTACTTGATGGGATTGCTTGAAGATGTAGAAGTTGCCCCTGTATCTGAGAGAGATCTAGACGAGGTTTATCAGATTGAGTTAGAATGTTTTGGAAAGGATGCATATCCAAGATGGGTTTTCAAGCATCTTCTAAAGAATTCTAACTCAATCTTCTTAAAGGCTTCTCTAAAAGATCTACTGATAGGGTTTATTGCAGGATTATGCTCTGGGAGAAGATGCCACTTATACACTATCGATGTAAGTAAAGCTTATAGAAGGATGGGAGTAGCATCAAAGCTTCTAGATGCTTTTGAGAAGAAAGCATTAGAGAAGAATGTTGAAGAGATAATATTACAGGTAGAGGTAAGCAATCTTCCAGCTCTAAATCTATATCTCAAGAAAGGGTATAAGATCATTAAAAGGAGAGAGAATTACTATGGGATTGGAAGAGATGCTTATGAAGCATCCAAGAGATTTTGAATCGATAAGATTCTAAACAAATCCTGGTTCAAGGATTATAGCTATAATATGCCACTATCCACATTTATTCAACTATAAATATACTCTATCCAGCTTCAAATATAGAGATGACGTTTAAGATCGAAGAGTATGGATTCGGCTACATTGTAGTCAATGGAATAACCTATTCGAGAGACTTGATAATGAATCAAAAATAAAAGATGGGAGGTCTGGGGGCTTACTGGTCGGTGAGTCACAGCACCGAGAAGACTGGTAGAGGGTTAATACTTCCAACCCATTAGATAATGGGGTTCAACTCTCTAACCCCTACC
>JBCNVN010000031.1:0-13119 GCA_039630055.1 Candidatus Caldarchaeales archaeon | reverse complement strand
CACTATGGAGTAGAGAAGAACTACTCTTATCGAGTATTGCACCTGCAGTATACTATGAAGATGGAGAATTCAAGAAGGCTGAACCATTAAGCATCTATAAGAATTATTTATTCTCTGAACCTGTAGGTCTCAAGAAGATATATCTAAAAGAGCATCCAGAGGTCTGGACCCTCTCAACCTTCTTACCGAAGAAAGCTAGAAAGATCACTTTCTGGTATAATTATGATGGAGTCTCTGCTGATGTTATAAAAGCTTTATGGAAGATGAAGCTACTGTCTAGGGAGAAGGTTAATGTTAGAGGTGTAGAAGTCTCTCCATTTGATCTAGTCGTAGAAGTTCTACCTCAACCAATAGATCTAGTAGATGTATCGGGGTATGCTGGGATAGAGGTTGAGGTTACTGGGAAGAAGGATGGAAAATCCATCTCGAAGAAGATATTTACCTATATCTCTCATACTGAAGCCTATGCAAGGTATGGAGTAAACGGTACATCATATCTAGTTGGTCTACCTGCTGCCATAGGCGTATCACTATTAATTAGAGATGAGATAAAAGAGAGAGGCTTACTCTTCCCTGAACAACTTAATCCTAAACCCTTTATCGAGCAGCTTCCACTACATGGTCTACCATTGATACTTGAAGAAAAGATTATTGAAGAAGTAAGACCGTACAAAAAATCTTAGAATCTTGGAGATCCCACTATATCATAGATCATAATTCATGTAGGTCGTCTATCTTATAGGAGATCTACTGTGACCAAGCATACTAAATAAATTTAGAAGTTTGCTTGGTAAAAAAGCAAGCTTAGAGTATAGAGAGTGAATAGCATAAGATCATGTTTGGTTTGCAGTTATCTCTATTTCCTCTTTCCTCAACTGGTTTAGATCTTCTCCTCCAACGATGAGTATCAAGTCTATATCGCCATCTTCCACTTAGCTGCTCCTAGCTCTTAGGCTTAGAAGACATGCTTTCACAATCTTTAGGTCTCTTTATACAGAGCTGTAAGCATTCGCTGAGAATCCTCTTATTCTTCTACATGTTTCTTCTTGACTATCTACGTAAATACTGCTTTATCCATCTTACCCCTCTCTCAGCTCTTCCTACAAGTTCTCTAGACATGGCCTAATCATGTAGTTCTGAGGGTGAAGCGTTGATAGCATTTGGCCATCTTGGTATGGTGTAAATGGATCGTCAATTCTCTTAGGTCTTTCAGGATTGGATCTATCTTGATTCCTAGCTCATTCTCTATGATTTCTCCAATCTCTAAGAAGTTATAGCTTCTAACAATCTTGCCAGAGTTTATTGTGTCATCCCATAGCCTTTCTAAATATTTAAACAATTTCCTCTACTCTTTCAAGAGTCTCCTCTGCACTTCTGATACTTCTATCTGTCTCCCTTCTATTCATCAGGTCTCTTCAATATCTCTGTTAATCCTAGATATCTTACAATAATGTAACAGAATTCTACATATTTCTCTAATAGTTCTATGAACTCTTGTTTGAGCTTCTCAGCCATACTGTTCTCCAAAGGATGGAATAGAGAGATCATATTTAAAAGGTTGAAAAGTTGACTAAAGATAGTTGAGAAATTGTAGAATTTTTCACTTTTTAAGTTTTTCCTCTAAAATGCACCATGTTAGCCCTAAATAGTTTAATCCACTTTCTCGGTAAGACCATCTTTTTACATTCATGGGCAAGTTTCTCCATCCACCTATTTTCAAAGATTTAATTTAAAGCCTTATCTACAATAGAAATATTCGGTTAAACTCGTCTATATTTTGAACAATCTACATGGACCGATACGGATAAATGATTACCAATTTGAATTATATCAAGTTAAAAAATACATAGAAAAAGGAGATTAAAAGAATGCCGGACAAATTTTAATTACAGATCATATTCTTCTTTAGGTCCTCGTAGTTGTTTGATTCCCTACTCCGCCCTACCGTCGGTCGCAGTAAACACCTCGTATTTGTGGATTCCATGGTCCCTGTCCCTGTCCAAGTGTTGATAATACAGCGGTTGGATAGGTCTTTCCTCCCGAAGTATAGAATGATAATTCTACAGTTATCCCAGGGGGCACTGCATTTGTAACTATATCACATTGAAGTGCTTGTCCTACCATTATAGGTCGCGGTGGATCGAACAAATAATGAGCTTGTCCTTGAGCAACGACCCGTATTATTGATGTATCTGCTGATCCTGTGTTTCTTATTATTACTTGGAAAGTATCCGCGTTTATCATTACGGCTGAGACTATCTCTAATTTCTCGAATCTTGTAAATATTCCTACTAGTCCTGATGCCCAGAATGCTACTGCGATCGCTAAAACTATCGATACAGCTACGAGGATCACCGTTGCAACCACGGGGCTTATACCAGACTTACCCTTAAACCTCACTGTCTATTATATGTTCAGTGTTTCTTATAAATGTTTTGAGAAAGGTTTACCCGTATAGATATTGTTAAGATAAGCTCTAATCTTATTAGCTTCTAGGAAGCTTTCTCTGGCCATGCTCGACCCTCTTAACATCTTAGATCTATAGAAATGTATCTTCAAGTCTTAGGACCAATCATGGTAAAACTTTAATTAAATAGATGGCAAGCTGATAATAAGAAAGACCTTTAAGTTTAAAAGGAGAGATCCTCGACCTTCTACAGAAAGATAGAAAAGCCATCTTAAATCATCATAGTAATACTATATATTGAAGATAGAGCATTATAAGTAGCTAGAAATCATGGAACTGAGATATACACAAAAGTTTAGAGTATGTTTTAAGAATTTAGAAGTCGTAAGTGATCATTTATACGAATACATTGTTGGAAAGATCTAGCCTCACCACTATGTCATCATAGGTGTTAAGAATATCTGTATCGAGATTGTCCCAGATAACCATACAGCTATAAGTGATACGATCGATAATATGAATGCATGCTTGAACCCTGCAGCTATAGCCCCAGAGGAGACTTTTCCTGCTACGAGCCCACTTATAACAGCTATGAGGATTACTGGTGGAAGGAAGAAGTGGATGAACTCTGCGAGAGAGATGTAGATCCTGGCGATCTGGAGTAAGTTACGCATGAAGCTCACCAGTATTACTACGACTACTACTAGCATTATAGCGGCCATATAGGGGATTATCATCAGTGGTAGTAGGGTGGACCTCTTCTGCCTCTCAACCTCTTCAAGATTCTCCATAAATGTAGATAAGACATCAAATGTTTCTGGAGCTCCTCCTCCAACATCTATAGCATCTATCAATATGTATAGGCTTGCCCTACTCATCCATCCATGGACACGTTTTGTGAAATCTTGGTAAACCTTTCTTAGAGACTCTCCCCAACCGATCTGCTTAGCAATAATCTTAAGATGCTTGCTGAATCCAGCGTAAGGCCTATCCTTGAGAGTGATGATACATTTTTCAGGGCTCATACCTGTCTTCCTAGCTTCTGTGAGGTCTCTCAAGAAGAGGGTCATCCCGTGAAGGATGCTCATGCTCTCTTTACCATATCTCTCATAGAAGACCATCCCTGGAGCAAACAATATCATGAAGAATATGCTTAGAGCGATTGAAGACTCGTATCCTTGAACTAGACCCATCCTACTCCTAAGCTCGACTATGAGGGAACTTGTAAGATTGAATGGTGGGGTAAATCTTAAAACATCTAGGAAGAATGGTGCAACGAATAACATCAAGAATATAAAAGAGAATGGAACCGTCATATAGAATATCCTGTATGGTCTAACATCCGTCATCGGGTATTTAGGCTGAGTAATATCTGCTAGATAGAGAAATATTAGAGCTAGTAATGGCATGATAAAGTATGCTAGAATGACGAACTGCTCGGAAGGTAAAACGAGATACTCGCTCGGCATAGCCCTAGAAACAATATAGATAATGTATATGATCAGAGAGAGCATCATAGTTATAGCAGCATAAGCTTCCATCAACATCCCCATCCTCTCCCCTATTATCCTCATCTTCCCCATCCTAGAATCAAATATCTGCTCAGTCTTCCTTATCAGAAAGTGTACAACATCTCCACCGCTCCTCAATGTTGAAGCATAACCCATAATCAGGTCTCTATATTCTTTTGAGGGAACACCCTTAGCCATATCCTCCATTGCAGATACGGGGTCCACCCCACCGATCTTAACCCTTATCTCTGCATTCTTCGCCGCCCGAGCAATATTAGGCATAAGCTCACCTTTAGAGATACGGCTTAAGCTAGTGTATGGAGCGATGCCTCCTGTGGCCATGACTGCTAGGTAGGTTGCGGCATACGGTATCTCGCTCTCAAGAACTGAGGCTACTGAGGAAGCTTCACCATAGGGATAGAGAACGCCTATCATAAAAGCTAATCCTGGAATAATAAATAGTATCAAGGAAACTAGTATGTTAGATGTGAATAGAAAGAGAAGTAACGATAAGATAGATGCAAATATTAGACTGATGACGGTTACTCCAGCCACTATAGAAGCATATGCTTCAGGATGAATCCTTTTTCCAGAGCTCTCCAGCTTAGCAGAGATATTTGGAAATAGTTTTAGAATGTACAAACCTAAACCTCTAAAGTTTGAATATGAGAACCCACTAAAACTATCGAGAAAGCCCATCATTCTATCAAACCTTCTCCCAGTATATAAGATTTATAATCCAGACTGGAAACCCAGAATACGATATAAAATAACATAAAACTTCTATCGTTAATAGATGAACTATTAAAAATGATGTAATCGGGTAACCTGGAGAATCTATAAGAACTTTTGGTGAGAGAAGAGATTAAAGTCTTTGGGTTCCCGGTTAGAGGAAGAATCCAGAGGGTCGGCTATAGAAGACGCCTCCTAAGCATCGCTGGACATTTGAGAAACATCCAAGATGGAAGAGTTAAACTATTCTAACAATCAAAACCTGAAAAGCTTGAACAATTCATAGAGGAAGCGAGAAGCCCTCCACAACCAATCATCACAAAAGATTAATTATAGGGAATCTAGACCTATACCAAAGCTGAAAATATTCAAAATACGTTATGGCCCAATTCAAGAAGGCTTTAGAGAATCTCGATAGAAAAACTATCAAAACAACTATGTCTAATCTATACTTTAGGTGGTCTCTTTTGTTCATACTCCTTAAGCTGGATCATTACTCTACTTTTGATCATATCTATTAAGAGTTCTAATAGTCTTGTAGCGCTATCTAGATCATAGGCCACTGTCGGATATATTGGGATATCCTTTTCGGCTTTAAGAGCAGATCTGATAGCATCTATACTTAACTTCTTCTCTTTATCATATTTGTTAGCTGAGATTACGTGAACTGTTTTAGGATGCATAGATTTAAAAAACATATACATGTGGAGAGCATCATCTAGGCTTAATGGATCACTACTATCTACCATGAATATGTATCCGTCTATTCCTATCGAGAGAGTACGCCACATAAATGAGAACCTGCTCTGACCAGGTGTACCGAACAATCTTACCAATGTTCCTTTAATATTTACTAACCCGAAGTCTAACGCAACAGTTGTAGTTGGTTTGACCAATTCATCAGATATTGTACGTTTATCGGTTGTAAGCGCATTAGCACAGAGAGTTTTTACTAGAGTTGTTTTACCAGCATTGTAAGGTCCTGTAATGAGTATCTTAAGTATCTTCATGACCTACCAGATAGGAATGCTTCAAGTATCAAGTTTACAAATCCTAGGTTAGGGTTCGGTCTAGTAACACAGATGATATACTGGTCTTTATAATTTCTAATCAACAAGTATCTTTTATCTTTTAACTGAACATCTATTCTATCGAAACCTTTAGAGTTTAGTAGCTCTACGACGGCTGATGTTGCCCCAGCAATAGCCGCGGTAGTGGCTGCGATATAATCTGGATTAAATTCAACATTTGTATTATATGTTACAGGAGTGCCATCTTGTGAGACTACGGCTACAGCCTCAACCCATCCTTTACTGCTAACCATTATGCTCTCCACAAGTACTTGAAGAGCCTCGTAAGCCGTGGCCACAACTATTCACCCTTCCTCTTAATCATTGATGATACATAATTCTTTAAGAGCTCTCTAGCCTCTCCAACATCTACTGAAACATCTGGCCCTCCTAGGAGGAGTGCATATACTTCCATCTCTCCTATCTGTGAAACAAACAGTATGAGGCCTTGAACTCCATCTCTTATACTTATGGACTCCGTTGGAAAACCAGACTTCTTTAAAGTTGCAACTATATCTGCTAAGGCAGCGGCCAATTTTTCTTCTTCTTTCACATTATAAGATTCTATCGACATACCTGTTAAATTGAATAGGAAGATAGAATTAACGGTGAGAGCGCTAGAGATCTCTTCTAGAGATTCTAATCCACTTGTAATCCTAATGAATTCTGTAGCGGTCTTTGATGGAGGTATGGATGGGGTAGGTTTAGATACTCTTTGAGGTAGTTCTGGGGATGGAGTTGTAGGAATCTTGGAAGAAATCATAGAGGGTATCTTCTTTGATAATAAAAATGTATTGACAAATGAAAGAATAGATAATGCTACAGCAACTATGATAAGAATGAAAATTAAAAAGGTCATCAATGGATTTGTCAAAATATTGTATACTGCCCCTAAAAATCCATCCATCTTAACTTAATTAATCACACTCTCCCTTAAAATATTTTCGTAAAAGCCGAATGGCCAAATTCTTCAAGGTTTTAGAATGAATTTATCAAACCTTTAGAATCATTGAGAAGCTGATGAATCTCTAAGGCTGACAGTAATCACTAATGGTCACCTAATCTATCTGAAGATTGGCTTCGTATATCTTCTAGACTCTGTATAGATAGATGTTTCACAGAGACCAATACTCTTGAATCATGAATCCAACTATGAATATTAGAGAACTTATCATAAAGTCTTAAACATCAAAATATTGGCCAGCATGATGAACAAACTACATAATAGCAATCTCTAATGTCAGAGAACTACAGTATATAAAAACCCTATGGGGAGACGCTCTACATTTTTTATATTTGTAACTCTAGTCCTACTTAAGAGAAAGAAATTTAAGAGCGATTAAATAGTATATTTTAAGGATAGGAGAGGATCATTAAAATGCCATTGTTTAAGAAGAAGGATGAAGAGAAACCTAAAGAAGATGTTGGAGTTAAAGTCGATCCTCTACCATCAGATTATGAAGTTCTTCAACGGTATCCAGTGAGAGAAGGCTTGGCCGAGGTAGTCATAGCCGCTAAACCTGGAATAGTACTCGAGCCAGTATACTTCGTTAGAGAAGTAGAGTTAAATGAAGCTGAAAAAAATACTCTAAAGAAGTTGAAAGATTTTTTATCGAAAGAGCTTGAGCCGCCTACCGTTGGAGAGGAAGAAGAAGTTAAGAAGATGCTGATATCTTCTGCTGAAAAATTGTTGAATAAGTATGGTAAAGGTATAGGTGTAGTTGATGAGAATTCTAAGAAGAAGCTCTTCTACCATCTTGAGAGAGATATGCTGGGATTCGGTCTGTTGAATGTGATTATGGAAGACTATAGGATTGAAGATATCTCATGTGATGGGGTAAATGTACCTATATATGTCTGGCATAGAGATTATGAAAGCATGCCTACAAACATAACATTCATAGATAGAGCAGCATTGGATGATTTTATAATTCAGCTGGCTCATAAGGCTGGGAAGCATATCTCTTCAGCCTTCCCAATGCTTGATGCTATGATATATGGTAAGCATAGGCTTGCAGCAACATTTAGAGAAGAGATCTCTCCAAGAGGATCAACCTTCACTATAAGGAAGTTTAGAGAGAGACCTTTCAGCATAGTTGAATTACTACAGAATAATATTATGAGTACTGAGCTTGCAGCATATTTCTGGATACTCTTAGAGAATAAGGCAAACATCATGGTAGCTGGAGCGACGGGAAGCGGAAAGACGACTCTCCTAAACGCTCTCTCATGCTTCATAAAGCCGAGAATGAAGATAATAACATGTGAAGAGACCGCTGAATTGAACATGCCTACAGAGAACTGGGTGAGATTTGTTACACGTGAAAGTTACGGGATAGGTGCTAAGATAGGTCAGATAACCCTATACGACTTGGTTAGGATGAGTTTAAGATATCGTCCAGACTATCTGATAGTTGGAGAGATAAGAGGAGAAGAAGCATTCGTCTTATTCCAAGCCATCGCTACAGGTCATGGTGGACTTTCCACAGTTCACGCAGAGAGTATAGAGACCGCCGTTAAGAGGCTGATAAGTCCTCCGATGAATATACCTCCTAGCCATATCCCTTTGATGGATGTACTCTGTCTCGTTGAGAGAACTCTACTTCCAAGACCGGTTAAAGGTATGACATTTGGAAGAAGGATGAGATATGTTTGGGAGATATCAGATTATGAAAAGTATGAACTAATAGGTGAGTGGGATCCATTAACAGATACTTTTAAGTTTGATATTGAGAAGAGCATCATACTTGAACAGATTGCTCTGAGATGGGGGAAGAAGAAGATTGATGTAGTCAGAGAATTGATGAAGAGGAAAGCTGTGTTGGAGTGGATGGTGAGCAAAGGCATTGAAGGAGTAAATGAAGTTGCTAAAGTTGTTTATTCTTACTATACAGATCCTGAGAGATTCATTAGAGAGATGGGCATAAGAGTAGAGGAAGTATATATGCCAGTTGTTATTACTAAACCTAGAGAGGTCTCTATAGAAAAGGTTAGAACCGCAGTCGACTATATTGTAGAGTTATTGAGATCGAATAATGGGACGGCACCATACTATCAGATATTTGTTAAGATACCTTTGCCGAAAGATGTACTCGTAGAGGCTTTAAAACAGTTGAGAGAAGATGGAAGAATATTTGTCGACTCTATGAATGTCAAACTTAAAGAGATTGTGGGAAGATAATTCTGCAGCACTCAATGAATAAAGTTTAAAAACATCTGATGACATTAAATACTCATGCCATACAAAATAACGTTCTATACATCGGAAGACGAAACATCTAATAAAGTTTTAAGAATTCTGAATGGATTAATTAGAGATCTAAAGGATAGGTCGAAATTTTCCTCAAAGGATATTTGGCCAGCCCATGCTGTAACGACGGTTAGAATATCTCTTCCATCGACTTTAGGCAAAAGCGAAGAGCTTGAATTCGAGATCTGGACAACTCTTAAAAACTATGAAGAAGATATGAAGACTAGGTTTGGGATAAACGGTATTCCCGCCGTCAAGATAGGTGAAAAGATATTAACAGGCCCATACGTCTTGGAAATCGCATCCGATATCCACGCATTACTTACCAGTAGCACCTACATTAATGCAGAGCAGATATTTTATCATCTAGCAACTACTGCTCAGAGTCTTGTTGAGAAAGAATTGAAGAAGGAGGCTGAAGCTGAAGAAGTCTTTGCATCCAATATATTCAGGTCGACAATAAGTGAGAGAATGGCCAAGCTGGAGAAACTATTGAAAGAAAAAAGATTGATGAAGAAACTTATAGGAAAATGAAGCGAGTATATGAAGAACTTCTGGGAAGAGGCTGATAACCATCATGGAAGGTTTTAATAAGATTAGACCAGCAAGCATATATAATAATGTATGTAAATTATTTCAGAGGTGGGAAGGTGTGTCTACTCGTGCTGAAAGATTACAAGCTGTAATAAGTGGGCTCACTAAGGGTAATCCAGATGTAACTGGTACGGCGATTATAAGTGCCGATGGATTAATGATATCGAGTAACTTGCCTGCTGGAATAGATGAAGAACGGGCTTCAGCGGCGATCTCAGCACTTCAGAGCATAGTTGAGAGGGTATCAGAACAGGTAGCTTTGGGTAAGCTTAACTATCTTATACTCTTAACAGATAAAGGCGGCTCGATCCTTTATGCTGGAAAGAAGGCATCGCTGGTAGTGCTTATGAGCCCCAAGGCAAAGATCGGATTATTAATTATGGATGTAAAAGATGCAGTAGAAAAACTGAAAGATTTACTAGACTAGAGATGGATACTCTGTAAACTATAAGTGTCTATCTAGATATCATCTATTCTTATTTCTATTGTTTTTAATAATCACATAATCCCTTCTCGTTCTGCAATGAATACAGGTTCTCTACCTCAATTAAAAATGGCTGAAAGATAAGGTTAATGATGGTTCTTCTAACTTATTCCTGAATAATACGATTGAAGCTTTTATAATGATGTGACTTTTACGGCTCAAATCGAAAATTTTATATACTTTGAATAATAATTTATTGGTATAATGAGGTTTAAAGAAGGCAAAGAGCTCATCTAAAGAGAGGAGAGGTATTACGGTCGTAGAGGCGGCCGTGATAGCACCACTTGTACTCATTTTAGGATTATTCTTAATGGGTATCTCCGCTGGGCTATTCTCTAATACAACTTTGGATTTAACAGAAGAGACTGATAGAAATATTCAGCTTCTTAGAGGATTATTACTTATAGAAGCTGTAAACTATACTGAAACAGATGGTGTAGAACATGCAGAGATAACTGTTAGAAATATTGCAAAACAACCTATAGATTTAACGATAACTAGGATAGAGTTACTCTCAGCAGAAAATGTATTATACGGTAGCATACCTTCTACAGGTTTTGGAAATCTTACGAAACTAGGTATCGGGAATAGTAGTACCCTAGAGGCTCCCACTTGTCCACAATGTCAAAGAGGAGATACCCTAGTTTATAGAGTTTGGTATATCTCTTCAGCCTCATACAATGAAGAACAGCCTCTATTATCTCTCAACGACATGTTATATGTTGAAATTAAGATAGTTAAGCCAGTGGGAACGGTTCCACCCCCTATATGTCCATTATCACAGAGCTGGGTCTTAGTCGACAAGGTCGATCCTATAACAGATGTAGAAGCTGGTGAAATCTACTCAACGAATAAGATCTATGTCAGACCTGTATTCGCCTCTCAATCAGGTGAAGTTGAAATAATTGTAAGAGCTCAAGAGATTGTTGGTGGTAGACAGGGTTCAGGCTCTAGGATAGTTACGATACCTACCCATAACGATATACCGATCACAGGACAATATGCTGGAATCAAAGTACCCTTCCTAATCACAGTATCCTCTGAATGGCCAATGATTCAAGGATCATGGTTATTTGATGGAATACCCCGCAAGATCCATGTTAGCGGGATACATCTCCAGTGGTTTGAGAGAGATAAAAACGTCTACTCGGTGATGATTGAGCTTGGAGCAGGAGAAGAAGGAATATACAGAGTCTCTATAGTATTAAGAAATTGTAATAAAGATATACTTCAAAGTGCTTCAAGTACCATTAATGTGATGCCGGGCATGTATAGTATAACAACCTTTATCGGTTTATCCTCACCCGTAAGCTTTGACCAGATATATTATGTTGAAACAAGTATAGCAGAAATTGGATGAGGTGACCAGATTGGTGAAAAGGTATGGGCAGAGTAATCTTCTAACTATTGCAATAGTAACGGCTATAGTTATTGGGATAGGTTTCTTCCTATGGGGTCTCCTATCTGGTTACGCAGCAATATACAGATTGAAGTCTCTGGAAGAAGTTAATGCAGAATCACTAGTACTCCGGTCATTGATATCTGCAGACTACGTATTCCATAGAGATGCATATATGAGGAATATAGGTAAAGAACCTGTCGTAATATTCAGGCTCATCGTATTGAATAATGGAACACCTGTATGGGATTCAGGGGTGAGAGAGATAACCACACTAGATATAGGTGAGCTAGAGAAAATCTCATATGAGTGTCCTCTATGTAGAGAAGATGATATAATAGTATTAAAGGTACACTATATCCCAAAGAAATTATACGACCCATCCAATCCAGAGCTGATCAATCCCACCTCAGATGTTGCACTATTTAGAGTAGCTTCATTTCCCGTTCAAAGGATAGGTCTAGGCCTCTCAGGCTTCTGTCCTATCCAATCAAACTGGATCTGGGTCGACTTTGTTGATCCTGTAGAAGAAGATCAAGAAGGGGCTCTATCTAGAATGGTTAAACTAAGACTCTCAAAAGCATCAACCTTGAAAGATGTTAAAGTTCATGTCACCGTTAGAGATTACACGGGAAGATCTGCTGAAGGTAGTAGAGTCCTGCCCAGCATGTCGGATATGGACCAGATTATTGAGACCGATTCACCAGGTGGATTAAGATATCCTGCCGAGGTCTTTCTGAATATAGAGGACCCCAACTGGACCATAGTACAGAATAGATGGTATCTTGGAAGAGATAGGACAGCATACGTAGATTTCGTAAAGCTTCTCTGGAATTCTTTCAACAATAGAGTTATAGAAGTTTTCGCTAAAGCTTTTCATAATGATGATGGGATCTATAGAGTAGATGTGAAGATATATGACTGCTTCGATAGGCTTATCGCTAAAGGTAGTAGTGTAAAAGAGGTAGCCTTGGGTAGTGGAATAGGTATATGGGAAGAATATAGTGTAGCACTTGACTCAAACCCTTTGATTAGCGATGTCTTTAGAGTTGTGATGAATATCACAGATATTTCTCCACTAGTTACAGAGACAAAAACTATTACAGAAACGGTAACGACGACTGCTACGACCTTAGTTACCACTACGACAATTGTAACTGTTACGACGACGAGGACGGTGGCTGCAGGTGATTAGGTTGAGGAATAGACGTAAAGGTATATCGGCCATAATAGGTACGGCGATAGCTTTAAGCATAGTCTTTACGATAATAATACCTTTGTTTCTCTACATGCAGAGTCTCCAAAGCTTGTTCATGCAGGAAGCCAATAGACGGCTCCAGTACGAGTTGGAGAGACTTAACGAAAGACTCGAAATATATGTTTCATTAAGTAAGAATATAGATGGATTTGGAAGGAGACAGCTCTATCTAATAGTGACCAATCCTGGAATAATCTCTGTAGCCGTCCCCGCAGTCTATTTGGAGAGTGGGGCGGAGGGTTTGAGAAGACTAGAACACTCTTTTCTCATATCACCTGGACAGAAGATAATTCAACGGTTAGATCATCATTTTTCACCCCATATAGACGACGAGGTAAGAGTAAAGCTCGTAACTCTGAGAGGGAATAGCTTTATCTCGAAAGATACGATAGGATTGAGGAAGCTTCCCTACCT
>JBCNVN010000030.1:0-16409 GCA_039630055.1 Candidatus Caldarchaeales archaeon | reverse complement strand
AAGAAATTATATATTATCTCCCAGAGATCTAAGGTTCAAGTTGCCTCAACGGCTCCACAGTTGGCTAGAGTTTCATGGCAGATGAGTTGTGGAGGAGAGTGTTTACCCACTCACTTTACACCTCCTAGAAGTAGATCTCTCAAAGCCCTCGCAGAATTCATAGGTGGATGTGGTGCGGGAAGAATATATGCAGCAATACAGCCTGATGGAAAAATTACACCTTGTGTCTTTTTACCATTAATAATCGGAGACTTAAGAGTCAGTAAGTTTCAGGATATCTGGAATTATAACCCTATTCTTAGAAGTCTGAGAGATAAAGATCTCTTAAAACATCCATGTGGAACATGCTTGTACAAGTATATCTGTGGCGGGTGTAGAGCCAGGGCATACGGATACTTTAAAGATTATCTGGCAGCTGACCCTGGATGCCTAAAGGGATGGCTTGTGGGAAAAGGATTGAAAACATTAGATATCCAAGCATCCACTTAAAAATACTAAATCTTATCTTTTATCTTATTTTATTATTATAACATAACTTATTCTCTTTTCTTCTTATCCTACTATATCATCTCGTTCTAGATGAATATGAAGATGAAATAAGAACGATAGAATCTTTCATCCAACTAAAATATTTTTGACCACATCATCTAGTCGAACTACGTTTAAGACTTAATTTGAGGATGCATAATGGCATTTATATAGGTTGCCATTAACATAAAAATTATTAAAAATTAAAAATTTTATATATTTGAAAAGATATATTTGTATTGTGGTAGAGAAAGAAGTTAGTAAAGAAGTTAAGGTAGTTCCCACCGGTGCTAAGGTTATTGCTTTGGTTATGATCCCTGCTGTCGTTGCTTTAAACTATGTAGGAGGTGTTATAGTTGAAGTACTCAAACTGCCAATATGGGGCGATACCTGGGCAAATATGCTTGGAACCCTAGTAAGCGGGTTCGTAATAGGAGCTGTTGGAGTTTTCCTATACAATATCGTAATGGCTTTAACTATATAGGGTCTTCCATCATGGGTTTGGGGGACGGCAAACATCTTGATAGCGATAATAACTTGGTTCTCTATAAAGATGGGCTGGACTAATATCCGAAAACCTACAATCATAATCCCATGCATAATATTTGGATTGATATACCCAATATATACAACGATTATAACTATAACATTGTTTGGAGGTGGGCCACTGTGGAAACCTATACCTGCCGCAATCTATAGCGCTACACTTGCATCTACAGGCAATTTCTGGCTTGCAAACTATGTACAGCAAGTCTCAACAGAGATACCGGACAAGATCATCTCTTACATTGTTGCATTGATTATCGCAGGTAGAATACCTGAAAAATTTAAGATAGTTCGAAGATAGGTTTTTAAAACTCCTAACTATTTTTCGGTGGGATGAGCTCCCTTTTCACAAGCCTACTACAACGAAAGGTTCAGGAACAAGATTCTCCATTACATAAGATAGATCCACGTATAAAATTCTTATTCTTCTTATGGATCTCAGTCTGGGCATACATTTTTCTAGATTATTATGTTAACATCTTCTTTTCATCGGTATAATGGTTCTCGCTATTGTTGGGAAGACTCTTAAGAGAATAGTCGGAGCATTTACAATAATAATTATACCATGGATGGCTGTGTCGGTACCGATCTTAGGAGCATTATTTCCATGGAATGAAACCCCAATATACAGTATAAGAGTCTTTCAATGGGATTTCACGCTATATTATGAAGGGGTTGCTTGGGGGGTTGTATTCCTATCGAGAATAGCTGTATGCCTCACTTCTGCTATTCTATTCCTCTTCACAACAGAGCCTATAAAGTTGATAGCATTACTCTTTAAACTTAAGATGCCTTTCAAGTTCATCTATATTGTAGCCAGCTCTCTTCAGCTAACATCGATTATGTTAAGTGAGGTACAGACGATCCTACAAGCGCAGAAATCTAGAGGTTTAAGAACTGATGTGAACATCGTGAAGAGGCTTGGAAATTATCTAGCCATATTAATCCCGCTGACTTTAAGCACTTTAAACAAAGTACAGATCAGAGCTATAGCGCTTGAGTCAAGAGGATTTAGTGCACCAGTAGAGAAAACATGGCCATACGATCTAAAGTTTAAGAATAGAGACTACGCCTTCCTAGCCGGTATAATCCTTCTAACGGTAATTTTTACATATATCTACCTACAATATGGATTCTCACCATTAAGCGGTATAAAGTTCTACTTGGTAATAGGGTGAAGAATTATGTCGAAAGAACATATAATAGTATTTGATCACTTCTCATATTCTTACCCGACGCATCCTAATGCTCTCGTAGACATCGACCTCAAGATCTATCCTGGCGAGATTTTAGGTGTCATAGGACCGAATGGATCAGGTAAATCTACTCTCTGTAAATCATTGAATGGCTTAGTCCCACATTTCTATGGTGGAATCATTAAAGGTAGAGTCTATGTAGCTGGCATGGATACGCTTGAGAATACTGTAGACAGGCTCTCATTAAAGGTGGGACTGGTCTTTCAAGAACCAGAGACCCAGCTCTCCGGCCTCGCATTAACGGTTGAAGATGAAGTCGGCTTCGGACTCTCGATGCTCGGCTTTCCTCCAGAGGTGATGAAAGAAAGGATTGAAGAAGCTTTGAAGAAGGTGGAACTTAAAGGGTTTGAGAAGAGATCACCATTTGAGCTTAGTGGTGGAGAGCAGCAGAGGTTAGCCATAGCCACAGTCTTAGCTATGAGACCTGAAGTGATGGTCCTAGATGAGCCCGTATCCCTCCTAGACCCGATAAGTAAACATCAAGTTCTCTCAATAGTTAAAGACTTAGCAAAGGATGGATCGACCATAGTGATCGCTGAACATGAGATTGAAGAACTTGCATATTTCGTAGATAAGATCTTAGTACTAAATGAAGGAAGAATGTTTTCACTAGATGATGCTAGGTCAGTCTTAAGAGAGGTGGAGAAGTTGAAGAACATCGGCATCGATCCTCCCTCTATAACAGAGCTCGTATTCTTGCTTGAGAGAGAGCTAGGGATAAGCTTTAAGGAATATCCAATCACTCTACCAGAAGCTCTAAAGATTTTTAGAGAAGTGATAAAAGAGTATGAGTGAGACTATAATCGAGATTAGAGATCTTTGGTTCAAGTATAGTGAAGAAGTGGTAGCGCTTAGAGGTGTGAATCTGAGAATAGGAAGAGGTGAGAAGATAGCTCTAATAGGTCAGAATGGAAGTGGAAAGACTACATTAGCGAAACATCTAAACGGGTTATTAAAACCAACTCGGGGGGATGTGATTGTTAAGGGATTAAATACCAAGCTGACCCCAACCAGCCTCCTCGTCAATATTGTAGGATATGTTTTCCAAAACCCTGTCCACCAGATCTTTAGAAAGAGTGTTTATGAAGAGGTTGCCTATGGGCCTCAAAACCAAGGTTTAACCTCCCATGAAGTGGACAGGAGAGTAAAGCTAGCTCTAGAACTTGTTGGATTGAGAGGATATGAAAACTATAATCCATATGATCTCAACTATGGGCAGATGAAGTTACTAACGATCGCATCAATAATAGCGATGGATCCTGAAGTATATGTGTTAGACGAGCCTACAAGCGGTCAAGACCATAGAGGTAGAAAGGAGATTATGAAGCTTGTTGACAAGCTCAATAGAGAAGGTAAGACTGTGATAGTTATAACACATGATATGAGATTTGTTGCTGAAGCTACTGATAGGACTATCTTAATGGCTAAGGGAGAGATAGTTGGAGATGGCACGACCAGAGAGATCTTCTCAAAGATAGAATTGCTAGAGAGGGCCTCAATTAAACCTCCACAAATTGTTCAACTATGTAGAGAGCTTAGAAACTTTGGTTTAAACTTCGATTCTCTAACTATTCAGGAAGCATTAGAAGATTTCAAGAACTATCTTAAAGATAGAATACAATAAAATCTCTAAACAGAAGTCTTCAAAAGATCAAATTATTTAATCATTGTCTCAGTTCATGTGATAGCTTACCTTACTCGATCCAGAAATAGTTTTAAGAATCTTTCTCCATCTATCCAGTACGCTATATCAGCGTTCGGTTTCTTCTTCTCTATAAATGGATAGGGTCTTCTATCAATTAATGTCTGTCCTCTCGTGACTCCATCCATCGTTACTACCTCTACATAGTATGGAGAAGTCTTGAAGAGTTTCCTATCAATAGCAGCACTAACAGCTATCGGATCATGAAGCTGGAGATATCCAAATAGATCGATCAATCTCTTACATATCCTTACTATAAAATTAGCTGTTGTCGAATTGGTCTTCTTAAGAAGATCATATGTATCTTTCGTCAAGATTGTTGTTGGATCGGTTGTAACGTCTAACCCAATCGCTGTTATCGGTGCTCCAGATTCAAATACTATCTTGGCTGCTTCTGGATCGGTATAGATATTAAACTCAGAGACGGGGGTGCAGTTGCCGAATCCATACTCGGTTAGACCATATGCTCCACCCATAATTATTAACTCTTGAATATGTGTAGCTATCCTAGGCTCTATTAGGAGGGCTGAAGCGATATTTGTTAAGGGTCCTGTAGCTATTATAGTTATCTCCCCGGGGTCAGATTCCATCACAGTATCTATAATGAACAATACCCCTTTTTTCTTCTCCGGTTTTCTTAAAGGTATTTGTATATCTGCATCTCCTAGCCCATCTGATCCATGTATACTCTCAGCTACTTCAAGCTCTCTCAATAAGGGTTTGATCTGACCAATATATACTGGGATATCTCCTCTATTCAGTATCTCAAGTGTTCTCAGTGCGTTTATCGCTCCTTTATTTGCATGAACATTCCCACTTACAATACTTATCCCTAGAACTTCTAATTCAGGAGATCTAAGAGCTAATAAGATCGCTAGTGCATCATCTATCCCTGGATCCATGTCTAGAATAATTTTTCTAACCATAATGTCTGAAAATTTTTGGTTTATCTCGTTTATAAAATTTTAAGTTCACTATAACTATGATTGATACTTAAAGGAGGGATCTCTCACCAGCGATGGATTGGTTGATATCTGTCATACAATCTTATCTGTTTAAAGTATAAAGTATTATTCTCCTCATATAGTTTATACAGATGAGTTATCTAGGTTTTCTAACTCATTAAGTACTTTTTCTCTAGCTAGAGATATGACTAGCTCATCATATGTTGCATCTATTACTCTTACACATGCTTCTGGAAATGAAAGATTTATCGGTATCCTATGCTTCCAATAGTATCCATTACTCACGTTTAATCTAGTAAATGTCCCTATCAGAGAAGGGGTTAGCTGATAGTTGAGAACTCTCAATAGATATTCTACGAAACAGTTCTTGTAAGCTTTCTCATATACATCTCCATAAAAAGTATTGAAGAATAAGTATAGAGGATAGTCTTTCTTATAGGTCTCCCAGCTTGTGAAATGGCTGAACAATGGTTTCCAGCCATCGTCTCTCAGATACATGTCTTCTAACGATATAGGTCTCTTCCAGTAGCTGACCAGATATCCACGTTCTTCAAGCTTGGGAATAATAAAACCTCTAATTATCCCTTGTCTCATCAATTCTAACTTCTCTCTATCACTAAGGCTCATCACAGATCACTTATCAGAGCTTTTCCAATCAACATTAACTGTTAGAAGATTAATTAAGAACAAATTTTAAGTTTTCTCTTTTCTCCATAATGTCTGAACCAGGTCCTAAAAGTAATACCTCGTCTTTAGAGGATGAGCCCGATTAAGACTGTTTACTGATCTTATATGCTGGGAGAATTGATGAGAGACCTATGATGTGGGATATTGTACAGTATATACAGATGGCCCCTACCAGAAATATCTCTATTAGAACTAGGATTATTACTGATGGAATACTTATCAGAGACCAACCCAGTAGTATTAACGATAAACTCCTTCTTATGTTATGGAATGTGAAGATCGTGAGTATAAAGAGTACTGTGAACCAAGATGCTCCTAGGATGGCCCAAGATATCCCAAAGATTTTAGAGTATGGGCTTAGTAAAACTTGGTCACATCCTTCAAAACCAATGGGGCAGACAGGATTATTTGAAATATATTCTAGAGTTAATGATAATCCGATCCCGGCCAGGGAGATAACTATCAATGAAAAATTCCAGATTTTTTTATTCATCATACAACTTCTTCGATCGCAGAAATTAAAATATCTTCAGATCTTGCACCCTCAAGCCTCTTAACTATATTATGGTCTCTGTCTAGTATGAAGAATGTTGGAGTACCAGTAACTCCATAATCTCTAAAAACAGTTAGATTACTATAATCTAAAAGTATTTTCTGTCTCAATCCATATTCTTCAACTACCTTGTCAAGATTATCCCTATCTGGTACTGAGATGATTATAAAAACCATCTTGTCCACATACCTTTCAGACAATTTCTCAATCGTAGGTATCATTCTTAAACAATAATAGCATGTGGGTGAGAAGAACTCTAGGAAGACTGGTTTCCCCTCAAAATCAGATAGGCTAACTTTTCCTAGATCTGGAGGACTGTAGGCTGTAAGAGTAAATTCTGGAGCCTTCTTTAACGTGCCAGTCGTATCGGTTGAAGATTTTGATGGTGTGGTTAAACTACTCTGCATATTTTCAGTTAGTGGACTCGCAAATATGCTGAAGAATATTATACCTATTATTACTAGTATTAATGGTATGCCTATTCTAATAGAGTAATAACGCCCTGCATGGTCGACTCTCATATGAGTTCTTAGACCAGACTCACTTCTAAATGTCTTACCGCAAACCTTGCATCTATGCTTCTCTTGTTCAACCATCAGAAACATCTACATTTTAAGAGTATAAAAATATTAACATAGATGAAGGATGGATTGTAGATATGGAGAGCAAGTAATTTACTATGTAAAAGTAGATAACTGGAGCTTAACCTATACAAAAGAAGATTGGAGGATAAGGATGGAGCCCCGGGCGGGGTTTGAACCCGCGACCCCTGGCTCATTGTAGATTATAGTATCCCTTTACCAAGCCAGTGCTCTACCAGGCTGAGCTACCGGGGCCTACTCTACTCTATATCGTCCTTTTAGAAGTTTATGAACTTATCTC
Organism: Candidatus Caldarchaeales archaeon; assembly: GCA_039630055.1. GTDB lineage: Archaea > Thermoproteota > Nitrososphaeria_A > Caldarchaeales > Wolframiiraptoraceae > Geocrenenecus. The sequence continues at coordinate 9,290 of JBCNVN010000030.1, read as the reverse complement.
AGGTTTCTAATCAAATTGCATAAATCTTTCATCTCATAAGTATCTGGTTAATTGTTTGATTGAAAAATAATACATATATCTAGGAAGATGATTTCATACTGCATGATGATTTATCATCTTGCATATGCTCCAGGCTGCTTCCTCAAGTCTGAAACAGCTAAAAATAGATCATCTTTCCTAAATACTGCCTGGACCGCTCCAAAGTAGAGGTCTATTCCAGGATGCATTGAAACCTCTCTAACCTCACCTATCTTCAAGCCTGCTTTTAGTAGACTACCCTGAACCTTTTCACTAATTATATCTTCTAAGACGACATTATCTCTCCTAACATGAACTCGCCCCTCAATTATGGATGAGACGGGATCGAGACCTCTAATAAAATAGTTGAGCAAGGTCTGTATAATTGAGGATAGAATCCTCATGCCTCCTGAAGCACCTAATACAGCTAGTGGATGCTCTTCTTCATCGAATATGATCATGGGTGACATGCTGCTTGCAGGTCTCTTACCAGGATATATGACATTCGGATGATCTCTCTGCAATTCAAAATCATGCATCTCATCATTTAAAAGGATGCCTCTAACAGTTATCCCTGAACCCATAAAACACTCGATCGTTTCTGTCAGAGATACATACATCTTGTTCTTACTATCTGCTATGCTTATTTGGGATGTTCCACCACTATCTCTAGAAGTATGAAAAGTGAATCTTCTATTCTTAATAGATTCTAGAGCTTCTCTTATATGGGTCTCTGAAAGAAGCCTCTCAACATCAACCTCATTAAATATTGGGTCAGATATTATGGTATATCTTTCATCGATTATATGGGATAGTAGGTATACAAGTTTCAAATAGTAATCTCCATCTAGCTTCATCTGAGATAAGATCTTGAGAGCCTCGATCAATAATACTGCTGAGCTAGGTGGAGGCATAGCTGCAATCTTTAAAGTTTTACCACAAATCTGTACTTCATCGATTATAGGATCTCTCCATATAGCCCTATATCCTGATAAGTCTTTTGAAGATAAAAACCCGCCATTGTTAAAGAATATCGTCTCAACCTCTTCTGCTAACTCTCCTTCATAGAAGTATTCTATACCTTGTTTGAGCATCTTCATTGTTTCGCCGAGATTTCTAAAAGATATGGTTGAATTCTCTGGATATATTTCGCCATCTCTGAGAAATGTTCTATAACTTTCCGAACAGATCCTGAGCTTATACATTGCTCTATCTAGATCTTTGCTCATACATTTACTCCACAAACCTGATACTTGGCATGACTCTGCATATCTAATCACTATCTCAATAATCTTATGCCACTCAACCTCTCCAAATTCTTGATGCATCATCCAGAGACCTTTTAATGTTCCAGGAACAGCTACAGCCCTATACCCTATAGATATATCTTCTTCACTTCTATATTCCTCTAATCTAACTTTTAATGGTGCTACCTCACGATAGTCTAGAGCCTTAACTCCGTGATCCTCTGAGTAGACTAGTGCGAATCCACCCCCACCTATGCCGCTCCAGCCAGGCTCGAGGATATTCAAAAGTAGTGATGCTGTAACTGCTGCATCAACAGCATTTCCTCCATCTTGAATTATTTCTAATGCTATCTTTGAGGTTAAAGGTGAATGTGTAGCTATAGCTATGCGGCCAAGAGAATAGGTGTTACTCGACATTCTATCAACCTATTCTAAACCAGTTTCTTAAACCATCATTATCTATCTCAAGTATGATTCCTTTCAGTATTCCTGAAGAATATTCTGATCCTGGATTGAATACAATTGTTCTTCCTACCTTATCATATCCTGGCGATTCATGTATGTGTCCATGAAGTCCCACCAATGGATTATATTTCTCGAAAAACTTTCTTACAGACTTGCTTCCAACACTCTCTTTAACGATCTCTCCCAGATTATATACAGGTCTAAGATTTTTATCTAGTTTGGGTGCAATATCTATGATTGTATTATAGGGTGGTGAATGGAAGCAGCATATCATCTTGCTCCAATCTCTATCAACCAATTCTACATTCTTCTCTAACATCTTCCATAGATTCTTCTCATCCGCCTCTCTAGGTGTATTCCATGGAGTAGGATTCACGTATTCGAGAGAGATCATGCCATAGCCTAGGGGCAGCTCTACCAGTCTACCTAAAGGATAGAGCTCTCTCTTACATCTTTTCAATACTGGATCTATATCGAATATATCGTCATTTCCAGGCATAGTGATAACTTGCTTATCCCTATCGATGTACTCTTCTATCATAATGGTCCATCTCTGAATATTCTCAGTTATCAACTTTAAGAACAATCTATCAACCTTCCCAGGATCATTCTTGAGCTCTTCTAATTCTCCTTTACTGCAAACATATGGATATACTCCAGAGTTTTTCAACTCATTCTTCACTTCTTCTAAGTCTTGCTCACTTCTAATTATGCTTGTTTTTCCTCTAAAAGTATATTGATAGCTTCCTCCTCCTAGGTCTATTATTGGGACAATCGTCTTCCCAGTCAAATCTCCTGAAAGTATCATAACATCTACATTGTAATGTTTTGGGATGGAGAGAAACTTTCTGAATACAAGCTCGCTATTATGTATGTCGGCCATGAAGAATATCTTGAAGGATGACATCCCCCATCCATCTCAAGTAAGCTGGTCAAAATATAAAAAGAAGGGATTTATAAAATATTTTTCACTTAATCGGTTATGCTGGTGGGATCTCAGCGAAGATCTTTTCCGTCTTTATACCCTTTTTCTTATTCGCCCAGTTATAGTATAGGTATAGTAATATGGCTAGGAGAGTCCAGCCTAGCATCCAGAATGGTGAGACCAGTGTTACATCTGCAGCTACCTGCTGTAGACCTAGTATCAAGAGTATGAGAGTTGCTACTATCGCTGCTCCTCCAACGATTGTAACAACTGGAACCGGTCCAATAGTCTTTGTGTATCCCTCCTTGTATATCTCAGGTCTTCTAAAGGGCAAGATCGTCGTCGCTACAGATGATAGGAACCATCTGACAGCAACGGCCGTAACAGTTGTTATTGCATAGAATAGTGGACCATATTCAGGTAAAGCCAGGACAAAGATCATCAGTATAGCTCCGATTACTACTAACATTATAGACCAGTGGGGTGTCCTAAACCTGATATTGACCTCTGCAAGCCTCTCTGGGAAGAATCTATCAAAAGATAGTGCGAAGGCTATCCTTGATGGAACCATCATGTATACTGGTATGCCGTTCATCACCCATAAAGGTACAGCGAGGGTTACGATGAGAGCGAGTACCGGTGCCCAACCTCCAAAGAGTGAAGCTATGAATACTGCCCAGGTCGGTGTCTGGACAGGGTTGATCACGACTTTTTCAGGGGCCGCACTCATAACGTATTCATATGCTGAGAAGAACTCTTTAAATCCCAATAACGTTAGAGAAGAGATACTTAGTAAATCTTATGAGAGAATTGAACTTCTATGATAACAAGATGGTTACAGCATTATTTGGACATAAAAGAATGATATTCACTAGAGATGAGATCAAGGTAGACTTCTTCTTTGATAAGTTAGAGTTCAGCCATGATATATTTTTTGGGAGTGAGCCTAGAAAAGGAAGGCTTGAGATAGATTATCCAACGATAAGCTTGACGGACTTGATGTTAGAGAAGCTTCAAATCCATCAAATAAATAAGAAGGATATAATCGATATGATAGCGATCTTAATGGTGCATGATGTTGGCGATACTACAGAGAAAGAAGTTATAGATGGAAGATACATAGGGAGCATACTCTCTGATGATTGGGGGTTCTGGTATGATGCACTGGAAAACTTAAGGAAAGTAGAATATTTTACGAATAAATTTAGAGATGAGAATCTTATCACCGTTGATCAGTCTATGAAGGTTCTCTTGAACATCGATAAGATGAGGAATTTTATCGAAGGCTCTGAGAAGACGAAAAACTGGCTTAAACGTTCTAAGATAGGTACATCTAAGCCATGGTATAGAGAGGTTGGAGACCTCAACTTATGACCCGGGATTTATATTTTTTATTGATACCCGTAATCAAAGGCGATAGTTTTTAAGATACTTTAACGTAATTCGTATGGTGGGGGTGGGCCTCTGGTAAGATTAATCCATTTTTATAGTCCTCGTGGATTAAAGCTCTCTAGAGCTGAAAATCAGTACGTCTGGGATATTAATGGAAAAAGGTATCTAGATTGTCATGCACAGTATGGATCAGTATTTTTAGGACATAGAAACCCTAAGATATTAAACGCTATAAAAGAACAGCTCGATACAATCTATGGAGTTTATCCAGCATTTGATACAGATATAAAAGAGAGAGCGCTGGAAAAGCTGAGTAGGATTCTCCCAAGAAGATTAGAGTATGTATACTTTCTGAATGGTGGAGGAGAAGCGGTAGAGCTATCACTTAAGGTTACTAGGAAACTTACTGGACGGAAGAAATTCATCTCATTCATCAATGCATTTCACGGAAGAACCATGGGAGCTCTATCAGTTACATGGAACCCAAGATATAGAGAAGGATACGATCCATTTCCATGGGATGTAAAATTCCTACCATACAATAAAATTGAAGAAGCTGAGAAGGGGATCGATGGAGAGACAGCAGGCGTAATCGTAGAGATAATTCAGGGAGAAGGAGGATTGAATGAAGCATCCATAGAATTCTTAAAAACTATTAGAGAATCCTGTGATAAGACTGGGGCTCAGATGATCATAGATGAAGTCCAGACCGGATTTGGTAGAACGGGATATATATGGGCGTACCAGTATGCAGGGATAGAGCCAGACATACTCGTTGCTGGAAAAGCGATAGGCGGAGGATTCCCAATTAGTTTAACAGCAGTTAACAAAGAGCTTGGAGAGAAGTTAGCTGAAGGAGATCATGGGTCAACTTTCGGTGGAAACCCTCTAGGATTAGCAGCATTGTCTGCTGCTATAGATATTCTTCTAGAAGATAATGTTGCTGAGAAGGCTGCTGAGAAAGGATCCATCTTCAAAGATAGGCTTGGAGAGGTTAGAGATGAGTTTAGAGATGTTATCAGAGAAGTTAAGGGTAGAGGTTTAATGATCGGTGTAGAGACCAGATTTGATCCAACAATGATCATCAAGCTACTTCAAGATAATGGGATAATATCGCTAAAAGCTGGAAGACTTGTGGTGAGATTTCTACCTCCATATCTAATAACATATCAGGACATAGACCTAGTAATAGAAGCTTTAAGAAGAATTTTAAACCAGATAAGGGAGAAGCAAGAATATAAATCCTTAGCCTAGAACAATCCAACATTATGCTATAATAGTCCTCAATCCGTGAAAATTACTAATTCTTTAAAATCTTCTTATTATAGATTTTTAATGATAAATTAAGAGAATGCCTACCGTATTCTCTTAAGAAGATATTTATCCCAGATTAGAGTGGCTAAGTATCCAGCTAACGTTCCATTAAATACTCCAGCAACAAGTATAATCATGTATATCTGGTATGCTGGGGGCATCATGCCTATCGTGATCGTGACATACGTAGATAAAGAACCAACTATGATTGAAGCTAAAGATAATGCGAGCATCAGCCTCCATTTATTGAATATTCTAGAAGATTTTACCTTAAATAAATAAATAAAAATGTCGATCATAAATCCATAAGCAAATGCGAAGAGGAAGGAAAATGGTGCGAAACCGGGTCTCCATAGCTGGATTATTAATCCAGATACAGCTCCAGTAGCCGTAGCACCAAATCCTCCTATCAAAAGATTTGCCAAAGTATAGAAGAGAGCTTGAAAAAGGATCATCATCTTGTCTATAGGTGAAGGGAGGAAAATCTTGGAAACGAATACTATTATCGAGAATAGTGCTATTATGGAGATCTTTTTTGAAGTGTTCAGATTACGCTTCTCCATCATTAATAAATATGGAATGGATGGATAAAATGATTATCCATATAAAAGTGAATGTTAGAAAACAATTGGTCAAGTTTTTTCTACATCTTAAAATACTGGGATAATAATTATCTATACGCCCTCAAGATGATGAAGATGACCTGCCCGGAAGAATGAAGAGCATGCACCTCACTGAGTTGAGGGTGCGAACATAGCGGTGAACAGTCTTTGAAAGTTGAGTTGACTGGACCGATGAGAAGAATAATGAATGCCCATGAACTTGAGATAAAAGTAAGTGGGAGAACAAAACTTATTGAAGTATTAGGTAAACTACCTGAACCGGTCAAAAACAGAATCTTCACTTCAGAATATAAAATTTCTCCAAGTATAATGATATTAGTTAACAACGTCGATGTAAAGAGTCAAGGAATAGAAAATGTATATGTTGAAGATGGAGATAGAGTGGTTCTAATACCGATAATACATGGAGGATGACTCTTGGAGATAACAAAGTATCATGATAAATGGATAGGAGCAGCTGTGTATCGGTCTCCCATGAAGAATCTTCTAAGAGACCCTGCTAGATTAGTTAGCGAGCTAAGTAGTGATCAAGTTTTAGTGAATATATTCAAAGCTAATTCTATAGTATCGTTAAAGCAGATACATATTGCAGCTATCTCTGCTCTGGCCGCATTCAAGTCTAAATCGAATATAGCGAGAAATCTGAATATAGAAATACTTCTCAGGATATCTTCTGAGACTCAGATAGATAAGGCTTTAAAGAAGATAGGTGTAGATGAAGAAACTGACGAAGTTGGAGTGTGTATTATAGCTGGAGACAAGGTTGAGATAGATAAAGTTGGAAGAATATTATCTTCAAGGATAGGTGGAATAGAGCTAAGCGGAGAAGATCTATATGAACATGAGAGAATAACTAGAGCATTAGAATTCTATAATATCGATAGAGAAGAACTACAACTCATCCAGGCCAAAGATCTTTATGAAGCAGCATTGCTATTGATAATAGAAAAGATCGCTACCCTAGATGTTGAGAGGTAGAATTCTATAGATAGCGTTCTAGAGCCTTAAAACTCTTAAGACTTGTTGAAGGAATAAAGGTTCAGGTACAGCTCCTTCAAAGAATACTTGGTCGTTTATTACCGTCTTAGGAACTGCTAGTACATTATAACGTCCCGCCAATTCCTGAAATTCTAACGATTCTATCATATCTCCAGTTATCATGGTGTTCTCTATAGCGAACTGATGGGCAAGTCTCACTACTCTCGGACAATAAGGACATGAAGGTGTTACAAAGACCTGTATATGGATAGGCTTATCTATACTTTTAAGAACCTCTTTGGTTCTAGATGAAAGTCTACTAGTTCCCCTAGATACATCTATTATATCTTCTATTAAAGTGGTGAATTCATATCCAGAGGGTAGTCCGAAGAATCTGACACCATACTCTTTCTCACCGAATAAAAGTATAGCTGGAGTCTTGTCTATACGCCATCTAGAAGCTATCTCTCTATCCCTATCCACATCATAGATCTCTGGGTTAAGTTTATTAGATGTAGATGAAACTTCCTCCACTAACTGTCTCGCAGTCTCACAATACTCACAGTCATCCTTCCTAGTGAGGAGTATTATCCTGACATCTTTTTCTAGTTCTTTCTCAAATTTCTTTTCTAAGAACTCTCTATCTTCTTTCCCTATTAACTGCATATCTGCTAATATTCTAAAATCCTTTTACATAAACCTTATTCTTGAAATTGTAAACCATGAACTCCTAGATCGATGAATAGAATTCAGCTAAGACTTTGCCTTCATCAATTTCTAATCCTAGATTTTTGAGTACTTGCATCAATGCCGATATGGTATAGATGAGATATTGTGGTGTAGCGGTTAACCCCATATGCCCTACTCTGAAAGCTCTTCCTTTAAGTTCTCCAATCCCACCGGAGACCATGATATTGAATCTCTCCAAGACTTCTTTAATTATCTTACTACATATTTCTTCTGGACACTTTACAGCTGTAACCGTAGGTGAAGCAAATTCTTCAGATGCAACCACTTCTAGACCCATCGCCCTAATAGCTTTCCTAAATCCAAAAGCCATCTTTTCATGCCTTCTATACCTCTTCTCTAAACCTTCATCTAGAGCTATCTTTAATGCTTCTCTCAATCCGACGATACTATGGGTTGGGACTGTTGAAGGATATGGATGACCGATCGATCTCCAATCTTCTATGTAGGTTTTCCAAACCTTCAAGTCTAGAAACCATGAAGAGGGATTCCACGGTCTATTCTCGACAAAACTCATGACTTCATGTCCTATAGAGGTTGGAGCGATCCCTGGGACAGAAGAGAGAGCTTTCCCTGCATAACCTACACAGAAATCTATACCCCAATCATCTACTCGAAGCTCGATCGCTCCATAAGATGATATAGCATCAACTATATAAAATAGATTATGTTCTTTAGCTATCCTCCCATATTCTTTGATAGGGTTCTTTACACCTGTAGAGGTCTCATTATGGACTACGGCCAAGCCTTTTACATCTTCATGAATCTTTAATGCTTCTTCTAGTCTTCTAGGTTCTAGAGATCTCCCGTAATCTGCTTTGAGTGATATTACTCTACAACCTAGATGTCTTGAGATCTCCTCTATCCTCTCTCCAAAGAATCCATTAGATATCACGATAATCTTCTCACCTGGTGCGATTAGATTAGCTATACCCATCTCTAAGGCTGCAGAACCAGGTCCAGGAAAGATAATTACCTCTCCACTCGTATTGAAGATCTCTGCAGCAAGCTTTATAGTCTCTTCATATATTTCTCCCCACTCTCTTCCATAATGTGGATAGACAGGCATAGAGACAGAGGCTAGAACTTCGGCAGAGACCTCTGTAGGTCCTGGGATCATCAATATAGGTCTACGTGAAGATTTACTCATAGATAGGTCTTCCAATTCTTTTCAATACTTTCTTTTCTTAATAACTTTTATCTTTTATCAAAATAATCTCCTAGCCTCACTTACTGGTGCCTTACACATGTTCTTCTATTATCTTGTTAGCTAACCTATCTGCCTCTCTATTCTCTTCTCTGTTTATATGTGTTAATTTAACCTTAAGCCTCTTCATTAGGTCTTGAGCAATAGTGTAAAGCTTCAAGATCTTCTCATCTCTAACTCTATACTCTCCATTTATCTGCTTGACTAGAAGCTCGCTATCAGAGTATAGCTCGACCTCAACTATGCCTAGACTTTTAGCTATCTCAAGAGACTTTATCAAGGCTAGATACTCTGCCTCATTATTAGTCCTTAAACCTACGTACTCTGAATATCTAGAGATCTCTCTTCCTTCTTGATCATAGACTATTACACCC